>JAGNKU010000012.1 GCA_017999985.1 Phycisphaerae bacterium | reverse complement strand
TCCGAACGGGCCGCCTCCGCACTTCATGACGTTCGCGTGCGGCGGCACGTACTGCGGCCGCGTGTATGCCAAGGAGATCAACGGTCTGGGCTATTACGACCCCGACTGGTTCCAGATCACCCAGACCAACACGACCGCCCGCCGGTTCCGTCTGACCGTGACCGCCGAGTTCATCGCCCACGTCGAGGCCTACGCGACCTGCACGGACTACGATTCGGGCAACCCGATCCCGGGTCTGGATGCGGTCACGACGCTGTCGCTCACGACGCAGTGCCCGAACATGATTGCGTCGAGCACGAACACGTATCCGCAGGGCACGACGATCTACGGTCGGATCACGATCGTGGACCAGCTTGGCAACCTGGCGACGGAGTACTATCCGTGCGCGAACGGGTTCAACCGCTGGAGAATCGTGTCCACGTGCGTGAACTAGTCTCGCGGGATCGCGTCGGGCCGGCCGGTATCGCCGGCGGCCTGCCGACCGCGTAACGGAAGCAGTTGCACCTCCCGGCACGTCGCACCCCCGTGCGGCGTGCCGGGCTCTTTTTGCGCGCCGCGGGGGTAACCAGTGCCACTATCAGGGTTGACCATGCTGCGCACGCGCTCCCGGGGCGGATTTTCATTGACAGGACGGGCATGTCGACGTGTACTCACAACTGGACAAACTGGCGCCTGCCGGTCCGGGCGAGCACGGGTCGTAGCGCAGGAGCCGTGTTGTGGCGGGCCGCACATCTCCAGGCGTCGATCCGACGCTGCAGCGTGCAGCGCTGGTCCAGCGACGAAAGGAGCATGCGACATGAGATTGGAGTCGTTTCTGGACGAGCGGGGCGTGCGCTACGAGAAGCACACGCACCCGGTGACGTACACGTCGCAGGGCTTGGCGAATGTCGAGCATGTTTCAGGGTACATGGTGGCCAAGCCCGTGGTCGTGAAGGGGACGACGGGGTTCGCCATGTGCGCGATCGCCGCGCCCAAACACGTGGACCTGCGGCGCGTGGCCGAAGTGCTGCGCGAGCGTGAAGTGCGGCTGGCGAACGAGACGGAGATGGCGGGGCTGTTTCCGGACTGCGAGCTCGGGGCCGAGCCGCCGGTGGGCGCGCTCTTCGGCCTGCGGACGATCATGGACCCGCAGTTGAAGAGCGACGAGTACCTGGTCATGCAGTCCGGCACGCACCGCGAGGCGGTGAAGCTCCGTCGCGAGGACTGGGAACGGCTGTGCACGCCCACCGTGGCGCCGATCGCCACACCCTGAGCGCCGGCCCCTACGCGCGCAGCTTGGGCTGCAAGTACCGCCCCGTGTAGCTCCCCGCGCAACCGGCCACGGCTTCCGGCGGGCCGGCAGCCACGATCTGACCGCCGGCATCGCCGCCCTCGGGGCCGAGGTCGATAATCCAGTCAGCGGTCTTGATCACATCCAGATTGTGCTCAATCACGAGCACCGTGTTGCCCATGTCCACCAGACGGTTCAGCACCGCCAGCAGCGTCTGAATATCGGCGAAGTGCAGGCCCGTCGTCGGCTCATCGAGCACATAGAGGGTGTGGTTCTCGAGCTTGGCCCGCTGCGTCGCGGAGGCGCTGGGCGGGCCGTTCGGCGCGACCGGGTGCGTCACGCCCCGCGCCAGCTCTGCCGCCAGCTTGACGCGCTGCGCCTCGCCACCCGACAGCGTGTTGGACGGCTGGCCGAGCCGGACGTAGCCCAGGCCCACGTCGGAGAGGGCCTGCAGGCCCTGCTTAATGCGTTGAAAGCTGTCGAAAAAGCGCAGCGCTTCCTCGACGCGCATCTCCAGCACGTCGGCAATCGACTTGCCCCGGTAGCGAATCTCAATCGTCTCGCGGCTGTAACGCGAGCCCTTGCACTCCTGGCACTCGACGAACACGTCCGGCAGGAAGTGCATCTCGATCCGCCGGGTGCCTTGGCCCTGACACGCCTCGCACCGGCCGCCCTTGGCGTTGAAGCTGAACCGGCTGGCGTTGTAGCCGCGGATGCGGGCTTCCTTCGTCTTCGCATACAGCCGGCGAATCTCGTCGAAGACGCCCGTGTACGTTGCCGGGTTGCTGCGCGGCGTGCGGCCGATCGGCGTCTGGTCGATTTCGATCACCTTGTCGATCTTGTTCGCCCCGACGATGCGCTCATGCTGGCCGGGCCGCTCGCGCGACTTGTACAGCCGCCGCCGCAGGGCGGGCAGCAGGATCTGCGACACCAGCGTGCTCTTGCCGCTGCCGCTCACGCCGGTGATGGCGCAGAGCACGCCCAGCGGGATGTTCACGTCGATGGCCTTCAGGTTGTTCTCGGCGGCCTTCAACACCTGGACGAAGTCGGAGCGGCGTGCCGTGCGGCGTTCCTCGGGCAGCGGAATGCCGTACTCGCCGCGCAGGTACTTGCCCGTGATGGATGCGGGGTTGGCGAGCACTTCGGCGGCCGGGCCCTGCGCGATGATCTTGCCGCCGTGCAGGCCAGCGCCGGGGCCCATGTCGATCAGGTAGTCGGCCGCGCGAATCACGTCCTCGTCGTGCTCGACCACGATGGCGCTGTTGCCGATGTCCACCAGCCGGCGGATGGACTCCAGCAGGCGGGCGTTGTCGCGCTGGTGCAGGCCGATGGTCGGCTCGTCCAGCACGTAGCACACGCCGACCAGGCCGCTGCCGAGCTGCGTCGCCAGGCGGATGCGCTGCGCCTCGCCGCCGGAGAGTGTCGCGCTGGTGCGGTCCAGCGTGAGGTAGCCGAGGCCGACGTCGTACATGAAGCGCAGCCGCTGGCGCACCTCGCGCAGCAGCGGCTCGGCGATCTGGGCGGCTTCGCCCTCCAGCCGCAGCGCCTCGAACAACGCGGTCGCCTCGGCGATCGAAAGCTGCGTGATCTCGTGGATGTTGCGTTCGGCGACGCGCACCGCGAGCGACGTGGGGCGCAGCCGCGCCCCGTGACAGTGGCTGCAGACGTACTCCGACTGGTAGTTCCCCAGCCGGCTGCGTCCGCCATCGCTGCCGGCTGCCCGGTAGCGGCGCTCCAGGTTCGGGACGACGCCCTCGAAAGTCAGCCCCAGCCGCTCCGCGTCCTCGGGCGTCGTGCCGTGGAGGATGATGCGCCGCACATCGTCGGACAGGTTCTTGAACGGCGTCTCCGGCTGAACGCTCAGCGCCGTGCAGAGGCCACGCAGCAACTTGAGGTGCGTCGCGGAGACGCGCTTCTTGCCGGCCGCCCACGGGCTCAGCGCCCCACCGACCAGCGTCGCGTTCTCGTCGGGGACGATTAGCTGCGGATCGAAACGCAGCGTCGTGCCCAACCCGCCGCATTGCTCGCAAGCCCCGTATGGCGAGTTGAAGCTGAAGGCCCGCGGGCTGAGCTCGGGCAGGCTGATCCCGCACGCCGTGCAGGTGTGCCGCTCGCTGAAGACCTCGTCGAGCCAGACCTCGTCGCCGGTCACACGCCCGGGCTCGGGCGCCCTCCCCGCCGCGACACCGTCGGCGCGGCTGACGATGGCCGTGCCGTCGCCGAGCGCGAGCGACAGCTCGACGGCGTCGGCGAGGCGCGAGCGCACGTCGGGGCGCAGGACAAGGCGGTCCACGACGACGTCGATGTCGCAGGCGCGCGATTTCGGCAGGTCGGTCAGTTCCTTCACGTCGCGCAGCGCGCCGTCCACGCGGGCGCGCACGAAGCCCTCGCGCTGAATCCGCCGGAGGATCGGCTGCAACTCGCCGGTCTGCCCGCGCACGAGCGGCGCCATGATCATGACGCGCGTCTGGGCGGGGTAGGCGAGGACGACATCGACAATCTGGTCGACGGTGCGGCGATAGATGCGCTGGCCGCACTTCGGGCAGTGCGGCACGCCGACACGGGCAAAGAGGACGCGCAGGAAGTCGTAGATTTCGGTGGTGGTGGCGACGGTGGAGCGCGGGTTGGCGGCGGCAGCCCGCTGCTCGATCGCGAGCGTCGGAGGCAGGCCCTCGATTCGCTCGACGTCGGGCTTGCCGATCTGTTCCAGGAAGTGGCGGGCGTGGACGCTGAGCGACTCGACGTACTTGCGTTGGCCCTCGGCGTAGATGGTGTCAAAGGCGAGGCTGCTCTTGCCGGAGCCGCTCAGCCCGGTAATCACCACCAGGCGGTCGCGTGGAATGTCCACGTCGACGTTCTGGAGGTTGTGCTGGCGGGCACCCGTGATCCGGATGTACTTCGCTTCCAAGCTCCATCTCCCCGGACCGCCAGGCCCGGACGGCGGCCGGACACGGCACTACGACGCCGCCGGACACACCCGGATACCCGTCGGGCCCGGCCTGAGCCAAGAGGGTTAGTGTACCACGCGGTGGCGGGTTCGTGAACGGGCGAGGGGAAGTGGGTGGCCTGGCGGCGGGCGGACGGGGGAGGCCGTGTCACTTGCGTGGCATGTTGGGGCGCATGGTTATGGGACGGTGCGACAGTCAGCGATCAGGCGGACGATGGCCGGATGGCAGGTCGCACACGGACGCGACCTGCCCTGCGGGCGGGCGGGTCAGGGCTGCGGCTTGCGGCCTTTGCGCGGCTCTTCGAGACCGTATTGCTTCATCTTCTTGTAGAGCGTGGTGCGGTTGACGTCGAGGACCGCCGCGGTCTTCTGGCGGTTCCAGGCATTGGCCTCCAGCGCGGCCTGGATGATCCGCTTCTCCGGCTCCTCGAGGGCTTCCTTGAGTGTCAGCGGCCGGCCGCGATCGGCGGAGAACATCGTCGCGTCGCTCTCGGAGGCGCGGACGACCGCGGGCGGGAGGTCCGCCACGTCGATCTGCTCGCCGCGCGTCAGGACCACGGCACGCTCGACGCAATTCTCCAGCTCGCGGACATTGCCGGGCCAGCGATAGCGCTGCATGCACTGCAACGCCGGCTCGGTGAACGCGAGGCGACGCTTGCCGCACTGGTGCGCGCACTTCCGCAGGAAATGCTCGGCCAGCAGCGGAATGTCCGTCAGCCGGTCGCGTAGCGGCGGCAGGTCGATGTTCACCACGTTGATGCGGTAGAAGAGGTCCGGGCGGAAGCGCCCCGCCTCGACCTCCTGGGCGAGGTTCACGTTGGTCGCGAGGATCACCCGCACATCCACGGTCGCCGTGCGGTTGGAGCCCAGCGGCTCGAATTGCCGCTCCTGCAGAATGCGCAGTAGCTTGACCTGGAGACTGGGCGAAGCGCAGGCCACTTCGTCCAGGAAGATCGTGCCGCCGTCGGCGGCGCGGAACTTGCCGTCCTTGTCGGCGAGCGCGCCGGTGAAGGCGCCCTTGACGTGGCCGAACAGCTCGGACGCGAGCAGCGTTTCGGGGATTGCGCCGCAACTGATCTCCACGAACGGCCGGGCGCGGCGCTGGCTGCGCTGGTGAATGGCGCGGGCCACGACCGACTTGCCCGTCCCGGTCTCGCCGTGGATCAGCACGGTGGTTTTCGAGTCGGCCACGGCCTCGATCAGATCGAAGACCCGCTGCATCTGGTAGGTGCGGCCGATGACCACGTCGAGGTTGTACGGCGCGTCGAGCATGCGGCGCAGCGACCGGTTGGCGCGCAGCAGGTTCTGCTGCTCGATCGCCCGGCGGGCCACCTGGCGAATCTCGTCCATCCGGACCGGTTTAGACAAAAATTCGAACGCCCCGACCTTCATCGCCTCGACCGCGGACTCGATCGTGCCGTAGCCGCTCATGGCGACCACGAGCAGGTCCGGCCAGCGATCGCGGGCCGTGCGGAGCAGGTCGACGCCGTTACCGTCGTGAAGGATGACGTCGGTGATCATCACGTCGAAGCTGGCGCGCTCCAACTCGAGCACCGCCTCATGGGTGGACGTCACGGCGACCACCTCGTGCCCGTCGGTCGTCAGGAAGCGCGCGAGCGAATCGAGCACCGACCGCTCGTCATCCACCAGCAAGACCCGTGCGCTGCGGTTGGCGCCTGCGTCACCGGGCACGCCCGCCACGGCCCCATCGGTCACGTTCATAGACCCTCACGCTTGTTGACGTCGCTCGTCAGCAGTCACTCTGGCCTGATGGCCCCACGCCACGCAATGTGTTGCTAGGAAGCAACATCATCGCGTGTCCGCCCCGACTGTCAACGGGATTTTCGCCGCAAACCGGCAGTAATCCCGGTTCCGTCAGCAGCGCAGCCGCTCGACAGCGTCACACACCACGGTAGCGCCGTACGGGGGTCCAAGACTGCATAACACTATTCTGGATAGAATGTTGCGCCGTTGACATCGACGGCGAGCACGGCGTCGATCCCCCGCACGTGAGCCGTCTCGACGTACACGACGCCGTCCGGGAGGTAGGTCCCCGCCCGAAAGGTGGCCTCCATGAGCCCCGCTCCGTCCTGCGCACGAACCGAGGCGATGTGGACCGGCCAGCCGCCATCGACCGGCGTGCCTGCCCAGCAGGCCAAGCCGACTAGGATGCTGGTCCGCCAGTCCGGCGGCGGGCCGAGGCCCGGCACGGCCTGGGCGAGTCGCGCCCAATCGGCCGCGTTGCGAACCTGAATTAACCCGAGGCGCGGCCCGAGCGGCGTGCAGATACCCCGCAAGGCATCCGGCTGCGACACGATGACCTGTGCGACGCAGGTGCGCGGAGCGGCCGGTGCGTCCTCGAGGGCATGCAGGGTGACAAGCGGCGGCGCGGTCCGGGGTGCGCAACCCACCGCGGCCAGACCCAGCGCGGCGCTCAGCAGGGTCGTCAGCCGTGCTCGCCCGCGCCCCAGCTTGCCAACGGCGTATGCAGTCCTTACTCTCATGGTTCTGCGAGGTTTGTCCCTGGATTCATTGGTGTATATCGACCGTTTCACGCCCAGCGAGGAGTTGTCCGTATGATCATCGGCGTCCCAAAAGAGGTTAAGCCTGACGAATATCGTGTCGCGGTGGTTCCGGCCGGAGTCGAGCAGCTCAAGCGCGGCGGACACACGGTGGTTATCGAACGTGGGGCCGGCGTGGGCTCGGGGCTGGCCGACGCCGATTATGAGGCCTATGGCGCCGAGATGGTGTCTTCGGCGGCCGAGGTCTGGGCGCGCGCGGAGCTGATCTGCAAGGTCAAGGAGCCGCTCGCCCAGGAAATCCCGATGATCCGGAAGGGGCAGGTCGTCTTCACATACTTCCACTTCGCGGCCAGTCGCCAGTTGACCGAGGGGGTGCGTGACTCCGGGTGTGTGGCCATCGCCTACGAAACGATTCATGACCGCGAGGGCCGCCTGCCGCTGCTCGCTCCCATGAGCGAAGTCGCCGGCAAGATGAGCATTCAGGAAGGCGCGAAGTATCTCGAGAAGCCGATGGAGGGCCGGGGCATCCTGCTGGGCGGCATCCCGGGCGTGGAGCCGGCCAACGTGCTCGTGCTCGGCGGCGGCATCGTCGGCACGAATGCCGCGAAGCTGGCGGCGGGGCTCGGCGCCAACGTGACCATCATGGACATCGACCTGTATCGCCTGCGGTACCTGGATGACGTCATGCCGGCCAACGTCAGCACGGTCTACAGCACGCCGGAGGCGATTCGTCGCCATCTGGAAACGTCCGACCTGGTGATCGGCGCGGTGTTGATCCCCGGCGCGCGTTGTCCGATGCTGGTCCGCCGTGAGAACCTCAAGCTCATGCGGCCGGGCGCGGTGATCGTGGATGTGGGCGTGGACCAGGGCGGCTGCTGCGAGACGACGCACCCGACCACGCATGGCGATCCCACGTACGTGATTGACGGGGTCGTGCACTACGGCGTGGCGAACATGCCCGGCGCGGTCGGCCGCACGAGCACGTTCGGGCTGACAAACGCGACGATTCCATACCTGGTGAAGCTGGCGAACGGCGGGTATGAGAAGGCGTGCGCCGCGGATCCGGGTCTCGCGGCGGGCGTGAACATGGTGGGCGGCAAAATCACCAACCGGCCCGTGGCGGAAGCCTTTGGTTTCCGGTATGAGGAATTCAAGCCGAGGTAGCGCACGCCGGTCAGTCGCCGCCTGGCGGCTGGCAGGCGCGCTGGTCGCGGGCGGGCGGGCCCGCACCCCGGTGCCGAGGGTAGCGCCATGCGGAAGTGGATCATCGTCCTGGTCGTGCTGGCGCTGGTCGTCGTGGGCTGGTTCTTTGGGCGGCAGTACGTCATGCGGCCGCGGTGGGCACAGCCCAAGTTCGGCCGGGTGACACACGGCGACATTCGCGTGCCGATCACGGCAGCGGGGCTCATTCACGCGAACCAGGTGATCGAAGTGAAGTCGGAGGCCTCGGGCCGGATCATGAGCGTCCCCGTCGTGGAGGGAACGATGGTGCACGCCGGGACCGAGGTGGTGGTGCTCGATCCGGATGACGAGCAGCGCGCGGTCGAGCGGGCCAAGGCCGACTTTGACCGGGCCGACGCGCTGTTGACGCAGGCACGGGTGGCGGTGGAACGGGCCGAGGTGTCGATCGCCAGTGCGAACGCGCGGCTCGAGGAGATCACGGCGCAAGGGGAAGTCGTCGCCTTTGAGCTCGAGAAGATCGAGCGCACGCTGAGCGAAGGCAAGTTGAACATTTACAGTGACCAGCAAGTCCACGACATCCGCGCGCAGTACCGGATGAACCAGGCACAGCAGGAAGCCGCGCGTATCGCGGTCCGCTCGGCCGAGCTGTCCAAGCAGGACGCCGAGGCGGCGGTGCGTTCGCAGGAAGCCGTGGTCCAGTCGGCGCGCAAGACGCTGGAGGACGCGCAGAAGCGCCTGAGCGAAACGACGGTCATCGCGCCACAGGACGCGATCGTCACCGAGGTCTACGTCCGCCCGGGCATGCTCGTGCAGTCCGCCACCCAGGGCTTCACGGGAGGAACGATGCTCATGACCCTGGCCGACGTGTCTAAGAAGAAGGTCATCGCGCGGCTCGACGAGGCGGATTACGGCCGCGTGCTGAATGTCTCGCCGATCGATGCGCTGCCTGACATGCCCGAGTTGCGGGCCGCCGCGGAGCAGGATGCCAAGCAGATTGAGCAGCGCACCGGCAACGTGAAGATCACGGTCGACGCGTTCCCGGACGTGGAGTTCGCGGGCCGCATCGAGCGCGTCGAACCCCAGGGCAAGCTGAATGCGGGCTCGTCGATCATCCAGTTCGACGTGCACGTCGAGATCACCGACCCGCAGCGGCACATGCTGCCGCTGGGCGCGCAGGCGCAGGTCGAGTTCACCGTCGAGAGCGCCAGCAACGCGCTGCTGGTCCCCGCAGAGGCGGTGAAGAGCTTCGAGGACAAGCGCGGCGTCTACCTGAAGGTGCCGCCGGAGCGTGGCTCCGGCGAGGATTACGGCCAGCGTTTCGTGGCCTGCCGGTTTGGGATCAGCGACGGCGAGCGTACGCAGGTGCTCGCGGTCCTGGACGGCGAGCAGTTGCCGGACGGCGCCGAGGTCTACACGGTACTGCCGCAGCGGGCGGGCGAGGGCATGTAGCAGCCGGTCGCGCGGCGCGGGTCGCACCGTGCGCTGCGGGCACCCCAGGGAGTTGCGCAGCTTGGCACTCATCGAGATCCGTGGCCTGACCAAGCTCTACCGCATGGGCACCTCGATCGTCCATGCCCTGGACGGCGTGGACCTGACGATTGAGCGCGGCGAGTTCGTCGCGATCACGGGTGCGTCGGGCAGCGGCAAGAGCACGATGATGCACCTGCTGGGCTGCCTCGATCGGCCCACGGCCGGCACATATCGGCTCGACGGGCGTGACGTCAGCGATCTTTCCGACTATGAACTCGCCGCGGTGCGGAACAAGCAGATCGGTTTCGTGTTCCAGACGTTCAACCTGATCAACCGCACGTCGGCGGCGGAGAACGTCGCCGTGCCGCTGTTCTACGCGCGGCAGACCAACACGCGTGCCCCGGCGACGCGCGCCCTGGAGCGTGTGGGGCTGACGGACCGCGCCCAGCACAACCCCAACGAGCTTTCAGGCGGCGAGCGGCAGCGCGTTGCCATCGCCCGGGCCATCGTCAACGACCCCGCCCTGCTGCTGGCCGACGAGCCGACGGGAAACCTCGATTCCCGGACGGGCGAGCAGATCATGGAGATCTTTCGGAGCCTGAATGCGCAGGGCGTCACGATCGTGATGGTGACGCACGAGCCGGACATCGCGTTGCAGGCCCAACGCATCGTGCAGATGCGCGACGGCAAGGTCGTCTCGGACCGTCCGGCCGTCGAGATTGCCGCGGAGCGCGGCCCCGCGGCGCCGCGCAAGTGGACGTCGACCGAAATCCCGGCGAGCGAGATTCGAGTGGAGGACGAACCGGACAGCCCCCGCGTGCTGACCGCCCGGCTGATGCGCGGGGCGAATGCGGCGCTCACTTGCGGCCTGATCGCGATCGGGCTCTGGCTGGCGGCCGTCGGCGCGCAGGTGTACCTGGGCCTGCATTTCAAGCCGGATGAGCTGAAACCTCCGATGGGCAAGCTGCCACCGCCCGCGGTGATCATGGGCGGCTTGTCGGCGTGCGTGTCGATGGTGGCGGGACTAACCTTGGGCATCGTCGCGATCGTGCTCGGATGGCGGGCGCGGCAGCGCATCCGCACGGAGCCGGGACACTGGCTGGGTGGCCGGCGGGCGCTGGCGGGGATGATTCTCGGCTGGGTCTCGGTGGCGCTGCCCGTGATCGGCGGAATCGTAATTATCGTGATGACAATGACTAAGGCGAAATAGCCGCGCGGCGGCACACGGCGGCCAGGGTTTGGGGCGGGCAGGAATGGTCGCTCCGGTTGCGAGCCGGCGGTCGTGTCCATATACTGATCACCAGTTGGCAGGCTGCCTTGGCCACCGCTTGGCCCGCGGGTACGGACTGGGGCACGCCCAAGTTGATGAAAGGACGGGCCATGAGTTTGTCTGGCGAAAAGAAGGCCGAGCTCCTCTCGGCACACCGACGGCACGAACAGGACACCGGCTCCGCCGAAGTGCAAATCGCGTTGCTCACCCAGCGGATCACCCAGCTCACGGAGCATTTGAAGATTCACGCAAAAGACCACTCGTCGCGGCGCGGGCTGCTGAAGATGGTGGGCAAGCGCTCCTCTCTGCTGAAATTCCTTGCCCGCCAGAACCGGGACCGCTACCTCGCGACGATCGGGAAGCTCGGCTTGCGCAAGTAGACGGCGCGGTGGGGCCGTCCGGGATTTTGGGTCAAGGCACCGTGCGGCGGGCACGCTGTTCGGGCGCGCTATTCCTTTAGGGATGTCGGAACATGGGTAAGTCGGTCGGTCGGAAGAAAGACAGTCGGCGGCAGGAAGGCAGTGAGAGAGAGAGCGAATCCATGATGTTCAAGGTCGAGCGCGCGATTGGTGCGAGTGTTCTGTCCATCGAAACGGGGAAGCTGGCCAAGCAGGCCGCGGGGTCCGCAGTAGTGCGCTACGGCGACACGGTCGTGCTCGGTACGGTCGTCACGGCCGACCCGCGCCCCGGAATCGATTTCTTCCCACTGACCGTCGACTACCGCGAGAAGATGTCGGCGGCGGGCAAGTTCCCCGGCGGGTTCTTCAAACGTGAAGGTCGGCCGACACAGAAGGAAGTGCTCACCTGCCGGCTCATTGATCGCCCGATGCGGCCGCTGTTCCCGGACGGCTTCAAGAACGAAGTGCAGATCCAGGTCATGGTGCTGGCCACGGACATGCAGAACGACCCGGACGTGATCGGGCTGGTGTCCGCCGCCGCCGCGCTCGCCGTCTCGCCGGTCCCGTTCCACGGTCCGTTCGCGGGGGTGCGCGTCGGCCGGGTGGACGGCAAGTTCATCATCAACCCCACGGTTGCGCAGCTTGAATACTCCGACATGGACATGATCGTGGCGGGGCACCTCGACGCCGTAACGATGATCGAAGTCGGCTGCCGCGAGCTGCCCGAGGACGTGATCGCCGACGCGGTGCAGTTCGGGCACGAGAACGGCGTCAAGCCGATCTGCGAGATGCTCAAGGAGCTGGAGCGTCAGGCGGGCAAGCCGAAGACCTGGGAGGCCCCCGAGAAGAACGCCGCGTTCCTGGATGAAATCCGCCGGAAGGCACTGACCGACCTGCGCGCCGCGAAGCAGATCACGGGCAAGCAGGAGCGCAACGACGCGGTCAAGGCGGTCTACGAGCGGATTGTGGCGGAGTACTGCCCCGAGGGAGTCGCGGAGCCCGAGCACACGCCGGAGGAAGTCAAGGCCGCGATCGGCATCGTCGAGGAGCGGTTGGTCCGCGACCTGATCCTGGACGAGGAGCAGCGCGTGGACGGCCGCAAGCTGGACGAGGTGCGGAAGATCTTGTGCGAGGTGGGCTGGCTGCCGCGGGTGCACGGCTCGGCGCTGTTCTCGCGCGGCGAGACGCAGGCGATGGTCGTCTGCACGCTGGGCACGGCCCGTGACGAGCAGCTCATCGACGACCTGATCGAGGAATACAGCAAGAAGTTCATGCTGCACTACAACTTTCCGCCGTTCTCGGTCGGCGAAGTCCGGCGGATCGGCTCGCCGGGGCGGCGCGAGATCGGCCACGGCGCGCTGGCCGAGCGCAGCCTCGAGGCAGTGCTGCCCGGCCCCGAGGATTTCCCTTACACGATCCGCATCGTCAGCGACATTCTCGAGTCCAACGGGTCGAGCTCGATGGCGAGCGTCTGCGGTGGGTCGCTGGCGCTGATGGACGCGGGCGTGCCGATCAGCGGCGCGGTGTCCGGCATCTCCATCGGCCTGGTGCTCGAGCCCGACGGCCGCTACAAGCTCCTGGCCGACATCGTCGGTGAGGAGGACCACTACGGCGACATGGACTTCAAAGTCGCGGGCACGCGCAAGGGCGTCACCGGCGTGCAGCTCGACATCAAGGCCACGGGCCTGCCGCACAAGATCATGCGCGAGGCGCTGAAGCTCTCGCACAAGTGCCGGATGCATATCCTGGACCAGATGGACAAGGCGCTGGCTAAACCGCGCCCGGAAATCAGCCAGTACGCGCCCCGGCTGCTGACGATCAAGATCAACCCCGAGAAGATTGGCAAGCTGATCGGTCCGGGCGGCAAGTCCGTCAAGGCGATCCAGGCCGAGACCGGAGCCCAGATCGACATCGAAGACGACGGCACGGTGGTCATCTCCTGCCTCGACGCGGATGGTGCCGAGCGGGCCCTGGCGATGGTCCAGCGGATCACCGAGGACGTGCAGATCGGGCGGATCTATGAAGGTAAGGTCATTAGTATCAAAGACTTCGGCGCTTTCATCGAGATCACGGACGGTCAGGACGGCCTGTGCCATATCAGCGAGCTCGACGACAACTACGTGCGCACGGTGTCCGACGTCGTGAAGATTGGCGACGTGGTCAAGGTCAAAGTAATTGCAATCGACGACCAGGGCCGGGTAAAATTATCGCGCAAGGCCGCGCTGAAGGCGGCCAAGGAATCCGGGGCGGACGCCCGCGGCAAGGAGTCGTGAGCACCGCGGCCGGCCGCACCGGATATGAAGAGCATATTTGCCGGACGGGTCTCCGTTCCGACCGGTCACATCTCTGACCTGTCTGTACGCCGGTCGAACCAGACCTGAAATCACCGGAAGTGGGCATCCGGTAATCGTCCGGGAGAATTAGTCCGGCGACAGGCGGACATTTGTACGTGGACCGTCTTGGGGTCATATCTGGGCGGTTCCCGGAGGTCTGTGTCATGACGGACGGCAGCGTCAAGTGGTTTGACACGAAGAAGGGTTACGGTTTCATCGTCGGGCCGGAGGGCAAGGACGTATTCGTGCACTATTCGAGCATCGACGGCGAGGGTTTCCGCTCGCTCCGCGAGGGAGAACCCGTCGTATTTGAGCTGGTTCAGACCCCGAAGGGGCTGGCCGCCAATCACGTGCGCGCGGCGCAGGCCCCGACCCCCTAGACGGCCGTTCGCGGTAGAATCCTGACGTTGCACGACGGCCGACACGCCGGCGCGGAGTGTCGGGCGGAAAGCGTATTGCCCGGCCGTCCGCGGTGCCGGGTTCGGTCCGCCATGCTGACGGTCCCTTGCGGGCTGTTCGGTTTGCCGTCGATGAAGCGAGGTTCGGCGTGGCCACACTCATCGTTCTCCAGGGACCGGACAAGGGTCGCACGCTGCGCACGATCGACGACCAGGTGCTGATCGGCCGCGGCAGCACGCAGGTCCCGCTCACCGATCCGACCATCAGCCGTCGCCATGCCCAGCTGCAGGCCGCCGACGCGGGGTGGCTGCTCACGGATCTCGGCAGCGCGAACGGCACGTACGTCAACGGCGTCCGCATCCAGAAGCCGACGCGGCTCAAGCACGGTGATCAGATTCGTGTCGGCGGGACGCTGATGGTGTACACCGGCGAGGACTCCGTGCAGCAGTTTTCTGGCGTCGGGATCCCCCGCGACCTGGTCACGCTGGACGCGGGCAGCCCGGCGGTGGATTCGGCCGTGGTCGCGAGCGTGCCGTCGAACGAGGACAGCATCGTGCTCGCGGCGCCGGAAACCGCGTACGCGGTCAAGGCCTGGAAGGTGATGCGCGAGCTGGCCGACGTGATCGGCAGCCTGCTGCCGGCGGACCAGTTGCTGGTCCGGGTGATGGACATCATGTTCCAGGAGGCCGACGTTGACCGCGGCGTGATTTTCGTGCGGGACGAGGCGACTGACGAACTGCTGCCGGAGGTGGTCCGGTTTCGCGGCGCGGCGCAGGCCCGGGCGAGCGACGGCAAGGCGATCATGGCGTCGCGAACGATCATCAATCACGTGGTCGAGTCACGCACGGGCGTGCTGTGCTCGAACGTGGTCGCGGACAAGCGCTTCCAGAGCGGCAAGAGCGTGCAGAACCTCGGCATGCGCTCGGTGATCTGCGCCCCGATCGTGGCGCGCGAGCAGGTGCTGGGCGTGATCCACCTCGACTGCCCGGTGACCCGCCACACCTATAACGAGAATGAGCTGCGGCTGATCACGGCGATCGGCTACCAGACGGGGCTGGCCATCGAGAACGCCCGCCTCGTGCAGTCGCACCTGCAGCGCGAGCGCCTGGCGGCCGCCGGCGAGACCGTGGCGTACCTGTCGCACTACATCAAGAACATTCTGCAGGGGATGCGCAGCGGGGCGGAGGTGGTGGAGCGCGGCCTGGAGCGCCGCGATCTGGCCACCGCCACACAGGGCTGGCGGATCGTGGAGCGCAACCTGGACCGCTCGTACCACCTGATGCTGAACATGCTGGCGTTCAGCAAGGAGCGCGAGCCGCGGTTCGAAATGCTGCAGGTGAACCGGATCGTCGAGGAGGTGGTCGCGCTCGTGCAGAAACAGGCCGATGCCAAGCGCGTCGTCCTGCTGGCCGACCTGGACGAGCACGCGCCGCCGATCCCCGTGGACTACGACGGCGTGCACCAGGTGATTCTGAACATCGTCACCAACGCGATCGACGCGGTCGAGCGCGAGAAGGGTATCATCAACGTGCGCACGCGCTACCACGCGGAGCAGAACCTAGTGCTGCTATCGGTGGCCGACAACGGTCCCGGCGTGCCCGCCGAGATACGGACGCGCATTTTCGAGGCGTTCCAGTCGACCAAAGGCCACGGTGGCACCGGGCTGGGTCTGGCGGTGGCGCGTAAGATCGTACATGAGCTCGGCGGCACACTCGAGCTGATCGATCCCCCGGACGGTGGGGCCGAGTTCCGCATCGGCCTGCCGGCGGTCCGGGCGACGGAGTCGTCTTCGGGCGACACGCAGGGGCCGCCGACCTGACGCCCGCGGGCCCGTGCCGGAGCGGATCTCCGGTGTTTTGTACCAGGACAGGAACCTGCCATGCTGAAACGCAGTGCGGCACGTCAAGCACAGGCCCGCGCGCGCGAGATGCTCCAACGGGCCGGGATCGCGCTGACGCCCGATGAAGCGGCCAACATCGAGATCGCCGAGTTCGGCCTGGGGGAGCTGGAGCGCACCGGGCTGGAGCTGGTGGTCTACGCCAACACGGACCGGTACTGCGCGAAGGAGCTGGTGCTCTTCCCGCGGCAGACGTGTCCCGAGCATCGCCACCCGGCGGTGGCCGGCACCCCGGGCAAGATGGAGACGTTCCGCTGTCGGTGGGGCCGCGTGTGGCTGTACGTGCCCGGCACGCGCAGCCAGCCGTTGCAGGCGCGCATTCCGGCCGGCAGCGAGGCGCATTACACGGTGTTCCACGAGATCGAGCTCAAGCCAGGCGCTCAGTACACGGTGCCGCCGAACACGCTGCACTGGTTCCAGGCGGGCGATGAGGGGGCAATCGTGTCGGAGTTTTCCAGCACCAGCCGGGACGAGCTCGACATCTTCACGGATCCGCGGATCAAGCGGATACCGGAGATCGTGGACGATTAACCCCAAGGGTGGTCGTGCTCCGCCTTCACCGCACGCGGCTGGCGCGCTTGCGTCCGATCTCATCGAGGATGCGCTTGCGCAGGCGCAGCGCGTCCGGCGTGACCTCGACCAGCTCGTCGTCCTCGATGAACTCCAGCGCGATCTCCAGGGTGAGCTGCCGCGGCGGCTTGAGCACGACGGTCTTGTCGGCCGCGGCGGCCCGGATGTTCGTCAGCTTCTTCTGCCGGCAGACATTCACGACGATGTCGTTGTCGCGGCAGTGCTCGCCGACGATTTGCCCCTTGTACACGCGCTCCGTCGGGCTGACGAACATCACGCCGCGATCGGAGAGACCATCGAGGGCGTAGGGTGTCACCGGCCCGTCCTCGCTGGCGATCAGCACGCCCGCCGCCCGGCCGGGGATGGGGCCGCGGAAGTACTCGTACTCGTAGAAGTTGTGATGCATGATGATCGTGCCGTTCGTTGCGGTGAGCAGGCGATTGCGGGCGCCGATCAGTCCGCGGGCCGGCACGGTGAATTCCAGGTAGGTGCGCTGGTCGCGGGCCTCCATCGTCGTGCAGATGCCGCGGCGGCCGCCCATGATCTCCATGACCGGTCCGACGTACTCGGTCGGCACGTCGATCACGCACAGCTCGATCGGCTCGGTCTTGCGGCCGTTGAGCTCGTGAAAAATGACCTTCGGCTTGCCGACCGCCAGCTCGTAACCCTCGCGGCGCATGTTCTCGATCAGCACGCCCAGGTGCAGCACGCCGCGGCCGGACACGAGAAACTCGTCCGGCGTCGCGCCCGGCTCGACGCGGAGGGCGACGTTGCGCTGCAGCTCTTTTTCCAGGCGGTCGCGCAGGTGGCGGCTGGTCAGGTAGCGTCCCGAGCGGCCGGCAAACGGCGAGTCGTTGACGCGGAACACCATGTGCAGCGTCGGCTCGTCGATGCTGATGACCGGCAGCGGCTGCGGGTTCTCCGCGTCGGCGATGGTGTCGCCGATGTCGATCGGATCCAGCCCGACGACGGCGCAGATATCTCCAGCCTCAACGGCGTCGACACGGCAACGTCCCAGGCCATCGAAGGTGTGCAGCTCGCCGACCTGGGCGTTCAGTCGCGTGCCGTCGCGCCGGATCACGACCACGCGCTGGGCGGCGCGCAGCGTGCCCGCGAAGACGCGGCCGATCGCGATCCGGCCGACATAGTCGTTGTAGTCCAGCGTGGTGACGAGCATCTGCGTCGGCTGCGCGCGCTGCACGACCGGCGGTGGCACGTGGCGGAGGATTGTTTCGAACAGCGGAAAGATGTCCGTGCCGCGCTGCCGCGGGTCGAGCGACGCCCAGCCCTCGGTCGCCGAGGTGTACACGGTCGGGAAATCGAGCGCCGCCTCGTCCGCGCCCAGCTCGATGAACAGGTCGATGGACTCGTCGAGCACGTCCCTGGGACGGGCGTCCGGGCGGTCCATCTTGCTGATGACGACGATCGGCCGCAACTTGTACTCGAACGCTTTGCGGAGCACGAAGCGCGTCTGCGGCATCGGCCCCTCGAACGCGTCCACGAGCAACAGGCAGCCGTCCGCCATCTTCAGCACGCGCTCGACCTCGCCACCAAAGTCGGCGTGCCCCGGCGTGTCGATCAGGTTGATCTTGGTGTCGCGGTAACGGATAGCGATGTTTTTCGCCAGGATCGTGATCCCGCGCTCACGCTCCAGGTCATTCGAGTCGAGGATGCGCTCGCCGCGCAACTGCGAATCGCGGAACTGGCCGCACTGGCGCAGGAGCTGGTCAACCAGCGTGGTCTTGCCGTGGTCCACGTGGGCAATGATGGCAACGTTGCGTAGCGCGGTGTGGTTCACGGTGGTCTACTGCCCGGTGTCGGCGCGTCGGCGGCCCATCAGACGCGCCCCATCCGCTCGAGGACGCCGCGGAGCAGCAGCGGCCAGGCGATCGTCGCGTCGGCGAATACCTCCGCGTGGCGGCCGCCCTCCTTCTCCGAGACGAACTTCCCCCACGACACGCCCTCGGAATACGTGCAGCCCGAGAGCCCGCCCCAGTGCACCGGCTCCGGGCAGATGCGAATCGCGTAGTGAAAGCGAATGTAGTGCCCGTGCTTGCCGCCGGTCCGGCGATCCAGGATCTCGCCCAGCGGGCCGATCTGCTGGGCCCAGTTGCGCGGCACGCCGCCGCCGATCGTGAAGATGCCCAGGCGCTCGGCGCTGCAGACGCGGTCGTAGTAGTCACCGATGTCGCGCAGCAGGTCGATGCGCACGGGCGGGCGGCCGGCGTCGGCGGCCTCCAGGTTGTGGACGAACGTGTCCAGCCCCAGCTCGCTGTCGCTGAAGCTCGGCACATAGACCGGCACCTTTCTCTCATGCGCGGATTGCAGGATGCCGCGGCCGGCCACCGTCCGGCGGACGTACTCGCCGATGCGCCAGTTCAGCTCGTGGCTGCCCAGCGCCTGGTCGGTGGGCAGGTCGGCCAGAACGTGCTGCATGATGTCGGCGGCCTCTTCGAGATTGCGCTCCAGCTCGAGCGTGTCATAGACGCGGCAGTAGCCGGCGTCGTAGAGCTGCTCGTCGCTCCAGTGCGGGTCGTGGCGGAAGTGCGTGTGGCCGCTTTGCTCGATGAGCCCGTGGCACATGAGCGCGCCGGTGCTGACCACGGCGTTCAACATGCCCTGGTCGATCATCTCCGTAATCAGCAGGCCCTGCTTGGCGATGGTCATCGCGCCGGAGAACGTCCCGACGACGAAGCACTTCTCGTCGGTAGCCATCTCGTAGAGGATGTCGGCGGCCTCGCCCAGGCTCCGGCCGCTGAACGCCGTCTTGGACATGGCCGCGAGCAGCTCCGAGCAGGTCGCGGTCTTGCGCACGTCGATCGGCTCGAGCGGCTTGAGCTGGTGCGACCAGCCGTCGGCCAGCTTGTTCAGACCCCGGGAGGCCGGGTTGGATTCGGATGGCTTCACGCGACGCTCTCCTGGCGATGCCTGGCGAAAACAGCGTATTGTAGCCGGTCGCGGCAACCCTGTCGCGGCGCTTGCACGCGCATCCTGGTGCGGGTTAACTGCGCGACAATACGAGCCGGCCTTTCGGAGACTTGCCCATGAGTGCACTCAACGCGGACGCAATCCTCGCCCTGGCCCGGAACTTCATGGAGTGTCGTGTGCTGCTGTCGGCCGCGGAGCTGGATCTGTTCACGCTGCTGGCAGCCGGGCCGCTCACCGCCGGCGAGGTGGCCCGCCAGCGCCGCGGCGATGAACGGGCCATGACCGTGCTGCTCGACGCGCTGGCCGCAACGGGCCTGCTGGCCAAGCATGACGGCCGCTACCGCTGCGAGCCGCCGGTGGCCGCCCTGCTCTCCGCGGAGAGCCCGCAATCGGTCCTCCCGATGGTGCTGCATTCGGCGGCCTTGTGGCCGAGCTGGTCGGAGCTGACCGGGATCGCCCGCGGCGACCCGCCCGCACGGGCCCGCGCGCAGGCCCCGAGCAGTCAAGCCAGCCAGAAGGCGTTCATCGGAGCGATGCACGTGGTCGCCGGTCCGCGGGCGCCGGCGATCGTGGCGGCGATCGGTCCGGGTGCGGCCCGGGCACTGCTGGATATTGGCGGCGCGTCGGGGACGTACACGCTCGAGTTTCTGCGCGCCGCCCCGGAGATGCGCGCCACGCTGTTTGACCTCCCGGAGGTGGTCGAGCTGGCGCGGGCCCGGATCGGGGCCGCCGGTCTGCTGGACCGCGTCCGGCTTGTGGCCGGTGACTTCTATCGCGACGAGCTGCCCGCCGGACATGATCTCGCGCTGCTGTCCGCGATCATTCACCAGAACAGCCGGGCGCAGAATGTGGACCTGTACATGAAGATTCGGCGGGCGCTGGTGCCGGGCGGGCGGCTGGTCATTCGGGATCACGTCATGAGCCCCGACCGCACGCAGCCGCGCGACGGGGCCGTGTTCGCCATCAACATGCTCGTGCGTACCGCCGGGGGCAGCACCTACACCTTCGACGAGATTCGCGGCGACTTGACGCAGGCGGGGTTCGAGCGCGCCCGGCTGATCCAGGATGGGCCGGGGATGGTGGGCCTGGTGGAAGCGTTCCGCCCGGCGGGTTGATCTCAGCCGCTCCGCTTCTCGGGAGCGCAGCCGCGCCACAGCACTGGCGCCGTGGGGTAGAGCTTGTTGATGCGGGCAAACGCGTCCATGTATTCCGTCGGCGTCCAACGGCGGCCCGTGCGCAACTGATCGACCAAGCTGGCGGCCTCGATCACCGCGGGGTTCTTCACGCGCAGGCTGCGCGCGAGCTCGGTCGTCACCAGGTGCACGTCGATCTCGTTCTGCGCGGCGAGGCTCTGGAGAATGCGAACCCCCTCCGGGCTCTGCGTGTCGATCCAGTAATCGAACGTACACGCATCGCTCTGCGCCAAGCGCAACACCACGGCGACCAGAGTAACCGGGTCGAGCTCCCACGTGCCAAAACGCATCTCCACCGGGCAAATGCGCGGGTACTTCGCAAGCCCCCAGGCCGTTTCCGCGATGAAGAACGCCACTTCCCCACGCGCGACGGACACCACCAGCGCCGGCGCGGTCTGCGATAAGACCTGCTCAGGAATGGACACTGGTTTCATACCGAGCGTCGTCCCGACTCTCCCGCACCACGCACAACTCAAGGCGGGCAACTGCACCCAAAGACTTCGCTGGCAGCGTAATCGTTTCCGGCCAACGTCGCAAGCTGCGGCTGCGCCACCCGGCCCGTCGAATGCCCGGCCGCACGCTCTCGACGGTATACTGGGGTATCGCCGCATTGGAGGCGACTCGTAAGAGGTGTGGTACGGACATCCCGCCGGTCGTAAGAACGGGCAAGCTGCCCGCACCGCCCTTGATGGCACAAGCATGGGCGAGATGGCTGTACCACCCATGTTGGCGTGATTCTGAGGCGTTATAGTAGCAACAGATGCAGACGTTTTCGCTTCAGTCCGGGTCGAACGGCAACGCGATCTATGTCGAGGCCGGGGGTGTCCAACTACTCTTTGACGCCGGCATCTCCGGTCGCCAGGCAAGCCTGCGCATGGCCCACCACGGCCGGGATATCCGCCAGGTCGATGCCGTGATCCTCTCGCACCGCCACAGCGACCACACCCGCAACGCCGGCGTCTTTCACCGGCTGTTTCACCTGCCGCTGTACGCCACGCCCGCGACGCATCACGCGATTGCCGGCGGCGCCGGGCCCCTGCGCGAGGTGCGGCACTTCCTACCGGGCGACGCCCTGGATTTCGGGGCCGTCACGGTGCACACGCTGCCGACGCCGCACGACGCCGCCGAGAGTGTCGCGTTCATCGTGGAGCACGAAGGCCGGCGCCTGGGTGTACTGACCGACCTGGGTCACCCGTTCGCGCTGCTCGGGCGCGTGCTGGCGGAACTGGACGCCGCCTACCTCGAGAGCAACTACGATCCCGTCATGCTGGCGGAGGGCTCGTACCCACCCGAATTAAAGGCCCGCATTCGCGGCGACGGCGGGCACCTGTCCAACGACGAGGCCGCCGCGCTGCTCAAGGGTTGTCGGCGCCACCGCCCGCGCTGGATCGCCCTGGCCCACCTGAGCGAGCACAACAACGATCCGGACCTGGCGCTGGACACGCATCGCCGCACGCTCGGCGGGGACTATCCGCTGACCATTGCGAGCCGCTACCGCGTGTCCGACCAGATGACGGTCTAGTCCCCGGCCAGCCCGACGGTCTGCGCGAGTACGGTCGGTGCGTCCTCGACACCAAACGGGAACACGGTCTCCGCCAGCGGCGCCCGGCCAAGCTTGGAAACCGCCGCCAGGTCCCACGCTGAGCGCGCGTCGTCCATGAGTTGGTCCGCGCCGCGCGTGTGGAACAGGCCCAGAAGATGGCCTAATTCATGGGCGGCCGTGTTGCCAACCATCCGGCCCATGTCCTCGGGCGACAGGTCCATCACCGCGTAGGACGTAAACGAGCGCGTGTAGACGATCGCGTCATCACTTGGATCCGCGTTGTAGCGGTCGACCCCCGCGCCCATCCCGACCAAGTCTGGATTGTACCCGCCGAAGTAGATGGTCGAGTGCGGACCGGGCGGCACCGCCGCTTCATCCGAGCTGATGATCGTCACCGCGTAGCCGGCGTACAGCGCCCGCACGGTCCGCGTGATCTCCGCCTTGATCACCTCGGTGGCGTCCGCGTACTGCGGCCCCAGGTCCGCTGCGTGGAACGGGCCGAATGACACGGCCGGCTGGTCGGCAATCGCGATCGCGCGCGCGCCGGTGTAGTCCAGCCACACTACCTGCGCGCGCGGCTCCGGAGCGTCCCCTGCCGGCAGGTGCGTCGTTACCAACTCGAACTCGACCGCGCCGTCACATTCCGCCATCACGGCGGCGTAGACCCGCCCGGTGGCCCGCCGCATCGTGTGGCGCAGCTCAACGCCGGACGCACGCCGGACGCGCTGTAGCAAGTCGTACTCCGCATCGTAGACCGCGATGGTGAACAGGCGGGGCGACCCCGCGGGGGTGTGCACCGTGAAGGTCCAGGTTTCCCCGGCCGCCGCGACACCTACGTCGAACAGCGCGTAGTCGTCGTCGCCGGCGACTTGCCCCGTGTGGCGGCTCAGCTCCACGCCGTCGTCAACCGCGAGGATTTTCCCGGAGTCTTTGTAGTCGACGAAACCGGCCGCCTGATCCCACAGCGGCGCGTCGCCGCACCCGGCCAGCCCAAGCACCACCGCGGCCAATCCACCAACGGCCCGTGCCCACCGGCGAACGATCACCCCCCACCACTGGGCAACAGCGTGCCCCCGCACGCCGCGCGCGCCACAACACATCGCGAACTCCCGGTTCGTCGCAGCACCGCCGCTCGCCCGGCACCCACAGCCGGCAAATCACCACGGGGCTGCCTACCTCCCTGTCGGACGGTGAGTGGGGGCGGCTGTTGTGCGGCCGGTCCAGGACGACGGGGCGGACGCACACCGGACACGCCCCGGGTGCGATCCGGTCCCCCAGGCGCGGGCGGCAAACGCGGGGCGGTCGTGCGCGTGCGCGCCCTTATCGGACATCGCGTTTCAGGCGGGAATTCGAGGCCGGGAACACAAACTGCGCGTCGGGAGGGGCGGGTTCAGGCACGCCGGCAGGCGCGGACCAAGCCCAAGAATGCGGATGCCACGGGCCTGCCAGTAGCCCGTGGCATCCGACCAGGTGACATCACCTAAGGTATGAATCCGACCGGCGGCTAGCGGAACCGCGGCACCGCCGGCATGAAGCAGCCCACGCCTTCGTGGCGCAGAATCACCAGGTCACGCAACCCGCGCAGGATGTCGCGCACCTGCGTCGGGGCCAGTTCACCGATGAGCGGCAGCACCGCACCGAGCAGCGGATCGTTGGCCAGCGCAGCCTTGCCCATCTCATAATCGTCTTTGCCTTCCTCGCCCGTCAGGGCCTGCAGCAGCTTCAGGAACTCGGCGAAGCCCGACGGTCGCGGCACGTTCAGCACCTGGTAGTCGCGCCCCAGCCCGGCCTTGTTCGCGGCGAAATCCAGCGCGTCGGAGAGGCCACCGAGCTTGTCCACCAAGCCCAGTTCCAGTGCCTGCGCACCGGTGTAGACGCGCCCGCCGGCGATCTGTTCCAGGTCTTTCTTGACGCGGTCGCCGCGCGACTTGGTCACGCGTCCCTTGAACTGCTCGTAGACAGAGTTCATGTACGTTGTCATCCAGGCGCGCTCGTCGTCGGTCCACTTGCGGTTCATGCTCATCAGGCCGGCGTGTTTGCCGCGGGAGAACTCCGTGGTCGTGATGCCGAGCTTGTCCTGCATCAGGCCGTTCCAGACCAGTTTGCCGCCGACGACGCCGATCGAGCCGGTGATGGTCGTCGCCTCGGCGAAGATCGTGTCGCCGGGGATCGCGACGTAGTACCCGCCGCTGCCGGCGACCTGGCCCATGCTGACGATCAGCGGTTTCTCAGCCGCGCAGCGGGTCGCGGCTTCCCAGATGATGTCGCTGGCCAGGGCCGATCCGCCGGGCGAATCCACGCGCACGACGACCGCCTTGATGTTGTCGTCCTCGCGGGCTTCCTCGAACGCGGCCCGCACGGAGCTGCTGCCGGCGCTCGTACCGGCGAACGGGCTGTCGTCGCTCTTGCCCATCACGATGGCGCCTTCGATGTAGATCAGCCCCACGCCCGGCTCGTCGATCTTCACCGGCCCCTGCATGAGCTTGCCGATCAGCTCGAAGAACGCAAACGGGTTGTCCATGTCGATGGGCGGACCGGCGTTCTCCTCGTACTTCTTGAGGATCGTGACGTCCTTGCCGAATTCCTTGTACAGGCGCTGCTTGAACGCTGGGAACGAGGAGACCTCGTCCACCAGCTTGGCGTCCAGGGCCTGTTTCGCGCTGAGCGGCGCCTGGTCGACGAGCTTCTTCACCTCGTCGACGGGGAGCTTCCGTCCCTCGGCGATGAGCTGTATCCAGCGGTCGTAGATCCCGTCGAGCAGCCAGTTGACGTTCTCGGCGGCCTCGGGGCTGGGCTCGGTGCGTGTGAACGGCTCGAGCGCGCTCTTGTACGCGCCGCAGTGCATCATGTCGGCCTCAACGCCGATCTTGTCCAGCAGCCCCTTGTAATACGACAGTTCACCGTGCAGCCCCACGATCTCCAGCTCGCTGTACTCAGCCAGGGTGATGTGGCTGGCCGCGGTCGCCAGCGCGTAGGTCAGGTTGGTGCCGGCGTCCAGGTAGCAGTACACCGGCTTGTCCTTGGCCTGGAAATACTGGAGCGCGCGGCTCAGCTCCTCAACCTGCGCCAGCGACAACTGCGGCTGGTCCAGGATGAGCGCCAGGCCGCTGATCTGACGGTCGCCGGCCGCCCGCCGAATCGCGTCCAGGTAATCCCGCAGCGTCTGGGCCTCCTCCTGCTGAAACATGGCCAACAGGCCGGCGGTATCATTGGGGGCCTCGAGCACCGGCCCCGCCAGCCGCAGGCGCAGGACAGTCTTTTGTGCGTGGGCCGCGCTCGGCCAGAGCAGCAGCGCCGCCGCCAACGTCGTCCCAACTGCCAGTTTTCGCATCACTCGTGTCATCACCGCAATCTCCTGCCGGTCCGGAGTACGCGTGCGTCACGCCATCCCGCAGGCGCCACCCACGCATCCGGAGCCGCATCTCCGACGGCCGCTGAGTCTGCATTATACGGGCGTGGGCGTCGCGGCGTGTGTCCGCCTGTCAGAAGTTGTCAGTGCCGCCTGGAAATGGCGCGCAGCGGTTGCGCTTACGGTCCGGGTCGGGGCGGCGCCGCGCCGGCTCGCTTCGCGCGAAACTGCTGGAGACCCTTGAGCACCAGCGGGTTCTCCGGCGCGATCCGGCGGGCCGCTTCGTAGACCGCGATGGCTTCATCAAGCTTGCCCTGCATGTCGAGCGTGATCGCCAGGCCGATGTAGGCGTCCACGTACTTCGGGTGGATGCGAATCGCAGCCCGCAGGTGCTCCGCCGCTTCGTCCAACTTGTTTTGGCGCGCGAGCAGGATACCGAGCCCCTTGTGGGCATCGACGCAGTCCGGATCCGCCGCGAGCGCCGCCTCGTAGCTCGCGCGGGCCTCATCGGGCCGCTTGAGCAATTCCAGCGCCCGCCCGAGGTTGCTGTGCGCCATCGCGAATTTCGGCACGCGACGCACGCCTTCGCGAAAGGCCGCCACGGCCTCCTCGAGTCGGCCAGCCGTCGCGAGCACCGTGCCGAGGTTGTTGTAGGAATGGTAGTAGTTCGGATCCAGCCGGAGGGCGGTTTCCAGCGCCGCGATGGCTTCGGCGGTGCGCCCCTGCTGCTGGAGCGCGAAGCCAAGCTGGTCGTGCAGGTCCGGTACGTCCGGCGCCCGCGTCAGCATGTAGCGGTACAGGCGCTCGGTGTCCTGCCAGCGCGCCAGGTAACGATGCGTCGCGACGGCCTCACCGACGCCCAGCCCGAGCAGCACTACGACCACAACGACCCGCGCAAACGTCTGCCGCGGCAGCGCGTCCCACAGGCACCCCAGTCCGTACGCCAGAAGCATCAGCAGGCCGAGCACCGGGAAGTAGACGTACTTGTCGGACGCGATGACGTTGGTGAAACCGATGATCCCCAGCGTCGGGAGGATGGCCACCAGGAAGAACAGCCAACTCGTGAGCGGGGCGCGCGTCCAGCGCAGCGCGGCGCCGAGCACGATCAGCAACAGCGCGGTGCCGATCAGCCCGGCCAAGAGCGCCGGCTGCGACCACTCGAAGGGTGCGGGCAGCGGGTAGCGCGGCGTCAGATGAACCGGCCAGATCAGCTTCCAGGGATAGAAGACGATGTTGTGGCAGATCGTCAGCACGATCTCCTGCCAGCCCCGGCTCTCGGGCGTGATCACGACCGCGGTGCGCGCCTGCGAAACATAGGTGATGACGGCCGATCCGCCGGCAATGACGAAGTACGGCACCTTCTCCAACAGGCTCTTCCAGCTCAGCCGGCGTAGCGGCCAGAAGTCCAGGAGCAGCAGCAAGAGCGGCAGCGGCGTGACCGTCGGCTTCGACAGGAGGGCGAGCGCGAACAGTACGAGCGCGAGCCCATAGCGGACCCAGCCTGTTCGCCGCGCGTGCGAGACATATAGGATCAGCGCCCCCAGCGCGAAAAACGCCGCCAGGAGCGTCTTGCGGTCGCTCACCCACGCGATCGGCTCGACCGTTTGCGGGTGCAGGCCGAAGAGCAAGCCGACCAGCGCGGCGATGCCGAGCTTGCCGAACAGCAGGTAGAGCAACACGATGACCAGCAGCGTGTTGCCTACGTGCAGGATGAGGCTCGTGCGGTGATAGGCGCGCAAGTCGTTGGGCCGGCCGCCGAGTGCCGAATCCACCATCAGCGAGATCATCGTCAGCGGCTGGTAGTAGCCGCGCACCGTGGTCGGCTCGAGCACTTCGGTCAAAAACTGCCCTGCCGCGGTCCAGCTCGGATTCTGGACGCGCGTGTTGTACAGGATGTACTCGTTGTCGTCGGCGGCATAGGCCTGGGCGGTCAACACGGAGCGATGCGCGACCGTGACCAGCATACCGACGACCAGTAGCGCTCCCACCAGCCACGCAATTCGCAGCGACCGCGTGGTGACACGCTCGGCCGCGGGCGTGGGTTTGTGCGCAGACGACATGCTCCGGCCTCTCGCAGCGCCTGGCACGGCGCAGCCGCGACGGTAGACGAAACGCCGGGCTGAATCAAGGTGGCCGTGTCACCAGTCACCGCGCATGGCGGCCTGGGCAGTTGCGCCTTCGACGCGCGTCCCCGCGCAGACCGCACGGGCCAGCTCGATACCCATCGCGCAGACGTCTGGTGCGTCGTCGTGTGCGGTCTTCGGGAAGTGCAGGAACTGCCGCTCAGCCTCGGGATCCAGCGTCGGGGGCAGCCAAAAGGTGCCGTTCTCGTAGAAGAGCGAGCTGGCGGTGATGCGGACGCGCTTGTCGACCGTGCTCGTGAAGCCCATGAGCGGGAGGTACAGGCCGCGCCGGCGGCTTTCCTCCTCCAGGTAATCCTTCAGCGCTGACTGGTACGCCGTCGTCTCGATCGCGATCTTCAGCGGACGCCAGCGGTCGTACGCCGCCAGGACACACCTGGCCTGCTCGACGGCATTCAGGCGGGCGAGCAGCAGCTCGCGTGTGTAGATTCGCCGCGTGGCCGGATCAACGCTGCCGACCCAGAGGGCGAAGTAGTCGCCGCCCGACTTGCCGGTCGCCGGATCGACGGTGATGAGATTGACGAGCCCGGCGGTGGGCAGCGTGGCCGGGTCATAGCGCCGCAGCCATTCCGGCGGGAAGACGCGCAGGTCGTCGTCCTGCGGATTGGCCTGGTACTCCTGCTCGAACGCGTGCGTGCCGATGCGCTCGCGCTCCAGGTCCAGCCGCTCGACCGGCCAGCGCGCGGGCCACAGGGCGACGCGGCGGAACGCGCCATCCGGACCGCGCTCGGCTTCCAGCGCCCGGTAGAGCGCGTAATCCCAGCACGGGAAGCGGCGCGGATCGCGCAGGTTCGCCAGCAGCGAGTCGTGATGGAGCAGCGACCCGACAACCACGAGCTGGCCCTCGGGCGCCAGGGCCGGCATCACGACCCGCCGCAGCCAGTGCTCGAGTTTCTGCCGCCCTTCCGCGGTCGCGACGTGCTCGTCCTTCTCGATGTCGTCACAGATGATGAGGTCCGGGCGCCGCGGCCCGACGCGCAGCCCGCGGAAACCCGCGCCGGTGCTGCGAGCCTGGACGGTCACGCCGGTGTGCGTCGTGAACTGTGCGGCCGTCCAGCGTCGCCGCGCGGAGCGTGTACACTTCGATGACGGCTCCTCGCCGGCACAGAGATCGCCATAGGTCTCCGCGATGCGCTCGTTGGACTCCAGCTCGTTGCGGATGTCGCGGACGAACTGGGTCGCGAGTGAGGTCTCGTGCGTGACGATGACGATGTTGCGGCGGCGGCGCGTGCAGAGGCACCAGAGCGGATAGGCGAAGGTGGCGCAAGTGCTCTTGGCGTGTCCGCGCGGGGCGACGCGGGCGATCAGTCGGCGGTCCGGGTCTTCGAGCGCGCTAAACAGCTCGACGTGGAAGCGGCACGGGGTCTCCTGGAAATAGTCGGGCAGGTACTTCAAGGCCCAGCGCAGCGACAGCGGCCAGGCCGGCGGCGTGACGACATGGAGTGGCGCGGCCATGCGGCTCCCCAGTCGATGAACTCGGGGCCGCGACCGGCGGTCAACCCGCGCGCGACGGCCCCAGAGAGAAGTGTGCAGGCGCACTACTAGAATGTATAGCAGATGCCCGTCGCCGGCTGCCGCCAGGCGGCCAGGCGCCGAGTCTGGCAGCCCCTGCCCCGCTGGACAACGCGCCGCCCCGCCGGCTATCGTGAATCATCGCCGCCGCGCGAGGCCGCGGCGAATGGATGGAACGCCATGACCGATCAACCTCCGATTGCGCCCGGCGGGGCCCCGGCCCCCGGCGAGATACCGCCCACACAGCTCAAGAACGCTATGAAAGCGTTCAAGAAACGCCTGAAGCTCGCCCGCCTCGACGACGAGTCCCGGCTCGGCCACGGGGCCATGACGAGCGGCGGACGCTCCGGCATCGTCGCGATCATCCCGCCTAACCAGTTTCCGCAGGCCGTCTGGGACGAGCTCGCCCGGCAGGGCAAGCTGCGGCGCGCCGGACAGGGCATGTACGAGCTGGCGGAGTAGGGCTGAGGTTCAGCGTCGTCGCAGCCCCATGACCCCGAGCGCCAGCAGTGACAGCGCGCCGGGCTCCGGCATAAACAGGAAGTATCCGCCCCAGATCAGTGGATCCGGCGGCACGACGTCGAAGTTGAGTTCCTCGGGGAGAATCACGTAGGTCTTGTCGGGCGCCGCCAAAACCGCCCCGAGCAGCGCGACGCCCGTACGCGGATTGCCGCCGCTCTGGTGCTTGAACAACAACTGCGGATCGTCAGCCCCGTTGAGCAGCCCGTCGTGCGCCAACAGCGGCTGTGGGTTCATGTGCCAGAACGGATAGTCCGGCGGCGTCGCGACGCCATCCCAGCGTTTGCGCGGTGGGTCACCCGCTGCTGAGTTGAGCACGTAATAGCAGGTCGTGACGTCGCCGAGGGCCCCGTTGCTGTATTCGCGGATGGCGACTTTGATCTGATCCACGTGCGTGTTTTCGGCGACGTCCTGGAACCGAAACCAGATGTACGCGAAGTCGCCGGGCGGGATCAGGACCGGATTCGTGGCCGTCCCCGTGGCGAGATCAAGAGGCGGGTAGGCGTCTACCCCGTAAAGCGGATCAGGCGGGATGCAGTCGTAAGCGTTGAAGTCTTCGCCGCTGTCCGTCACCGTGCTGAGCGTGGGCGTAAATGCCAGATCCGGATTCGTCAGTCCGTACCCCGCGGACGCCGGCGTGACGAACACGCGGACGCTCGCACTGGCCACGGCCGCTTGAGTGAGGATCGCAATGAGGATGCAAGTGCGTTTCATGGCGGCCACCTCCGTATGCGTGCAGCACGCGGCCCAGGTGTCTTGTCAGCCACGTCCCCAGCCAGCGCCGAACATACCCCCGCGAGACGATATGGTCGCCAAATGCGTGACGGCAAGGCAGGGTACCGCCGTGCCGTGGCAGGCAACGCAAGCGGCGCAAAAAAGCGGGCGAGCCCGCTGGCTCGCCCACTCGGCCCGGTCGCGGCCTTTCCCCTTACTCCATCTGGCAACTTACGACAACAGCCTCGACCCTTCCCTGGCTTCCATGGTTGAAATAGTACCACATGCGTGCGATTTATGCAACAAGAAAATAGTACAATCTCTCTATCGGATTGATAAAGGTCTGTGAACTAATGGTTTAGCGCACGGAATTTCAGTTGCGGGCACGCGCGGGCACGCGTGCGCGAGAACGGATGCACGCCCACCGGCCAACTATCCCACCGCGACCGCCGATCGGACGCGCACCAGCGTGGTAAGCAGGGTCGCGAGTTCCGACAGCGGCCAAACGGTCGCCGCGTCGCTTTTCGCGCTTGGCGGGTCGTCGTGGACCTCCATGAAGAGGGCGTCCACGCCGGCGGCGACCGCGGCCCGTGCCAGGAGCGGGATGAACTCACGCCGGCCGCCGGTCACCTGGCCCCCGCCGCCCGGGTACTGCACGGAGTGGGTCGCGTCGAATACTACGGGGGCGAACTGCCGCATGACCTGCAAGCCGGTCATATCGTTCACGAGCCGCTCGTAGCCAAAGAACGTGCCGCGATCGGTCACGAGCACGTCGGCGTTGCCGGTCTCGCGGACCTTCTCGACGGCGAGCTGCATCTTCTCCGGCGCCAGGAACTGCCCCTTCTTGATGTTCACCGCCCGCCCGGCGCGGCCGCAGGCGAGCAGCAGATCGGTCTGCCGGCAGAGGAACGCCGGCACCTGGAGCACGTCGAGCACCTTACCCGCGGCCGCCGCCTGGTCGGGCTCGTGGATGTCGGAGAGGACGGGGACGCCGACCTTCTCGCGCACCTGCCGCAGGATCTCGAGGCCCTCCTCCAGGCCCGGCCCGCGGAAGGAGTGGACGCTCGAACGGTTGGCCTTGTCGAAGCTGGCCTTGAAGACGTATGGCAGCTTCAGCCGGCGGGCGATGGTGGCGATCTGCTCGGCCAGTTTGAGCGAATGGTCCAAAGACTCGATCACGCACGGGCCGGCGATGAGCAGGAGCGGATGACCGGGACCGACGACATGCGAGCCGATTCGGGCAGTCGGTATGGTTTCCATGCCGGGCATGATAGCGTCGCGGCGTGCAACTCGCAGCGGCGTTCAGGGACGTCAGGCCGGCGGCGTGGGCAGGGCCTTCGAGTAGACGATCTTGGGATCGCCGGGGGCGTAGAAGTCGGTCAGGACGGCTTCCTGAACGTAGCCGCAGCGGGTGTAAAAGTGCTGCGTGGGGACGTACAGCGCGCGGCCGGATGTCTCAATGTAGATTCGACGGGCACCGGCGACGGCGGCGATGCGTTGCTCCGTCGCCTCCAGCAGCATCCGGCCGAGGCCGTGGTTGCGATACTCCTCGAGCACCGCGATCCAGAAGAGGTCGTAGCTGCCGATGGTACAGGCGATCGGGCCATAGCAGGTGTAGCCGATGGTCCGGCCCCGCAGGTCGGCGAACACAAAAAAGTACCCGCTCGCCGGGCCCCGCGCGAGCCGCTCCTGAACCAGTTCGACCGCGACATCGACCTCCGGCGCGTGGAAGAAGCCGGTGGATGAGACGATCTCACGCACCGCCTCAGGATCCTGCTCGGTCACGGTCTCGCGCAGTTGGATCGCCGCCCGTACATCCGCCGCTTTGCTCATCGCGGTGCTCCGACGCCGCAGCGTGCATCCGCCAGGATCCGGGCGATCAGCGCTGGGAAACTCAGCCCCGCCCGATCCGCCGCTGCCGGGAAACCCGCGTCGGGGGAGAGGCACGGATTGGCGTTGATCTCCAGCACCCACGGCCGGCCGGCCTCGTCCACGCGGAAGTCCACGCGCACGTAGCCACGCAGCCCCAGCAGGTCCCAGCAGGCTCGGGCCAACCGGCAGAGCTCCGCGACAAGCGCCTGGTCCGAGGCCGGGAAGTCGAAGCAGCGCGGCGTGTGGTGGTACTCGAACGAGGTACTGTCCCACTTGGCGCGATAGCCCACGACCTTCGGCCGCTCGGCGGGGTAATCAACGAAGTGGATTTCCGCCGGCGGCAGCACCTCGCCCCCCTGCGGACCGGCGAGCATGGACAGGTTGAACTCGCGTCCAGGAATGAATAGCTCGGCGAACGCCTCGCCGCCCAGCCGGGGGGCGCGGGCCGCGATCTCCCGCCGTAGCACCGCCGCATCGGTCACGTCCAGGATGGCGTCGTCTTCCAACCCGAGCGACGCCTCTTCCCAGACGGACTTGATGATGTACCGCCCCGGCAGCGGTAGGTCGGGTGATGATCCGGTCAGCGCCAGCCACGGCGGTGTCGGAATGCCGTGCGCGTGCAACAGCCGTTTCGTGAGCAGCTTGCTCGACGTGATGAACATGCCCTCCGTGCCGGCGCCGGTGTACGGCATATTCAGCGAGTCGAGCAGCGCGGGGGCCAGGCACACCAGCCGCCCCTGCCCCTGCACGGACTCGACCAGGTTGAAGGCGACGTCGGCGCGCAGCCGCAGCAGCCCCTCGGTGATCGCCTGCACGTCGAACGAGAACGGAAGCCGCGCCCCCGTGTGCCCGAGTTCGGTCAGCGCCGCCTCGATTGCATCCGCCTGGACTAAGACATCGAGCTCGTCCTCGCGGGCGTCGCGCCGCAGCTCGTCGTGCAGCAGCACGACGTTCATGCGCCCACCCTCGCGCGGTGCGGCGGTTGCTGCCCGATCCGCTCCAGCGCCGAATCCATGATCCGCCGGATCAACTCCACGTAGGGCAGCCCGATCAGGTTGCACAGGATCGGCAGGTCCGAGTGTTGCGGATGCAGGCCGGGCAGCGGATTCAGCTCCATGACATGCAGGCGGCCGTCGGCGTCGGCCCGCAGGTCCACGCGGCCGGCGTCGCGGCATTCCAGTGCCCGCCACGCCTTCAGCGACAGCTCCTCGGCCGGTGCCGCCCACTCCGGCGGGGCCAATGGGAACTGGCAGAGCTCCTCGCACTGCTCCTTGTTGATGTAGGTGTACGAGTGCGGCTGGGCCTGCGGCAACAGGACGATTTCCAGCGTGCCGAGCGCGACGGCCTTGTCGCCCGTGCCGGTGATGCCCACCGTGAACTCGCGCCCCGGCAGATACATCTCGACCAGGGCCGGCTGACGGAAACGCGCCAGCAGCCGGCGACAGACGGTGTCCAGCTCTACCCGCGAGGTGACCTTCGAGTCGCCGTCGACCCCCTTGGCGGTACCTTCCGCGAGCGGCTTGACGAACAGCGGGAACGGCAGGTTCACGCGGGCGATGTCCGCCTCGGTCTCGACGACGGCGAACTCGGGCGTGCGCACCCCGACGTCGCGGAGGATGCGCTTGGTCAGCGCCTTGTGTAGTGTGAGAGCGGCGATCAGCGGGTCGGAGAACGTGCAGGGTATGTCGTACGCCTGGAGCAAGGCCGGAATCTGTGCCTCGCGCGCCAGGCCCCGCAGACCCTCGGCGATGTTGAAGACGATGTCCCAGCGGTCGCCGGCGGCCAGACGCGGCACGAGCTGGCGGATGTTGCCGATGCGGTCCGTCTGGTAGCCGAGCTGCTGAAGCGTGTGCTCGATAGCGTCGATCGTATCAGGCCGATCAAACTCGGCGGTTTCCTCCTCGCCATACCCGGCGGCGAGGTACTCAGCCCGGAGGTCGTAGGTGAGGCCAACTTTCATGCTGCAATCCCATCTCAGTGGACCATGGGGGTGGTACGGTCTGGCGCGGCCAAGCCCTGGCAATGGAGAGTGACACGGCCTGGCTGCGCCAGACCGTGCCACCCTGTCCTATCGCGACGCGAGGATCACTCGCACTTCGACTGCGGGTCCGGGTACCGGAATTCGCCGCCTTCGTAGTTCCGCAGGATAACGAAGTCGCCGTCGCGGCCAACCACCGGGTCCGGGATCAGCGGGATCTTCCCGCCGCCGCCCGGGGCGTCGATCACGAACGTCGGCACGCCGTAGCCGGTGGTGTGCCCGCGCAGGCCGGCGATGATCTCCAGGCCCTTCTGCACCGAGGTCCGGAAGTGCCCGGAGCCGGTGATCGGGTCGCACTGGTAGATGTAGTACGGCCGCACGCGGTTGCGCAACAGCCCGTGCATAAGCCGCTTCATCGTGTCCACGTCGTCGTTCACGCCGCGCGTCAGCACCGTCTGGCTACCCAGCGGAATGCCGGCGTCGGCCAGCCGACCGCAGGCCTGGGCCACCTCGGGCGTCAGCTCCGTCGGGTGCATGAAGTGGATGCTCATCCACAGCGGGTGATATCGCCGGAGCATCCGGCACAGCTCGGGCGTGATTCGCTGCGGCAGGACCGCGGGGATCTTCGACCCGAGCCGCAGGAACTCGACGTGCGGGATGTCCCGCAGCCGCGCGAGGAGCCACTCCAAGCGCTCGTCCATCATCGTCAGCGGGTCGCCGCCCGAGATCAGCACGTCCCGGATCTCCGGGTGGGCGGCGATGTAGTCGAGGGCCTGCTGGTACTGGTCCGTGTTGAAGTGGTACTCGCCGGTCTGGCCCACCATCCGAGCGCGTGTGCAGTAGCGGCAATAGGTGGCGCAGAAATTTGTGACCAGGAACAGCACGCGGTCCGGATAGCGGTGCACGAGCCCCGGCACCGGCATGTGGCTGTCCTCGGCCAGCGGGTCGTCCGCCTCGCCCGTCGTCCTCACAAACTCGCCCGTGATGGGGATCATCGTCTTGCGCAGCGGGTCGTAGGCGTTGTCCGGGTCGAGCAGGGCTCCGTAGTACGGCGTAATGCCGACCGGGAGATTCCCACCCCCGCGGATCACCGCCTGCTCCTCGTCGTAGGTGAGGTTGACCAGGTGGCGCAGGCCGTTGAGATCGCGGACGCGGCAGCGGAGCTGCCAGCGCCAGTCGTTCCACTCGGCACGGGTGGTCTTGGGGAACAGCCGGCGGCGCAGCTCGTCGCTGCGCGGGCTGATCACGTGGCGCACCGAGCGCAAGGAGGGCGAGGCCGGGCTGTTGCGCCGCGGCCGCAGCGCCTCCCCGGCGCGCGGCGACTCTAAGCCTGGCCCAACTTCTGCGTTTCCGACGGGTGATTCGAGAACTGGGAGGGTAACGTTCTGGGGGTGGGTACCGGGAGGCTCCGAGTCGGAGCCCACATACTGGTCGTCCATACGTCCTTTATCCCGCGAGGTGAGGCGATCGAGTCAATCCGGCTTCCATACGGAGGACTCTGTGTGGTTGCTCAACACGACCGCGCCAGCCACCTCACCTACATAAATAGAACATGCCGGCAAAGTGTCAAGAGGAAGTTGTCTTTCTGGCGCGAATTTGTGCAACAACTTTTCAGACGCCCGCCGGCTTCGGCCGCGCCACGCTCGTCGTCGCCGACACGCGCGACCCGTCCGCGCGGCGACGCACATCCGTGTCGCTATCGACGCGACCCGGCCCCGACTTTAGAGGACCCGGAGCGCGACCCCCGGCCGGAATCCCGTTCCACGATTCGTGACATCCCGGTAAGATGGTGGCAGTACGCCTGCCGACGGGGCCGGCGCGCTGGATGGGAAAGTTGGGGGCGCGAGGCACAACCCCGTGAGCATTACCCACGCACAGTCCCGCGGACTGCTGGCCCTGCTCTTTGCCGGCCTGGTCGGCACACCGCCGACCCTCGCTACGCCGGAATTCGTCGAGCACATCCCGGGCAATGCTGTCTACGGCGAGACCGGCGTGACCATGCGCGACCCCGTGGCACCTGCCGCCGGGGCGACGATCAACGTCTGGGTCCGCATCGGCTATTCCTTCTACTACACCGACGTAGCCGTCTACTACACGACCGACGGCTCCGCGCCGCAGGGCAGCTTCGGCACCCCGTCCGGCGGCACCGCCGTCCTGACCTTCACCGGCGGCCAGATCAGCTTCATCCGCAACGAGCCGCACGATCCAAACATCGACTGGTGGCGGGCAACCCTGCCGCCGGCGTGCTCCGTCGCGGGCGTGACCGTGAAGTACAAGCTGGGCGCGTGGCACAGCGGCGGTGGCCCGGAGGTTTTCGCCAACAACTACGGCTGCGCCGATGGCACCTGCGACAACCCGTCCGCCCCGGCGACCGTCTTCGAGTACACGGTGACGGGCAGTGGCGGACTGCCCTGGCCGGGGAAGGGCTGGCCGTACGCGGACCACGCCGTCGGGTACCCGCCGGTCGCGCTCTGGAAGGAGGAGGGCGTCGTCGGCAACAACTACATGAACGTCCAACTCGACCAGAACGGCACCCTGTACGACGTCTACTACCCGTCCGCGGGCTGCGTTCAGGGCATGGGCACGAAGAACGAGGGCTACGTGGACGGTCTCGACACCTTCCCGCCCGGGCTGCCCGCCGGCTACCGCGGGCAGATGAACGCCAACCAGGCCATGGCGGGGTTGCGGGTCGATGGCGTCACCTACTGGCTCAGCAACGAGAACGCCAGCGGCTACAGCAACGTCGCCCAGGCTTACGTTACCGACACGAACGTCATCGCGACGACCGCCACCCAGACGACCGGCGGCCACAGCATCGTCGTCCAGCAGTATGACTTCTGCCCCAAGGGGATCGCCTATCCGACCGACCTGGGCGGCAACCCCAACCGCGGCCTGTACCTCAAGCGGTTCCTGCTGACCAACAGCGGGGCGTCCGAGGAAACGGTCCAGTTCTACTACTACGCGGACTTCGCGCTGAACGGCGGCGACGCCTACGACGCCATGTTCGCCGACGCCGCCCGCGGGGCGTTGATCGCGTACGACAACACGTATCGCACGACCTCCTCGTCCGGAGAATACAACCCGACCACGATCGGCGACTACGCCAAGGACGTGTCGATATACCTGGCGGCCGCGCTGAAGCTGCTCGACAGCCCCGGCGCAGGCGGCGGGACTCCGGCCACGGGTTCCTGGCGGCAGAACGGCGCGACCGACAACGGTCAGGGCTGGATCGGACTGGAGGTCGCACTCCCGGTCGGGGTGACGAAGGAGATCGACCTCGCCATCGTGGGTGGCTTCGACGACTTCGCCGGCGCGACGGGTACGTATGATTACCAGATCGCGCCCGTACTCGACTGGTTCCTGGCCGGGAACATGAGCACCATCCAGGCCGCGACCGAGACGTACTGGCAGGACTGGCTGGCGGCGGGCGTCGTGATCGACACGCCCGATAACCGGCTCGACGCGGCTTATAAGCGCGGCCTGCTTGCGACCGCGCTGCATCTCGACGGCAAGAACGGCGGCGTAGTGGCGGGCATGCACAACGGCGCTTACCCGTTCGTCTGGCCGCGCGACGCCGTCTGGGCCGCGGTCACGCTCGACCGAACCGGCCACGCAGCGGAGGCGGCAGAGGTCTACCGCTTCCTGCGGGACATCGCCTACCGGGCGGACGACACGTGGGGCAAGGGCTTCTGGTACCAGAAGTACACGACGGACGGGTACATCGTCTGGAACTCACCGCAGGTGGACGAGACGTCGGCGGTGCCGTGGGGCGCGTACTACCACTACCTCGTCACCGCAAGCACGAGCTTCCTTAACCAGTACTACACGATGATTTACGAGGCGGGGCGGGCCAGCAGCGAGGACAGCACGATCGACACCCGGCTGTACTACAACGACCCGGTCCAGCTCATGTACTCGAACAACCTATGGGAGGATTCCTGGGACGTGTTCCTGTACTCGAACGCGGCGGTCGAGCGCGGACTGCGCGACGCGGCAGCGATCGCGACCGTGCTCGGTCACTCCGCCGACGCCGCCCTGTTCAGCGGCCGGGCCAATGACATCCACGGCGGCATGGTCGCCCGCCTGGCCTGGGACGGCGAGAACACCGACGTCTCGATGCTCGGGCTGGCTACGCCGATGGCGGTGTTCAACGTCAGCGACCCCCTCATCGCCCACGTCGTCGATCGGATGAATGGCGTCGCCGCCGACCGCTACGGCAACAACCACCCAATCGTGAACTTCTCGGGCGAATGGGAAGGGCTGATCAACCGGTACTGGGGCGACACATACTGGAACGGCGGGCCGTGGACGCTGGCGACACTCTGGTACGGCAATTACTACGCCGAGCGACAGGACGCCAACCCGGGCAAGGGCGACATCGACAACCACAGGTATCGGCTGGACCTCGTGCTGGACCGGTTCGGGCCGATCGGGCTGGGGGCCGAGCAGATCGCGCCGAGCAGCAGCCTGCTGTATCCTGACTTCCGGCACCAGGCCGCGTGGCCGAACGCGTGGGAGTCCATGTCATTCCTGGTCGATGCGGCCATGCTCTTCCTGGATTACACGCCGGACGCGCCGGGCAACACGCTGCGGATCGCACCGAAGCTGCCGACCGGCTGGAGCACGATGACTTATGCGAACGTCGCGGTTGGCGGGCACCGGATCGACGTGACATGCGACGAGGGAGCGAACGCGTGGACGCACAGCTTCACGAACGTGACGGGCGGCGCGCTGGCGTACGACACGTTCGTTCGCATCCCGGCGGGCACGCCGAACCTGGTCGTTACGCAGAATGGCGTGCCGGTGGCCCATACGCATGACGCGACCACGGGGCGGGTGCACGTGGCCGGCGATCTGGCGACCGGGGCGGGCGCAACCACGCTCGTCCGCGTGGCGCTGAGCCTGAAGGGGGATATGAACTGTGATGGCGTCGTCAGTTTTGGCGACATCAATCCGTTTGTGCTGGCCATCAGCAATCCGACGTTGTGGCAGGCCACGTACCCGGGCTGCCCGCTCCTGAACGGAGACCTGAACGGCGATGGCAGCTTCAACTTCGGAGACATCAACCCCTTCGTGGCGTGCTTGTCGAGCGGGAACTGTCCGTAGCACATGACAAGCCACTCAGCTTTGACTCCACCGCGAAAGGAGACGTAAACGTGCAGTTGTGCAATCGAACTCCGTTTCTGGCCCTCGTTCTCGGAATGCTCATGAGCAACAGCCCGGCCAGCCTGGCTGACGGACAGGTGGTCATCTCGGAGTTCCTCGCCTCCAATCACAACGACATCTCCGACGAGGGCGGCGTGCAACGGGACTGGATCGAGCTGCACAACACCGGCCCGGCCATCAACCTGCAGGGCTGGCACCTGACCGACGATCCGGATGAGCTGACCATGTGGGAATTCCCCGACACGCCGCTGGCCGCGGACGGCCGACTCGTGGTCTTCGCGTCGGACATGGACCGCACGACCCCCGGTTCACCGCTGCACACGAACTTCCGCATCTCGGCGAACGGCGGCGGCTATCTCGCGATCGTCGAGCCGAACGGGGTCACCGTGTCCCATGCGTACATGGGGTATCCGACCCAATACTCGGACATCACCTATGGCATCAACGGCGCCAGTACGGGGTTCCTGGCGACGCCCACGCCCGCCCAGCCGAACGCCGGTCTGCGCCCGTTGCCGCCCAGCCTGGCGCCCACCAGCAAGTTCTTCGCCGGCACCTGCTCGATCGTCATGACCAAGCCCGAGGGCATCGGCACGCTGCGTTACACGACCAATGGCACGCTGCCGACCCTCACCAACGGTTACACCTACACAGCGCCGCTCAACCTGATGAACACGACGACCGTCAAGGCCGCGATCTATGACGCCGGCGTGTGGAGTCCGGTGATCACCGAGCGTTACGTCCGCCTGGCCAATGACGTCCAGAACTTCAACTCGGACCTGCCACTCGTCGTCGTTCACTCGCTGAACACCGAGATTCCGGAGGATCCGCAGGTGCTCTGCGTCGCCACGGTCATCGGCACGACCAACGGCCGCGCCACGATCACCGACCCGCCCAACTTCATCGGCACCGCCGGCATCAAGCTCCGCGGCTCCAGTTCGCTGAGCTTTCCCAAGAAGCAGTACGCGTTCGAGATCTGGGACCACAACGGCGACGATGAGAGTGCCCCCCTGCTCGACCTGCCCAAGGAGGAGGACTGGGTCCTGTATGGCCCGTACACCGACAAGACCCTCATGCGCGACTGCATCTCCTACCAGTGGAGCAACGAGATCGGCCGCTATGCCCCGCGCACGCGCTACGTCGAGATGTTCCTGCACACCGTCAGCGGCGCCGTGAACAGCACCGATTACGTCGGCACCTACGCGATCGTCGAGAAGATCAAACGCGATGGCGAGCGCGTCAACATCGAAGAGCTGCGCCCCGACGACAACACCGAGCCGAAGATCACCGGCGGCTACATCGTCAAGAAGGACCGCCTTGACCCCGGCGACGTCGGTTTCTGGACCAACAGCGGCCAGAACCTGTGCTACGTCGAGCCCAAGGAAGTGGAGATCTCGCCCGAGCAGTCCGCTTACCTCATCAACTATTTCAACGAGTTCGAGGCCGCGCTGGCCGGGCCGAACTTCGCCGATCCGTTGGTGGGCTATGCCAAGTACATCGACGTTGACTCCTGGATCGACCACCACCTGTTGACCGAGATGACCAAGAACATCGACGGCTACCGCCTGAGCACGTTCCTGTTCAAGGACCGGGGCGGCAAGCTCAACATGGGGCCGATCTGGGACTACAACCTGACGCTGGGCAACGCGGACTACCTGCAAGGCTGGCTGCCCCAGGGCTGGTACTATCCGCAACTCTCCGCCGAAGAGTACCCCTGGTGGCCGCGGTTGTTCCAGGACGAGGCGTTCCGCGTCCGTTACGCCGACCGCTGGTTCAGCCTGCGTGAGACCGTCTTCGCGACGAGCCACATGCTGGCCGACATCGACGCGCACGCCGCCGTGCTCGCGGAATCGCAGGTCCGCAATTTCGTGCGCTGGCCGATCCTGGGCGAGTATGTCTGGCCCAACGCCCCTGGCTGGGCGCAGCGCGACACGTACGAGAAGGAGGTCGACTGGATGAAGAACTGGCTGGTCAACCGCCTCGCCTGGATCGACACCCAGTTCATCGGCCCCCCGGTATTCAACCAGGACGGCGGCTCCGTGCCGTACGGCTTCCAGCTCACGATGACGCCGCCAGCGGGCGCGACGGGGATCATTCACTACACGCTGGATGGCAGCGATCCGTACTTCGCCGCGACCGCCTCCATAACGCTCGTCGTGGAAGACGCTGCCAAGCGCGTCCGGGTCCCCACCGGCCCGATCACGGGCTGGAACACGCTCGGCTTTGACGACTCCGCGTGGACCAGCGGCACGGGCGGCGTCGGCTACGAACGCTCCACCGGCTACGAGGACCTGATCGGCATCGACGTCGAGGCCGCCATGTACGGCGTGAACGGGACGTGTTACATCCGCGTGCCGTTCAGTGTCGACGCGGGCCAGCTCGCGCAATTCGCGGGGCTGACCCTGCGCGTCCGCTACGACAACGGCTTCGTCGCCTATCTCAACGGACAGGAAATCGCGCGCAGCGGCAGCGCGCCCGCGTCGCCCCAGTGGAACTCGGAGGCCATGTATATCCACGACGACTCCGCAGCGGTCCTGTTCGAGGACTTCGACGTCGCGGCGCAGCTCGGCGCGCTGCAGGCCGGCAATAACATCCTCGCCATCCACGGCCTGAACGCCCCGGCCACCAGCTCCGACTTCCTGATCTCCGTTGAACTGGTTGCGGTGAGCGTCGGCGCACGGACCGCGCTGACGTACACCGGGCCGATCACGCTGACCGACAGCGCCCACGTGAAGGCGCGTCTGCACACCAGCACGACGTGGGGCGCGCTGAACGACGCCATCTTCACCGTTGGCGAGCTCGCGCTCTACATCAACGAGTTCATGGCCGACAACGACGCGGTGCTCGAGGACCCGGACGAGCCGGGCGAGTTCCCCGACTGGCTCGAGATCTACAACCCCATGCTCTCGACCGCGCTGCTCGGCGGCATGTACCTGACCGACGACCTGTCCGAGCCTACGAAGTGGCAGATTCCGGCCGGCGTCTCGATTCCCCCGGGCGGCTACCTGGTCTTCTATTGTGATGAGGACCCGGAGCAGGGCCCCACACACGCTGACATCAAGCTCAGCAAGAGTGGCGAGGCTGCCGGGCTGTTCAACGCGGCCGCAACCGGCTACGCGGCGATTGACAGCGTTACGTTCGGTCCGCAGACCACCAACGTGTCGTCCGGCCGCTACCCGAACGGTACCGGGGCGTGGCGATTCTTCGCGAACTCGACGCCCGGCAGCGCGAATCTGATCCACGGCGACTTGAACTGCGACGGCGTGGTGAACTTCGCCGACATCAATCCGTTCGTGCTCGCGATCAGCAACCCGGCCGCCTGGGAGGCGACGTACCCGGGCTGCCCGACGCTGAACGGCGACATGAACGGCGACAGCGATTTCAACTTCGGCGACATCAACCCGTTCGTGGCGTGCCTGTCGACGGGCGTGTGCCCGTAACACTGCGCATCCGCAACCGGAGCAACCGCGGAGGACACGGAGCACGCAGAGGGAACAGGACGTGTGGCACGGTCTGGCGCAGCCGGGCCGTGGTGTGCACGGCGCGTCGAGCGTAGCGTGGGCAGCGCCCACCGACCGGGCCTGGCACCCCGCGCCGGTCCGTTCAGGGCCGGATGCCGGTCGACCGGCCCAGGCCCGTCAGGCGTCGCGAGCCCAGCGCCCATTCCGGAATCCCCTCCGGCCAGAGCGAGAGCATGATCGACGTGTCATCGTCCACGTTGTCGTATTCGAGCGTGACGCCGACGTACCAGCGCGGCAGCTTGCGCACGTACGACAGCGTCACTTCGCCGACGCGCCCCGTGTCCACGTCCCACCACGCCCGGACGGCCGTGATGTGCTTCTCGTTCAACTGATAATTCCATCCGCCACCGAGCAGGCTCATCTCGATGTCGCCGGCGTAGCGCGCCCCCAACACGTAGGCCAGCCGCGGGTCGCGCTCGACGGCCAGCGCGATGTTGTGGCGGTCGAACGAGTGGTCGTTCAGGTCGAAATTGAAGTCATACAGCAGGCTGGTCGAATCGCTGATCCGGTAGATCGCCTCGCCGGCGAGGTAGTTCCGCGTCCGGCTGTTCTCCGGCCGCAGCGGGTTGGCGAAGCCGTTGGAAATGTCGCGGCGCCCGTCGGTGTTGCCGAACACGCCCAGCTCGAAGTTCAGGATGAACAGGTCCACGGTGCGGCGCCGGTCCGCCGGCCCGCGCTTCGTCTGCCACGTCTGCCGCAGGCCGGCCATCGCGCCGTAGAACGCGTCGATCGTCTCAATGCCGTAGTCGAACGGCGTCGTCAGCTCGCTGCGCGTGTTGCTGTTCGCCCACCAGACCGCGTAGTCGGGCTTGATGATGTGGCGGATGCGGTCCACGTCGAGCAGCCGGGAGCGCACGTCGTCGAACACGCGGCTGAAGCTCGTGCTGCCGCGCAAGCCATACACACCCAGGCCGCGCCACTTGGTCCCTTCATCCAGCGGCTGGCCGTCCCAGTAGGTGCCGCGCACCGAGCCGAACGGCACGATGTTGAACGCGCCAAGCTTCAGCGGCAGCTCGGCTTCCTGCCGCGCATCCGTGCGGAACGTCAGGTCCGTGCGGCTGAGGTTGTTGTAGTCGTAGTCCTGGATCGCGTGGCGGTCGTCCGGCCGGTAGCGCACCTCCCCGACCCGCGATTCGTGGTACAGCACGACCGGACTGAGAAACGTGTCGCCGATCCGGCGATAGGCCAGCTCCGGCAGGTGCTCGGTCTGCGTGGTGAAGTCCAGGATGCGCCAGTTGGCAAGGAAGGTCAGCGCCTGGACGCCCTTGGCGCGCTTCAGGTAGATGAGGGTCTCCTGTTCCTTCCCCTCGAACCACTCGCGCTTCTCCCATTCCTCCATATAATTCGCGTCGCTGACGTAGGCGGCTTCGAGCGTCAGCTCCCAGTCATACGGCAGATAGTGCCGGTGCCGCCACAGGGCCCGGCCGCGCGTGGCCGTGCTGGGCACTTCCTCGTCACGGCGCAGCGGCCCGAGCGTGTCCTCGCCGTCGTCGTAGACGAAATAGGTGCGCAGCAACCCGTAGTAATCTTCGCGCTGATAGTCCACGTTGATGCCGACCGCCGGCCCGCGCTCCGAGAAGTAGTCGAGCAGCAGCGTGGCATCGAAACCCGGCGGCGGCTGGATGCCGAGCAGGTTGAACAGGTACCACCCCGACTCGAACTGGTAGCCGCGCTTGCTGCTGTAGCCGGTGGCGATGCGGCGGAGCAGTGTTTCGCTGGCCTCGAGCGTGCCCCGGCTGTAGGGCCACCATGAGACGGGCAGACCTTCCACGTTGAGCGTCGTGTTCCGCAGCTCATACGCGCCGGCCGCCGGCCCTAGGGCGCGGCCCTCATCGTCGCGCTTCGTCAGGTCGCGGATGTAAACGCGCTCGGCCCCCACATGGTAGCTGGGCGTGTAGAACTCGCTGGTCGTCACTCGCGCCTGGTCGGCGGAAAACTCCCGCGCGGAAAGCTGCCGCATCTCCGCCGCCCGCACGTACAGTGGGATCTCGCGGGCCGGCACGTCCGCCCGAAAAACGGCGTCGAGGATCAGCGCCCGGTCATGCTCGAAGTCGTAGTACAACCGGTCGGCGCGGACAAAGCGATTGCCCAGCGACAGGATCACGTCGCCTTCGAGATACACGGCCCGCAGCCGCCCCGACTTGCTGGCCTGTCCCAACCCGAGCACCGCCTCCGCGGCCTCGTCGATCCGCGAGGGCGGGGTGGCCGGCGCAGGCGTTGCCGGCGACGGCTCGGCCGGCTGCGTCGTCGCGGGCTCTTCTTCGCCGAAGATCGTCTCCGCGCCGCCCTCGGTCGGGAAGACCACCGCGTGCTCCGCGCGGATCTCCAGCATCGCCGCATCCGGGCCGCCGGCCTGCGAGAAATACACGCCGCCGCTGGCGACAAACACACGGGCCCCGTCCGGCGTCTCGGCCGGCTCGACGTTCGGCAGGCGATAGCGAATCACGCGGGGCGGGCGGGGCGGCGCCGGGCGCAGGGTCTCGGGCCGGGCCACCGCCGGCTGCCGGGCGGTCTCCGACTCGCGCTCGTCGAGCGTCAGCCGGTCGCGCAGCGCCTGCTGGTAGAGCGGCGAGTCAACCATGCTTTCGGGGGCGTACGCGTCCTGGTACTTGATGATCTGGCCGTAGGTGCGCAGGCCGCGGACCAGGAGCACGGAATCGAGCGTGACGGTGCCCGCCGGTTCGCGGACTGCGGCGTCCTCGGACAGGTAAACCGTGAGCGTGTAATACTTGCGGTTGTCCGGCGGGCTGTGGCCGGCCTCGATCCAAACGACGGCGTTGTTGGCGGACATGCGACGCTGCCCCATGTCCAACCGGAACCCGCCGTTGAACATCAGCACCAGTGCGCCGTCTGCCTCGCGCCACTGCCGGACCCAGCGGCCCCGCAGCTCGATGTTGGTTTCGCTGATGGTGGTCGCCAGGAGGGGCTCGTCGCTGAAGTCGAACTGGGCCGGGGCGGGGGCCGTCAGCGCGGCGGCGAGCCCGAGCGCGAGGAGGGCCGCGCACCAGCGGGCGCAGCGCACGACGGTCCACGGGATGAAGCCGAGTTCAGACCGCACCAACCACTCTCGACGGGTGAGAGACCTCACTCACTCGGAGCCATTATCGGGCTGGCGGGGCGTCGGTCAATGGCGCCGCCGGGCGGCCGCGGATTCGGAGACTCGCACGGCGTGCGGAATCTGGTATGCTGCTTGTTTCGCCTGGCCCCGAGCGAGCATGTGCGAGGTTCGATGTCAGCCGAGATCCACCACCATTGCGGCCTGTTCGGCATTGCCTATCACCCGGATGCGGCCCAACTGACATACCTGGGCCTTTATGCGCAGCAGCACCGCGGGCAGGAATCGGCCGGCATCTGCACGGCGGACGGCCGGCACGTGCAGCGCCGGGCGGGGATGGGGCTCGTCACCGAAGCGATCACGCAGCGCGATCTGGAGGCGCTGGCCAGCCCGCTCGCGATCGGCCACGTGCGCTACTCCACGACCGGTTCGTGCAGCGAATCAAACATCCAGCCGCTGCTGGTGTCGTGCTCGATCGGTGAGGTGGCGATCGGGCACAACGGCAACCTGATCAACGCCGGCGAAATCCGCCGCGAGTACGAGCAGCATGGCCACATCTTCACCTCCACCTCGGACACGGAAGTGATCCTGCACATGCTGGCGGACCGGCAATTCGTGGAGAAGCCCGACCCGCTGGCGGCCGTGTTGCGGCACCTGTGCGGGTCGTACTGCCTGCTGCTGCTGTACCCGGACCGGATCGAGGCGGCCCGCGATCCCTCAGGGAACCGCCCGCTGTGTCTCGGCCGCGTCGGCGAGTCCTGGGTCGTGGCGAGCGAGTCGTGCGCGCTGGACATGGTGGACGCGGAGTATGTGCGCGACGTCGCGCCGGGCGAGATCGTCACGCTGTCGCGCGGCGGGCTGAGCACGCGCCGCTTCACGGAGCCGGGCGCCTTCCGCCGGGCACACTGCATTTTCGAGCACGTGTACTTCGCCGATCCATCCAGCCAGGTGTTCGGCGAGAACGTGCACCTGGTGCGGATGGAGATGGGCCGGGCTCTGGCGCGGGAGGCGCCGGCGGACGCCGACCTGGTGATCGCGGTGCCGAACTGCGCCCGCTGTGCGGCGTTGGGGTTTCACGAGCAGTCGCAGCTTCCGATCGGCCGCGGCTTCACGACGAACCACTACATCGGGCGCTCATTCATTCAGCCAACGCAGTCGATCCGCGATCTGACCGTGCGGCTGAAGCTGAATCCGATTCGCGGCAGCGTGGCCGGGCGGCGGCTGGTGGTCGTGGAGGATTCGGTGGTGCGCGGAACGACAACGCGCGGCAAGATGCAGTCCCTGCGGGCAGTGGGGGCGCGCGAGATTCACCTGCGGGTCGCGAGCCCGCCCATCCGCCATCCCTGCTACTACGGCATCGACTTCCCCAGCCGGACGGAGCTGGTGGCGAACGAACGGACGGTCGAGGAGATCCGTGCGTACCTGGGCGTGGACTCGCTGGCGTATCTCTCGCTGGAGGGGATGCTCACCGCCGCCCGCACGGCCAACGCCGATTTCTGCCACGCGTGCTTCACCGGGGAATACCCGATTCCGATCGACCCCACGTTCCAGAAGGACGTGTTCGAACAGCGGCAGTTGCGTTTCTTCGACGCGACCGGGCGTCTTACCGCGCCAGCCCCCTGACCGCGCCGTCCGCGCGGCGCTACGGCCGCGAGGCCAGATCCACGATGGTCACGAACGGATTGACGTCGGCGGAGTTGACGGCCCCGTCCTCGTTGATGTCCGCGTAGAGCCAGTTGCAGCTCGGGTACAGGCTGTAGTAGTGCGTGGGCCCTTGCAGTGCGGCCACGAACGCGGGGATGTCCGCCAGGCCCACGACGCCATTACAGTTGAGGTCGCCGATCAGGTGATCCGGGGGGCCCCAGCAATTGCAGTTGAGGTCGATCGTCAGCAGATTCAGGTCCGCACTGGTGACGCAGCCGTCCTTGTCGAGGTCGGCATCCGGGTTGAACTGCGTCGCACCGCGGCACGTGCCGAGGGCCGCGACCAGCGCCGCGTAATCCGGGTACGTGGTCAGCCCGTTCCGGTTGACGTCGCCCCGGCAACTGTTCGACCAGATCGCGATCCGAAGCATGCCACCCGACGCCGCGAACCCCGCCACGATTTCCGGCAGGGTGTTGCCGCTCAGGTCGGCCGATGCGAGGTTGCGCGGCCGCAGGATCTGGTTGGTCTGCAGGTTCTGGAAGCCGGTCGTGTCCACGGAGACGGGACTGACGCGCCGCCAGGTCGTGCCGCCGTTCTGGCACAGCGTGACCTCGATCTGATTGCCATCGGCCGCCGTACCCAGCTTCTGCTTCGTGATAATGTCGTGATCGCCGTCGCCATCCACGTCCGCGGCGACGGCCGCCATGCCGCGGCCGGGCGAGAGGCCGGCATATCCGGTCTCCTGCGTGACGAACGTGAAGTCCACGGGGCCGGAGGAGGATTGCGCCCAGTACTGGAGCGTCAGGCCGTTGCTGTCGGTCAGAATCACGCCGGGGCGGCTGCCGGGCACAGGCCTGACATCCACGACGTCCGAGCAGATGATGCTGGGCAGTTCGTTGTGCACGTGGAACGCGCCGGTGGCGGTGTTGAGGCCGAACCAGGTGGCGAAGATGGGGATGACCTCCTGGGCCGGCGGCACGACCGTACCGCTGAAGCAGACGTCGGGACGGCCGTCGCCGTCGAAGTCCGCGACCGCCAGGCCGCGCGTCCAGCACATCGGGACCGCGCCGTCGTAACCCCACCAGTCTGTGCGGTACATGTTCGCGATCGCGCCGTCGGTGCGCCAGAAGTGGATCATCAGGCCGTCGAGGTATTGATTCGGATCGGCGATGTAGGCCAGATCGGCGCGGCCGTCGCCGTCAAAATCGGCGGACAACAGCTCGGGGGGCGTGAGATAGCCCGTGGTGGTGTTGACCTCGAACATGAACTTGAGGTGCGCGGCGAACTGGCCGCTCCCGAGATTCTCGATCAACCAGAGTTCGTCGCCAAAAAAGGGAGTGACCGCGAGATCGGCATCGCCGTCGCCGTCGAAATCGCCCACGCCGATGTCCGACGTGCCGCGGCGAAACACGGACATGTTGGGCTGCGCGGCATCGTAGATATACAGGTTGATGTCGGCCGCGAGTGTAAAGCCCGCGCCGGTGTTCCGCAGGATGGTCAGCACGCGCAGGCTGGCGGCGGGGTTGTCGTCGTCGTTGGCATACCACGCGACCGCGATATCCGTGCGCCCATCGCCGGTGAAGTCCGTGACGGCCACATCGGTGCAGGTGGCGCTGTCGATCCACGCGCCCAGTGGCGCGATGGTGACGGTCGCCGGTTGCCGCTTGAAGAGCAGGCCCGCACGCGTGGCCTCCTCGCCGCTGTGCGCCAGTGTCGCTCCCGCAATGATGTACCCAGCACACGCCCAGATCCGCCAGGACCCGATACTCCGCTGCATCTGCGCGCCCTTTCGCGAGATCGCCGGTGATGGCCCGTGCTGGCCGGCGCGGCAGCCATTCCGAGGGATCGTTTCCGCCCCAGCCTCGCGTCGCTGGCTGCGCCCCATCGCAACCAGAAAAAAGCGGGGGTCAACCTTGTTGACCCCCGCGTCGGTCTACATCGGACTGTATGCCGATCCGCGCGGCATTAGCGCCGCCGCAGTCCCAACGCCACTGCGCTCACCAGGAGCAGGCCCAGGCCACTGACCGGCTCCGGCAGCAGGCGATACGTCAGGGTGCCGTTCGCCGAATCCGCGTAGGTCAGGTCGAAGGCGATCAGCATGCCCATGTCCTGCACGCCGACGGGGATCGCGGCGTAACCGGTCATCGGCATGGTCTGGCTCGCGTTGCCGCTCCCGCCCGGCCCGCCGGACACCAGGTTGACCAGGTCCGCGAACATCACGTTGCCGTTGTAGTACGCCTTGAAGGCGCCGGCCCCCACGGGACCATCACCCAGCAGCGTGACGCCATTGCCGTTCAGATCGGTGGCGCCCAACGAAGCCGTCGCGCGCGCACCGCCCACGGGGGGCTGGAGCGCTGCGGGCGGGATCATCGGGAAGCTGAGGAGGGCCGACTGAATGCTGATGTTCGTGTCGCTGGAGCCGGCATGCAGGGCAAAGCCGAGCTGAATGTAATAATAGGAGTCGGCAACCGGATCCTTGACGTATTGGACATTGGCCTGATCGAGAATCGCGATCGTGTCGCCGCTGCCGTTCTCGATCTCCACCAGCCCGGTGTTCCAGCCCCAGCGGTTGGTGCCGGGGTTGTAAACGAGCTGGTCGGCGGTGAACTCGAGGAAGCCAGAGCCGCCGGCGTTGGTCGCGTCGATCCGGAAAATGACGTTGGAAACATCACCGGCCTGAGCCAGGGGAGCGCTCAGAACGAACAACACGACCGGCAGCACGCAAGTTAGTCTTCGCATGTTTGTCGCCATCCTTTTACCCTCTCCAGTCCCGTGCGGGAGTGCCCTCTTCGATCCCACTAGCGCTCCGCGGTCGAACCTGTTGCCAATCCACGTGTGGCGCGTCGCGGTCCGCCGCGACGCCAGCAGCCAGTCAGCCAAGACCGCCCGAGGGCGGCCCTGGCTGCTGCTCCGTCCGCCCTCAGCGCTTGCCGATCCGTCGCCTAGCGGCGCCGCACCAACACCAGCCCGGCGATCAGGAACAACACGCTCGCCGGTTCCGGAACGATCTCGAACACGGACGTGCCGCTCGCGAGGTCGTTCGGCGAAAGCGTGAAGCTGATCTGCGTGCTCATGTCGCTGACCGAGCCGGCGATGTTCTGATACAGGCCGCCGCCGGGGTAGTCCTGCGCCAGGCTGAACGTGCCCATCGGGCCCGCGTTCATCTGCGGGATGAGCTGCGTGAAATCCGCGCCGCCCGGCACGAACCCGTTGTACTGGGCGAGGTAGGCGCCCGTCAGCGTCGGGGTCAAGGTGGCGCCGTCGTCGTCGATGCCATCCGACACCGTGAACGACGCGCTCGCGCGACCCTGGGCGTTCATTATCGCGGGGAACGTGAGCAGCGCGGACTTGATCGTGAACAGCGTCCCGCCCGGCGCCGAGCCCGACTCGACGGCGAAGCTCAGGTTGACCGCCGGATCCTCCAGGAAGTTCACGAACGTGTCGTTGGCCCTGAGCGTGCCGAGCTGCAGCTGCTCGTCAAAGCTCATGATCGGCGTGTCCTCGCCGAGCGTCCAGACGAACGTGCCGTTGACCCACTGGCCATCGCTCTCGTAGAACGCGGCGGCGCCGTAGCACTGCCCGTTCACACAAGCTTCGATCTCAAAGATCGGGCCACCAAGACCGGCCCACGCGGACGGTGCGACGGTCAAAGCGGCCACGAACGCAGCGAGTCCAAGGTACTTTTTAGCAAACCCCATCATCCCGAGTTCCTCCTTCCTCTTCCATCCAAGAGATGGATAACCGGCGCTTTCCGGCGCCAAGTGTCCTTATACGCCCGCGCGGCTCTGCATGTCAAGCTGATTTTCAAATATTCGTGGCCCGGGAGTGCTGAGATGCCAGCCCCCGCGGACCGGGTCAGGTCGCCGGGCCGCGCGCCGTTCGTCCAAGATTGGCGAGCGCGATGGCCGCGTTGCGCCGCCACATCTCCCGCCGCGCCCGCGCTGCAGCCGTACCGCGCGTCAGCCGTCGATACGAGCCGGATCGCAACTTTATGATTTTAAGCAAGTTAACTCGTTCCGGCAGGATATCGACGGCGATTTCCGGGTGGGAGGCGGGCGGCGTGCGCGCGTTGTAAGGGCAAACCTGCTGGCAAAGGTCGCAACCGAACACACGATCGCCGATCCCCGCCGACAATTCCACGGGAATTTCGCCGCGGTACTCAACTGTCAAATAAGATATGCATTTCTCGGCGCTTAATTGAAATGGTCCGATAAACGCGCCCGTCGGGCACGCCTCCAGACATCGCCGGCAGGCGCCGCATCGCTCAGCGAGCGGCACGCCGGGGGCCAGTTCCAGCGTGGTGATCACCTCCCCCAGGAACAGGTACGAGCCCAGCTCCGGGTTCAGCACGCACGTGTTGCGGCCGAACCAGCCCAGTCCCGCGGCGACCGCCAGCTCGCGCTCGAGCACCGGTGCCGTGTCGACGCAGATGCGCGTCTCGAACGACTCCGCGAGTTGGTCGCGCAGGCGCCCAACGAGTTCGCCGAGCATCCGCCGGAGCACAACGTGATAATCGCGGCCGCGCGCGTACTGCGCGATGACGCCGGTGGGCGGCTGCGTCGGCGCGGTGGTCGCCGGCGTGCGCGGGCGCCGGTAGCCGTCGCTCCGCCGATGATTGAGCGCGACGCAGATGACGGAGCGTGCGCCGGGGAGGAGCTGCGCGGGGTCGAGGCGCACGGGGACGTTGCGCTGGAGATACTCCATGGTTCCCCCGTGGCCGGCGGCGAGCCAATCCCTATAATACTCCGCCCGGCAGCTTTGGGTGGCCGGGGCGACGCCGGCGAGGTCGAACCCGACCTGCCGGGCGAGGGCCTGAACGACCTGGCTTTTCGCGACCGGGGTCATTTTCGTCGATGATACCCGGGAGCGCGGTGTTGCATCCACGGCCGGGAGCGCCACAGCGATGCCCGAACCGTCGCGGAGTGTGTTTATGTTCAATTTTGACTGGTTTCACGGACCGGGGCTGCGCCGACAGATCGACGAGGCGAAACACCGCTGCGCGGCGCGCAAGTTCCCTGACGTGAAACGTGCGCGGGCCGGCAACGGCAACACCGAGTACAACGAGTACCTGGAAGCGCTGGAGACGCGGACGATCCTCTATCTCAAGGACGGGCTCAGCTACGAGATGAAGGAGATGGTGGACATCGGCATCAGCAGCGCGCTGGCCTTCGAGTGCGTGCCGGTGGACGAGAACTACCAGGTGGGCGCGTACGTCATCGTGGTCCCGTTCGAGGACATCGCGCGCGTCGAGGTCTTCGCGGTTCACCCCGACGACAAGCCGCAGGAAAACATTCGTATTCCGGGCTTCCGCACCGGCGCGGGCGAAGGCCGCGACTGACGACGGGGATGGGAGGATGCGGGCCGTGAGACACGCGCTGTACGTGACGCTCATCGCGCTGACCGGCTGCGTGTCGCCGTTCGGCCCCGAGGCTGAGCACGGCATCACGTTCTACTGCCCCGGCGTCGCGAACGTGGACGTGGGCGACGCCGGCATCCGCGCGGGCCTCGCTCGGGCGGGCTACCAAGGCCAGGTCGCGCGTATGACCTGGTCGGTCTCGTTCAATCCGGCGATCGACCAGACGGTCCGCGTGATTGCCCAGCAGGGCGGCAAGCGTCTGGCGGACTATATTCAGGACTACATCGACGAGTATCCCGGCCGGCCGGTGAACGTGGTCGGGCTGTCGGCGGGGACGGGCGTGGCGCTGTGGGCCATCGAAGCCCTGAAGCCCGCCTACAAGGTGGACAACGTCGTGCTGATCTCGTCCAGCCTGAACTACCGCTACGACGTCAGCCGCGCGCTGCGTAACATCAGAGGCAAAATCTACAACTACTACTCGCCGACCGACGCCGTACTGGCCGGCCCGATGAAAGTGTTCGGCTCGATTGATGGCGTCTTCCTCGAGGACGCCGCCGGTGCCGTCGGGCTGCGGGTACCACCCGGCGCGCAGGACCGCGTCGTCAACATCGCCTGGCGCCCCGAGTTCCAGAAGTACGGCTATTACGGCGGGCACGGTGACGGCACGAGCGCCGACTTCGTCGCTTACGAGATCGCACCGCGGATCATCGGCCAGACCGCCGCCACGCCGCAAACAACCCTCGCCAATCAGGTGGCGACAACTCCTCCGCCCGCGCATCAGGACTGACCCCCGCCCGCTGGAACACCAGCGCCGCCCCGGGGGCATCCAGATCCCGCACCAGCCGCCGCAACATCTTGCGCCGCTGCTGGAAACCGCGCTGCACAAAGGCCACGAAGCCGGTCACGTCGTCCACGTTTACGGACTCGAGCGGCCGCGGACGAATCGCCACGAGCAGCGACTCGACCTGCGGCCGCGGCCAGAACGCCGTCGGCGGCAGAATCGCCAGCGGCGTCACCTCGGCGAGCGTCTGCATCACGACGGAAACCGGCCCGTACGCCTCCGTGCGCGGCTGGGCCGCCAGCCGCTCGCCTACTTCACGCTGAATCGTGGCCGTCAGCCGCGCGAACCGCGGCGCGGCGAGCAGCAGGTCCATCAGCAATGGCGTGGCGATCTGGTAGGGCAAGTTGGCCACGAGCTTGTACGCACCGCCGGGCGCCGGCGGCCGCTCGCTCAGCACCTTGAGCACGAGCGGGTTCACGCGGTGCTTGCCGCCCAGCGCGTCGCCCTGGACGAGCGTGAAGCGCGGGTGCTCGCCCAGGCGGGCGCGCAGCACACCCTGCAACCCGCGGTCGATCTCCACCGCGACGACGCGCGCCCCGCGCTGCAGCAGCAACTCGGTCAACGAGCCGGTTCCAGCGCCGACCTCGAGCACAGTATCGGCGGGCTGAACCTCTCCCCCCGCGACCACTTTTCTCATAAGATTGAGATCGATGAGGAAGTTCTGGCCGAGGCGATGCTGCGGCGCCAGGCCGGCCTCGGCGAGCAGGCGTCGGATTTCGGATTGGGTTTGACCCGGCATCACCCTGATGGTTACCAAAGACGCCGGGCTTGGCAAATGGCTCACGCCGCGGAACCCGCCGCGGCCGGAGTACCGAATGACGGAAGCGCGGAAAATCCGCCTGACCGATTACGCCTCGTGCGGAGGCTGAGCCGGCAAGTTGCCGCAAGACGGCCTGGCGCAGGTCCTGCGTCAGTTGGAACCGTGGCAACACCCGGATCTGCTCGTTGGCACCAACACGTGCGACGATGCGGGCGTCTTTCGCATTGCGCCCGACCTGGCCCTCGTGCAGACGACGGATTTCTTCCCGCCGTTGGTGGACGACGCGTTCGCGTTCGGCCGCATCGCGGCCGCCAACGCCCTGAGCGACATCTACGCGATGGGCGGCGAGCCGCTGACCGCGCTGAACCTGGTCGGCTTCCCAGACAAGACACTGCCGCTGGACATTTTGGCGGACATTTTGCGCGGCGGGGCTGACGCGGTGCGCGAGGCCGGCGCCGTGATCGTCGGCGGCCACAGCGTGCGTGACAGCGAGATCAAGTACGGCCTGGCCGTCACGGGGCGCGTGCGTCCGGACCGGATCATCACGAACGCCGCCGCCAGGCCGGGCGACAAGCTGGTACTGACCAAGCCGATCGGCAGCGGCGTGCTGTGCGGGGCGGCCAAGAGCGGCAAGTTGCCGGAGGCGGAACTGGGCGAAGCGATCGCCGTCATGGGGGCGTTGAACCGACCGGGGCGCGCTGCCGCCGTGAAGGTGGGGGTGAGCGCCGGCACGGACATCACGGGGTTCGGGCTGATCGGGCACGCGGCGGAGATGGCGGTCGGCAGCGACGTGACGATCGTGCTGGCGGCCGGGCGCGTGCCGTTGCTGGCGCGGGCGCTGGAGTTCGCGCGCCTGGGGGCGCTGACCCGCACGCACAAGACGACCCAGGCGTACCTCGGCGCGCTGCTCCGCATCGACACCGACGTCGAGCCCGCCCTGGCGGGGGTGCTGATGGACGCACAGACTTCCGGGGGCCTGTTGCTGAGCGTGCCGGCGGAGCGCTGCGACGCTTTAGTGGCTGAATTGCGGGCAACGGGGGCCTGCTGCGCCGCGGTGGTCGGAACCGTCGTGCCGCCCGGCGAGGTGCGCATTCACCTGACCGCCGACTGAGCGCCGCGCCCGGCGGGCGAGTATACTCTCCACTGATACAACCACCGACAGACGGCGAGGACGAGCAGCATGTTGCGTAGCCCGGGAAGCGGCTGTCCATTACGCCTGGCGCCCCAGGAGGCGACGGGGGGACATGACTGGCGGCGCGGGCGGTTTCCGCACCTGATGCCGCGGCGCATCCAGGAGATCCTCCTGGTGTCGAGTGCCTTCGACTCGTTCATCCTCGAAGAGGACGGACTGTCCACGGAGATGATTGCGAGCGAGTACATCGACCTCGGGCTGACACACGTACCGAGCATCACGCGCGTGTCCACCGGCGAAGAGGCGCTGGCGGCGCTGCGCGGGCGCAAGTTCGACCTGGTCATCACGCTGCTGCGGCTGGGCGACATGGACGTGCCAAAGTTCTGCGGCACGGTGCGCGCGCAGCAGCCCGACCTGCCGATCGTCCTGCTGATCGCGAACGACTGGGAGCTGGCCCGCGTGAGCCAGCAGCAAAAGCTGTTCAACGTGGACGGAGCGTATGTCTGGCATGGCGACGCGAAGATCTTCCTGGCCATCATCAAGGGGCTGGAAGACCGCTTCAATGCCGACCACGACACGCGCGTTGGCGACGTGGGGGTCATCATCCTGGTCGAGGACTCGATCCGTTTCCGTTCGTCGCTGCTGCCCATCATCTACAGCCAGCTTGTCCGGCAGACGCGGGCCGTGATGGCCGACGGGCTGAATCACATGGACAAGCTGTTGCGGATGGCGGCGCGCCCCAAGGTGCTCGTGGCTGAGACGTTCGAGCAGGGCATCGAGCTCTTTCAGCGCTACCACAAGCACATCTTCGGGATCATTTCCGACATTTCGTATCCGCGCGGCGGACGCCAGGACCCGCAGGCCGGCATCGCTTTCATCGGCCAGGTACGCGCGGATCTGCCCGACGTGCCCGCCCTGCTGCAGTCGTCGGACGCGAGCAACTGGCAGTTGGCCGAGCAGCTCGGCGTGAGCTTTCTGCACAAGAACTCGCCCACGCTGCTGGAAGACGTACGCGCCTTCATGCTCGGCAATTTCGGCTTCGGCGACTTCGTGTTTCGCACGCCCGACGGGCAGGAAGTCGCCCGGGCGGGTGATCTGCGTGCCATGGCCCGCGTGTTGCGCGACGTACCGGCCGAGTCCATCGAGTTCCATGCCCGGCACAACCACTTTTCGAACTGGTTCCGGGCGCGGACGGAATTCGCGCTCGCCCGCCGCATGCGTCCGCGGCGCGTAACCGAGTTCAGCGACCTCGAAGCCATCCGCCTCTACCTGCTGCGCGGCCTGAGCGAAACGCTGCGCCAGGATCGCCGCGGCGTCGTCGAGGATTTCTCGCGCGAGCGCTTCGATGCGGGCTGCGCTTTTGCCCGCATCGGCGGCGGGTCGCTGGGCGGCAAGGCCCGCGGCCTGGCGTTTGTGGATGCGCTGCTGGCCGGGGCCAACCTGGACGCGGAGTTCGACAATGTGCACGTGCACGTACCGCGCTCGGTGGTGCTGGGTACGGACATCTTCGACGAATTTCTCGACGCGAACCGCATCCGCCGCAGCGCCGTGCGGACGAGCGATGACGAGCTGATCACCCGGACGTTCTTGGACGCGGATCTGCCGGCCGACGTGCTCCGCAACCTGCGGGCGTTTCTGGAGACGGTGCGCACGCCGCTGGCGGTGCGCTCGTCGAGCTTACTGGAGAACGCGCAGTATCATCCCTTCGCGGGCGTCTACCAAACGCACATGCTCCCGAACAACGACCCGGACGAGCAGATACGGCTCGCGCAGCTCTGCGACGCCATCCGGCTGGTGTACGCCTCGACGTACTTCAGCGCCACGCGGCGCTATCTCGAGGCCACGCCACATCGGATCGACGAAGAGAAGATGGCGGTCATTCTGCAGCCCGTCGTCGGGGCGCGACACGGGGACTATCACTATCCTGATTTCGCCGGCGTAGCCCGTTCATACAACTACTATCCGTTCGGTGCGATGCGGCCGGAGGACGGCGTGGCCAGCGCGGCGCTCGGACTGGGCCGTACGGTGGTAGAGGGTGGCCAGGCGCTGCGCTTCTGTCCGGCGCATCCACAGGTATTGCCGCAATTGGCTGACAGCGAGGACTTCATCAATCAGTCGCAGCGCGGCTTCTACGCCATCGACTTGCACGCCCGACCGGACGCGCGCGGGATTGCACAGGACGCGTGCGTGGTCCGCCTGGAGTTGGACCAAGCTGAGCAGCACGGCACGCTGCAACCGGTTGGTTCGGTCTGGTCGGCCGACAACCAGGCCTTCTACGACGGCATTCAGCATCCAGGGGTGCGAGTCGTCACGTTCGCCCATGTGCTGAAGTCGGACGCCTTTCCGCTCGCGGGGCTGCTGCGGCGACTGCTGGCCCTCGGGCGCGCCGGCATGAACAGTCCCGTCGAGATCGAATTCGCGGTCAACCTGGCGGCCCAGCCCCGCGAATTCGCCGTCCTGCAGATTCGCCCGTGCGGTGAAAACGCCTGCAGTGAGGAGATTGAGTTGGGGGACGACGCCCGCGACGGTTGCCTGTGCTTCAGCCGCCACGCTCTGGGGCACGGCCGCATTCCCGGTCTGAGCGACGTGGTCTACGTCAAGCCCGAGCAGTTCGACCCGTCCCACACGCCGGCGATGGCCGACGAGATCGGCCGGCTGAACGAGGAGCTGATGGCCGATAACCGGCCGTACATACTGATCGGCCCCGGCCGCTGGGGTTCGTCGCACAGCTGGCTCGGCATACCGGTGCGGTGGGAGCAGATTTGCGCGGCCCGCGTGATCGTCGAGACCACGCTCAAAGACTTCATTGTCGAGCCGTCGCAAGGTAGCCACTTCTTCCAGAACCTGACGGCCTTCGGCGTCGCGTACCTGACGGTCAACGCATTCGCTGATAACGGATTCGTCGACTGGCGCTGGCTGGACGCGCACCCGGCTTTTCGCGAAGGACGTTTCGTCCGGCACGTGCGGCTAGAGCATCCGCTGGAGGCCCGCATCGACGGCCGCTCCTCACGGGCAGCCGTCCTGAAACACCCGAGAGCCACCGAAGAAGACTAGCGGCGCGCCGGCTACCGACGATCCCGGCGCAATGCTAGAATGGGACGGAAGCGCCGGAATGCGGGCCGCCCGTGGCTGCGGCGCGCGGGAAACCAAGGGATGCCCCCAACGCCGTCTCAGGAGCATTTCCGCGTGCTGGGCCTGCCACGCTCGGCCGGCCCGCATGAAGTGCGCGCCGCCTTTCGCACGCTCGTCAAGTCACTGCATCCGGATCTAAACAGCAGTCCGACCGGTCGCCAGCGGTTCATCCAGGTCGTGCAAGCCTACCGCGCGCTGCAGGAGGAACTGGATCTGCTCGCCGATGGCCCGCCGCTGCGCATCTGCCCGCGCTGCGGACGCCGCCAGGAGCTGCTCGACGGCCTCGATGGCGGCGTCGGCTGCGTGGACTGCCTGTTGGGCGAGACGCCGCGACGACGTTATCTGCCGCTGCCGGTGATCGAGACCGTACGGCACGTGTCGGTGGTCAGCCTGTATGCGCTCAGCCTGGTGCTCGTGGCCCGCGCGGCGGTGACCGGCCACCTGGGGTATGCGCTGGGCAGCCTGGCGGCGGCGGCGCTGGGCCTCCTGGTCCTGGCAGCGACGTGTGTGCGGGTGCGCGAAGCACAGTGATGCCGCGGGTCAGGGCGTTACGCGCTGCGTGTACTCGATCAGGAAGACGCCGCGGGGGTCCACGGTGATACGGGCGACGCCGCCGCTCGGTACGCGGTCGAGGGTGCCCGTCAAGCGCACGCCGGCCGGGCCCTCGTCGCCGACGTGGGGCCAGTGCTGGACGAGGCGAACCAGGCCGACAGCGATCCAGTCGTGAGCGTCGCGCACGAACGTGTCGTCGCGCGCGTTCGTCAGCTCGTCGGCAATGACCCGAAGCGTGTCGATCGGTCCGGCCTCGCTGAGGCGCAGCAGCTCGGGATCGAGTTCCCCGCGCAACTGGTAGTTCGTCTCCACGCCGAACAGGCCACGCCGCTCGACGTGCGTTGCGTGGAGCTTGCCGGCCACGCGGCGATCGCCGGTGAGCAGCACGACGGTGGCGTCGTGGCGACCGAAGCCGTCGTGCTCGGCGTAGCAGAACCCGAGCGGCGTACGGCGGGTCTTGTCGTCGGGGAACGCCTGCCGGTAGGCGCGCTGCTCCTGGCCGAGCTGAATGCGCTGATAGCCGAATTCAGCGCAGCCGGTGGAGAGCGCGACCGCAGCGAGGCCGAGAACCTGAGCGTGACGTCGGTAGCGGGGCAGCAAGGTGGTCATGGCCCAGCATCATGGGCGCGGCCCGGCGGGCAATCAAGCGGCTGGAGCCGGGCGGGGGACGCCGTGTGCGCTACCCCGCGGAAACGGGTATAATGGGGCTGGATGGCCGGCAGCACAGGCCGCGGCCGGCGTCGGAAGCCGGGCGCGGAGGGTGGCGGGGCCGTCGGTCGTGAGTTGGAAGCACGATGCAACCCGACGACATTGATGCGCTGTTGGACCGGGCGAACCGGCTGCTCGAAGCGGGGCGGCCGGACGAGTCGCTGCGGTGCCTGGATGAGATTGAGCCGGCTGGTCTGGAGGCGGACGACCGCATCGAGTGGGCCAGTCTGCGCGCCTGGGCCCTGACGGAGATGGGGCGCGACGACGAGGCGCTCGAGACGCTGGATCCGATGATCGAGGAGTTTCCGAAGTCGGCCCGGCTGCTCGGCACGCTGGGGGTGGTCCTGTCGAACTCCGATGATCTGGAAGACGCGCGTGACGCGCTGGAAGAGGCGGTCGAGCTGAGCCCCGAGGACGAGGTCTCGCTGGCAAACCTGGCGCTGGTGCACGAGAAACTGCGGGAGTACGACCGGGCAATCGAATTGTACGACCGCGCGCTGAATCTGGGCGCCGACATCGACTGGGTCCTGCAGCGCAAGGCCGCCGCGCTGACCGAAACCGGCCGCTACGACGACGCGAAGGTCACGCTCAAGCGCTATCTTTCGCTGGTGCCCGAGGACGCCGCGCAGTGGATCGCGCTGGCGATCCTGCACAGCGACGACGACGAATACGCGGACGCGTTTGCCTGCTACGAGCGGGCGGAGCGTATCGACCCGCGCTCGGCCGCGCTGCGACTCAACTGGGGGGTGACGGCCGTGCGGGCCCAGCGGCTGCGTGTGGCCCGCTTGCAGCTCAAGCAGCTCGAACGGCTCGAACCGCGCTCGACGCGCCCCTGGCTGCTGCGGGCGTTCATCCTGGAGGAGGAGGGCCAGGTCAGCGCCGCGCGCCTGATCTACGAACGCATCCTCACCCGGACGCGTTTCGGCGACCACGGCGAACTGAGCTACGCGCTGGAAATGGCGATGGATTTCTTCGCCCGGCACCAGATGAAACCACGCTGCGAACGGCTGCTCCGGCGGGCGTATGCCGCCAACGCCTGCACGGTCGAGCTGTGCGAGGCGTATCGCGAGGCGACCGGCGAGCCGGTGGAAAAGGCGTACTGGTTCAGCGTGCTCGTCGAGGCGGATTACCGCGCCGGGCTGGCCGAGGTCCGCGAGCGCCGCGCGCGGCATCCGCAGCGTTTCACGCGTTTCGTGCGGGCGTTCCAGGTGGTCGCGCGGAACCACGACGAAGCCCTGGGCATCGTCATGGACTTCGCCCGCCACATGGGCGAGACGAACCCGGTGATCCGCGAGATCGTCGGCGAGGAGACGATCGAAAGCACCTACACCGGGGTCTATGAGGTGGAGACGGAGAGCTTCGTCTTCGCCGACGAGCAGGGTACGTAGCCCCCCCTAGACCAGGACGATGTGAACCGTCCCCGGGCCGTGTACGCCGGTCACGAGCACACCCTCAATGTCCGCCGTCTTGCTCGGGCCGGTGATCAGGTTCACGTTCGCCGGCAGCGCGCCGCGCTCAGCCAGCCATTCGAAGAGGTCGAACAGGTCCGCGACGAGCTGGTCCGTGCTGACCAACGCAATGTGCACGGGCGGAATCAGCGACGCGCCACGCGCCGACGCCGCGCCGGACATGCACACCAGCGTACCGGTCTCGGCGATGGCCCGCTGCACGCCGGTGACCGCCGCGTCCACCGTGAACAGCGTCTCGTCGTCGCGCTCCGTGACCACGACTACGCCGGCCGCCCGCAGCGCGGTTTGCAGCAACGCCGCGCGCTCGGCAGTGAGCGCCGTTCCCGGCTGCGGTTCGACCAGCACGCGACGTGCGCTGTGGGCCGCCAGAAGCTCCGCGATGGCCGCCGGCCAATCATCCGCGCCCGCACGCCGCACGCCGCAGCCGGCGGACTCCGCTGACCGGGCAAAGCGGGCGGGCAGATCGTCGTCCGGGCTCACGGCGCGCAATGTGGCCGGAGATTCAGCGGGCAGCGGCGTGGATGCCGCATCCGGCGGGCAGGCGCGCGCCAGCCGGGCGAGGAAATCCCGCACCGCGCTCGACACCGCCGGCAACGACCCCGCGCTACTCATGACCCAAACCCTCCTGCCACAGTCTTCGGAAGCTCTGTGCCGGCGGCCGGGGCAAGTCGCGTTGCGCGGTCCACTCCTTCAACGGCCCCACGCCCTGCCGAATCCAGCCGCTGCCGTCATCCGGAAGGAAGCGTCGCATGAGCCGCTGGCCGAGTCGGTACATCCAGGCATGGCGCATGGCCCACGCCCAGCCGCGTATCCCGATGCGCTTGGCCCACGACTGGCGTGCGTGTGACGCGACGCGCAGTTGCACCAGCAGCTTTGGAATGTCGATCTCCACCGGGCAGGCGCGCTGGCACAGGCCGCACAGGCTGGACGCCCGTGGCAGCTCGTCATACTGTTGCCCATACAGCAGCGGCGACACCAGGCTGCCGATCGGGCCGGGATACACGCTGTTGTACGCGTGGCCACCGACGTTGCGGTACACGGGGCACGCGTTCAGGCACGCACCGCAACGGATGCAGCGAAGCACCTCGGCCATGGGGCCGGCCAGGATGCCGCTGCGGCCGTTGTCCAGCAGCACGACGTGCAGCTCCTGCGGGCCGTCCACATCGTCGGGGCGGCGCGGCCCGCTGATGAGCGTGGTGTATACTCCCATGGCCTGCCCCGTGCTCGACCGCGCGAGGAGTTTCAGAAACACGGGCAGGTCACGCAGCCGCGGGATGATCTTCTCGATGCCCAGCAGCGCCACGTGCACGCGCGGCCGCGTTATGGTCATGCGACCGTTGCCTTCGTTGGTCAGCAGGCACAGCGACCCGGTCTCGGCGATCCCGAAGTTCACGCCGGTGATGCCCAGATCGCAACGCCGGAAGATGTCGCGCAGGTGCCGCCGCGCGATCTTCGTCATCGCCGTTGGGTCCTCGGTGTACTCGCAGCCGAGCTCGCGGGTCATGGCCTGGGCGACCTGCCGGCGGTCCTTGTGGATGATGGGCGTAATGATGTGGCTCGGGCGGTCGTGGTCGATCTGGACGATGAACTCGCCGAGATCGGTCTCCACAACGCGCACCCCGGCACCGAGCAGGGCATCGTTCAGGTGCACTTCCTCGGTCGTCATGCTCTTCGACTTGACGGCGAGCTTCAGTCCGCGCGCCGCGGCAATCTCGATGATGGTCTGGCACGCGGCGGCGGCATCGGGCGCGAAATGCACGGTCGCGCCCAAGGCGGTAACGCGCTCCACGAACCGACCGAGATATTCGGGCAGGCGTTCGAGCGTGTGCCGGCGGATCTGGGCAGCCCGCGCGCGGATCTCTTCGAAATGCGGCAGCGCGTCCATCGACGCGGCCCGATCGGCGACCTTCCGCCACGTCGCCAGATGCACCGCTGTACGGACGCGCTGGTCGGTGATGGCCGCGGCGAGCCGCCCGCGCAGCCCATCTCGTCCGCTCATGGCTGGGGCTCCAGCAGGCCGAGCGACTCGGCGAGGCATTCCGCGAGGTGCTTGAACCGCAACGCGATCCCCCGCCGCCGGGCCCCGCCCATCATCTGCAGCGCGCAGGCACCTTCGTTGCAGATCACCAGCCGTGCCCCGGTCGCGGTCAGTTCCGCCAGCTTGTCCTCCAGCATGGCCCCGCTCACTTCCGGGAAGTCGACCGCGAAGACCCCGCCAAAGCCGCAGCATACGTCGCCGTGCGGCGGCGTGCGTACATCGCGGCCGTTGCCGCCCGCCAGCCAGCCGCGCAGATCGTCCAGGCTGTACAGCTCGCGGGCGTGACAGGGGTAATGGAACGTCACCGGCTCGTTGAATTTCAGGTGGGCGCCGATGTCGACATGAAGCACGTCGCGCAGAAACGTGGCGAACTCCCAGGTCTTGTCGGCCAACCGCTGCGCCGCCGCTCGGGCAGGCGGATCATTGGCCAGCAGCGGCGGGCCGTGCTTCCTGATCATCGTCGCGCAGGAGGCCGAGGGCGTGACGACGTGCGCGTAGTCGGCAAAAACGGTGGCCATGCGGCGCACGAGCCGGGCTGCCTCGGCATGAAACCCGCTGTTGTAGGCCGGCTGGCCGCAGCAGGTCTGGCCGGCGGGGAAATAGAGGCGGCAGCCAAAGTGGCGGAGCACCCGGACCACAGCCTCACCGACGCGCGGATAGAAAGTATCGGTCAGGCAGGTGACGAACAGGGCCACGTCCATCGCGTGCTCCTCGGGCCGGCGCGCGGCCAGATTGTACGCGGACACGGCGCGGGCGCACACCATTGTCGCTTTACGTGATGAGGCAGGGCCCTCCGACACCTGCCCGTCCGGGGCGTCCGGATCCAGCCGTTACGCTCCCCCGCCGCCCGTCGACACGAAAGGATCGCCGTCGCAATACGGAGGGAAGGTGCACGCCGGGTCGATGTCCGGGTCGGCGCCCGGGCCTTTATAGCCCGACGTGATGAATCGGTATTCGACCGGATCGCATGCCAGGATGGTGAGGCACGGGTTGATGTTGGCGACGTAGTGGCCGACATCGCTCAGGCTGCAGCCGCCAAACCCGTAGCAGGTGCCCACCGCGACCGCGGCAACCAGCCAGCTCAGCACCCGTGTATGCCGGTGACGCATGAGAAATCCTCGGCTGAAGGTCTTACTCGCTCGCGAACAGATTCGGGCAGTCCATGAACAGCGCTATCGGCTCACAGAAGTTGAAAAACGTGCCGCCCGTGCAATTGAAGACCGAGCAGAAATCGAACCCGACCAGCGCCTGCTGGGTCAGGTAGTTGGCGCAGCCGTTCGGGATAACCTGAAAGAGCGTGCCCGCTCCGCAGATCATGATCGCAGCCCAAAGCTTCTTGCTCTTGCTCGACATCAGGGACACTCCCAAATTTCCAGGTCCCGGGTACTCTGTGACCGGGGAAGTATACGGCCCAACCAACCGCCCCAGCAAGGGGCCACCCGCCGCAGCCGTTCAAGAAAACGGGGTGCCCGTCCGCCGGCAGGGCGTCCCGAAGATCTTGCGCAACACCGACTTGCGGCGCGCGCCTCACGGGGCGTAGATCGTCGCTTCCTTCACGACATCGAGCGCCAGATTCAACCACACATTGTCCGACGGCCACCCCGTGTTGAAGAACCCCTGCCAGAATGCACTCAGGCAACCGGCGAAGAGCGTCGAGCCCCCCGCCAGCAACACGGACAGGGCCAGCCACTTGGACTTGCGCGTCATTTACACACTCTCCAGCGCTCGGTTCGCCGGCACCCGTCCCCGCCGGGGGCGGCGGCACCTCCGCGCGCGTTTAGCGAACTACACTCAGCCAGATCTGGTCGGCCACCAGGTCGCCCATGAACCGCGCCAGGCACGTGCCCGTGCTCAGCGCGACGGCCCCGCTGCTTAGCACCAGAAGCACCGCCTTGATCTGTCGTGTCACGAATGCGCTCCTCGAACATTGATCCGCAGCAGTCGGCCGTCCGACTAGATCGCCAGTCCGACGATGATGCGCTGCAGTGTGCTCTGCAGGCAGCCCCCGACGGGCAGTGCCACCAGCAGGCCCGAACCCAGCATGAGCAACCCCCGCTTCCACCAGTGCCTGAACTGCATCCCTGGTCTCCTGTTCCAAGCCATGGGGCTGCGCCCGCCGTCGCTCGCGAGCGGCCGCCGCCGGTTCAATTACAGGGTTTGGAATCCCGGGTTCTCGCCTCAACACATAGGAGCCAACCGCGCCGGCGGCAGATTAGGCACACTGGGACTGGTTTGGGCAAGGCGGCCGCTACCGATTCGGGCCGACCAAGGCACCGATTGTGGCCCTCGTGACCGGTTGCACGATGCCTTTTTCCGTGATGATGCCCGTGAGCAACTCGGCAGGCGTCACGTCAAACGCGGGGTTGTAGCAGTGGGCGGCGGGTGGGACCGTCGGGCAGCCAAAGCCCGCGCGGACTTCATCAGCGGCGCGCTGCTCGATGGGAATCGCGTCTCCCGACGCCAACGTGAGATCAAACGTGCTGCATGGAGCGGCCACATAAAATGGTATGCCGTGGTGCCGGGCGGCCAGGGCCACTCCGTACGTCCCGATCTTGTTGGCCGTGTCGCCGTTCGCTGCAATGCGATCTGCCCCGACAATCGCCAACTGGATGCGCCCCGCGCGCATGAGGCTGGCCGCGGCGCCGTCGCACAGCACGGTCACATCGAGGCCAGCGGCACTCAGCTCAAACGCCGTCAGCCGCGCGCCCTGCAGCAGCGGCCGGGTCTCATCGGCGTAGACCTGGAAGCGCCGCCCCTGGGCATGCGCCAGGTACAGCGGCGCGAGGGCCGTGCCGTAGGCGACGGTGGCCAGCGAGCCGGCGTTGCAGTGGGTCAGCACGCCGCCGCCGTTCGGGATCAGGTCGGCACCGTTCTCGCCAATGCGGCGGCAGGTTTCGGCATCCTCGCGTGCCAGTTGATGCGCACACATGAGGAGAGCGGGCCACGGCGGTCGTCCATCGCGCGCCGCCTCGTCCGCCGCCGCGCTTGTTCGCCGCACCGCCCAGGCCAGGTTCACCGCGGTGGGCCGACACGAGCACAGATACGCCCCGACCTCCCGAACCTTGGCGAAGAATGCGTCGGCGGCCAGCGACTGGTGTGGCCGTGTTCCAAGGCACAGCCCGTAGGCCGCGGCGACGCCGATCGCCGGCGCGCCCCGCACGCGCAGCGCGCGGATCGCTTCCCAGACGTCCTCGGCCGTCGCGCAGTCGCGGGTGGCAACGCGCGTGGGGAGCAGCGTCTGGTCCAGCAAGCGAAGAAGACCGTCGCCGCCGCCGACCCACTCCAGCGTCGGTGGGAGGGCCCCGAGCGGTCCGCGGTCAATGCGCGGTGCGGCAAGTTCGTCCAACGCACTCATGCGGCATGTTCTAACCGATACGGCGGCGGCACGGAACCGCCAGTGCGCGGTATGCCGGCGCGAAAACGCCGCGGCGCGGGTTCACGGGTGCCCTGCCGCGTGGTAGCCTGTTGGCATGAGCGTTTCAGCGAAGATCTGGCCCGGGCTTGTGCTTCTGGTTGGCCTGACCGGTTGCAGCACGTTGACGGACGGACAGCGGATGTGCCTGGCCGACGGTGAACGCGCGCTGCGGGAGAAACAATACAGTCGCGCCATCGAACGGATGTCCACGTTCCTGGAGCAGGTTCGGAATCCGCCGGAAGTGGCCCGGGCGTATTATGTCCGTGGCATGGCGCGGGCGCTGTCCGGCCAGCGGGCGTGGGCGTACGCGGATCTGCAGCGTGCCGTCACCGAGACGCGTGATCCGCAGGTCACCTGGCAGCCCCACGCGATGCTCGGGGTGCTGTGCTTCGAGGATGACAACTGGGACGCGGCGGCGCGGGCCTTCAAGGCCGCCGTGGACAAGATGCCGGCCGGTCCGCCCCAGGATGCGCTGCTGTTCCGCCTGGGCCTGTGCGCGGAACGGATGGGGCGCTGGTCCGCGGCGACAGCGCAATACCGCCTGATCCTGCAGCGCTTCCCGCGGGGCGTGTACGCGGCGGCGGCGGCCCGGCGCACGCAGCTCGGGGCCGATCACTTCGCCGTTCAGTGCGGTGTGTTTTCCCGAGCCGAGAACGCCGACCAACTGGTTGCGCGGCTGCGGGCGGAAGGGCTGCAGGTCTACTCACGCCCGGAGCCGCGGCAGGACGGGTCAAGTTACGTGGTCCTGGAGGGCCGCTATGCGTCCTACCAGGAAGCGAACCAGGCCCTGGGCCGGGTGCGCGGCTACATTCCGGACGCCGTCCTCTGGCCGTGACCCCCGCCCCCCCGGTTTCCTCCCCTGCGTTGACATATCCACGCCCGACATAACGGCGCCGGAAAACACGCGGGGCCGGCTTAACCTGGTGACTGGCACCTGGTTACTCCGGCCCGTACTGAATACTGCGTGCGCGCTGTTCTGCGGCGCTCTGACCGGCTTAGTAGCCGTTCAGGACGTTGAAGTGCTCGAGGATGTTGGTGAAGTCAGAGCCCCACGTCGTGGCGGCCGTGATCCACTTCCACCAGCTGCCGCCGAAGCAGCCTTCAACCAGAATGGTGCTGGCGGCGAGCACGAACAGCGCTCTCTTCGGATTCTTGAACATTCGCGTTCTCCTTCCAAAACAAGTGCGGAATTCACAGTTGCCGATTGGCCTACAAAAGCGACCACCGCCTTTAACCGCGCCATCTCGACAGCGAATCGCCAATATTGGCTGAGGAGCGTAGCCAAGTTATCGGCAGGCGTCAATGCCCCGCCACGCAAACCAGGAAAAATCTTGTTCGCATTTTGTAAGGATATGCCGTCTGTCGGCGCGGCCGCACCGGGCCCGTGCGGGGCGGGGACGGGCCGGTTATGATTCCAGCGCGCGTCGGCGGCGCACCCGCGGAAGACGCGTCGCGGGGGCGTAGCCGCCGACAGCACGCGGCATGCGCAGCGGCCGGCCGATCCCGCCGCCCGTCGGCTCGGCTCAGTCGCTGGCGCGCGCGGCGGGCGCACGTTACGTGGCGCAGTTACAGGTGTTTAGGCGTTCAGCGCTTACGGAAAGGCAGGTGTCGCGGATGACGCGTGATGAGGCTTGGCAGTTGCTCTGTGAGTACACCCCGAGCGATTCGCTGCGGAAGCACGGCCTCGCGGTTGAGGCAGCGATGCGCTACTACGCGCGCCTGAACGGCGCCGACGAGGAGAGCTGGGCGGTCGCAGGTCTGCTCCACGATTTCGACTACGAGCGGTGGCCGACGATTCCGGAACACACACGCGAGGGAGCGCAAATCCTGCGCCAGAAGGGCGTTGACGAGGAGATCGTCGGCGCCGTGCTCTCGCATGTCCCGTGGAACCTGGAGGAGTATCCGCGCGATCGGCCGATCCGCCGCACGCTTTTCGCCGTCGACGAGCTGAGCGGGTTCCTGGTGGCGTGCGCGCTGGTGCGTCCGAACCGCCTCGAAGGGCTTGAGCCGAAGAGTGTGAAAAAAAAGTTGAAGACGCCGTCGTTCGCCGCGGCGGTTTCGCGCGAGGACATCGCGGCAGGACCCGAGCTGGTCGGGTTGCCGCTGGATGAGCATATCGCAAACTGCATCCGGGCGTTGCAGGCCGCGGCTGGACCGCTCGGCCTGGCGTGAGCCGAGGCGCGGGCGGCGCGAACATGACGGCCGGACGCGCGACCGGCTCGAACACGCGTTATCGGACACGATCTGCCAGCGGCGCGGGCAAATATCGTCCACGTCAGAACGTCTTCTACGTTGGAGAGCGATGCGCGTGCGACTTGGACTTCGCGGCTCCCTGACCGCGGCCGAACGGGACTTGCTGGACCGGCTGGTGCGCGAGCAGGGGCCACGGTTGCTGGCGTACGTCCGGCACGCCCATCGCCTGGCCGGCGACGCCGACGACATTGTCGCGGAGACGTTTTGCCGGGCGGCCATGAATATCGCGGCGGTGCAGGGCAGCGGCCGTCCGGACCTGTACCTGCTGACCGTGGCGCGGAACCTGTGCTGTGATCGTTTCCGCCGGCCGAAGTCTGACCCGCTGTCGGAGCCCGTTGAGTCGGCGCGGGTGGACGCGGCGGCAAGTCCGCACGAGACAGCCGTGCGCGGTGAACAAGTCCGTGCCCTACGGGCCGCGGTGCGCGGCCTGCCCGACCACCTCCGTGAGATCGTCGTCTTGCGGCTGTCCGCCGGGCTGAAGTTCGAGGAGATCGCCGAGTTGCTCAAGATTCCGCTGGGCACGGCCCTGTCGCGGATGCACGCCGCCGTGGAGCGACTGAGGACCGAACTGGGTCAGACGCATGAACAGTGACCGCCAAAACCCGACTTGCGACGACCTGCGCGACGAGTTGGTGCGGCTGGCCTGCAATAGTGCGGCGGCGCCTTCTCCCGCGCTGCGCGCGCACCTGGCAAACTGCCCGCAGTGCCAGCGCAAACTCGCGGCGGATCGCCAACTGCTCGGCGACGTCGGCGCGGCTTTGCGCCCCGAGCCCCTGTCGAACGAACTCGCGACGCGGATCGCCGAACGGCTGGCGGCGCAAACTGGTGTCACGCGCGGGCGCTGGTTCTCAGCCCGACCGCTCGTCGGCGCGGCGGCGGTGGCGGCGTGCCTGCTGATCGTGTTCCTGGTTTCCCGCGGCACCCAGCCGGCGCCGTCCAGGGAGGATTCGCGGGCGCGGCTCGGTCTCACGAAGGGTGATGAGACCGCGATCACGGAGGCGTATGCACTGCTGCTCTGGGAGAGTGCCGAGTACTCGGTGGACTCCCTGGCCGAGCGCGTGGAGCAGGCGGTTCAGGCCGTGGGGCGGGCACCCGGAGGCAATGCGGTGCTGCCCTGGTCGGCGGACGACGACTGGGATGTGCCCGAAGCCAACACGGAGTCGTCCGGGCTGGAGGCCGCGCGGCCGGTGTGCAGCAGCGCGCAGCCGGACAGGGCGGCGGCAGGGCAAGTCACGCCCACCTCCGGCCGAATTCCGACCACAACAATGGAGTCGTGACATGAGACTGTTTATCGCTGGGCTGATCGTCGTATGGCTCATGGCTCTCGCCGCGGCGTGCGCGGCACAGGATCTTGTGCAGCAGGAACAGCCACCGCCACCGAACCAACCGGGCAAACCAGAACCGCCGCCACGACCGGACCTGGATGGCCCCCGCGCTCCCCGGCCCGGCCAGCCTGGGCTGGATGAGCCGCCGCCAGCGCTGCCCCCGGGGCCGGCGGGGCGTGAGCCGCGACCCCCGCGCCCGCCGGGGCCGCCGTTCGACCCGTTGCTGCGCCTGATTGGGGAGCAGCGGCCGGAACTGGCCCAGCGGCTGGAGCGTCTGCGGCGTGAGTCGCCGGACCTGTTCCGGGAAGTTCTGCTCCAGGCCCTGAGTGCGCGACTGGAAGATGCGCTCAACGCGGTCGGCGCCCCGCCGGGAGTGCCGGGTGCGGAATCGCAGCCCGGCGGTCCACCGCGCGACCGGCATGGGGCAGACTTTGGCGGGCCCGGCGGGCCGCCCCCGGGCGGTGGGCGTGGTCCGGGCGAACTTTCGCCCGAACTTCGGGGCCGTCTGCACGAGTTGGAAGAGCGGCACGCGCAGTTGGAGGCCCGTTCGCGCGAGGTCGCGGCCCGTCTGGCGGGGGTCCGCGCGCAAGGCGCTGCGGAAGACGTTCAGGACGCACTGCGGGAGGAACTCCGCAACGTGGTGCGCGAGCAGTTCGACGTGCGTTCGGAACTGCGTCAGATCGAGTTGCAGCGCATCGAGAGCGAGCTTCAGCGACTGCGCGAGGCCCTGCAGCGGCTGCAGCGTGAGCTGGAGCGCCGCGATCGGGAGCGCGAGGCGATCATCGACCGGCGTGTTGAGCAGCTTTCGGGGGCCGAGACAGGGGGCTGGTAGCAGGAACCCGCCGACCAACCGGCAATGCGACCCGGGCACCGCCGACCGCGGGCGCCCCGGTCGCCGCGCGCCCCCCGTTGCTCAAATACGCGGCGGCCGGTACAACCTCCCGACGATTCAGACCTCCTTTGACTGGAGAGCAGCGATGACACAGGCGCAGGTGTTGCGGCAGAAGATCACGGACCGCAAGGTGGTGGTCGGCGTGGTCGGTCTTGGTTACGTCGGTCTTCCGCTGGTGCGGGAGTTCTGCAACTCGGGGATCCGCGTGATCGGCTTCGACATCGACACCCGCAAGGTGCGGATGTTGAAGGCCGGCCAGACCTACATCGAGCACCTGCCCGGGGGGTTCTTCAAGGACCTGATTCAGCGGCGGCTGTTCCGGCCGACGGCCGACATGAACGAGCTCAGCAAGCCGGATGCGATCCTGATCGCCGTGCCGACGCCGCTCGACAAGATGCATGAGCCTGACATGTCGTACATCGAGAGCACGACCCGGGACATCGCCCAGCGTCTGCGGCCGGGGCAGTTGATCGTGCTGGAGTCCACGACGTATCCCGGGACGACGCGCGAGGTCGTGCAGCCGATGCTGGACCAGACCGGCCTCAAGCTGGACCGCGACTATTTCCTGGCGTTCTCGCCGGAGCGTGAGGATCCGGGCCGGACGGACATCACGACGCGGCAGATTCCAAAGGTGGTGGGTGGGGCGACGCCGACGAGCGGGAAGCTGGCGGCCGCGGTGTATGCGCTGGCGCTGGAGACGGTCGTGCCGGTGCCGACGTGCGAGGTCGCGGAGGCGGCGAAGATCGTGGAGAACGTCTATCGCTGCGTGAACATCGCCCTGGTGAACGAGCTGAAGATGCTGTTCGACCGGATGGGCATCGACGTGTGGGACGTGATCGAGGCGGCGAAGACGAAACCGTTCGGGTATCAGCCGTTCTACCCCGGCCCCGGGCTCGGCGGGCACTGCATCCCGATCGACCCGTTCTACCTGTCGTGGAAGGCACGCGAATACAAGATGCGGACGCGGTTCATCGAGCTGGCCGGCGAGATCAACACGCGCATGCCGGACTACGTCGTGAGCCGGGTGATGGAGACGCTGAACGAGCGTGGCAAGGCGCTGCGCGGCGCGCGGGTGCTCGTGCTGGGGCTGGCGTACAAGAAGGACGTCGACGATGTGCGCGAGTCACCGTCGGTGACGCTGATCGAGCTGCTGCAGGAGCGGGGCGCGCTGGTGGACTATCACGACCCGCACATTCCGGTGGCCAAGCCGATGCGTGAGCACAACCTGACGCACATGAAGAGCGTGCCGCTGACGAAGACGCAGCTCAAGAGGTACGATTGCGTGCTGATCGCGACGGATCACAGCACGGTGGATTACGACCTGGTTTGCCGGCACGCGGCGCTGGTGGTCGACACGCGGAACGCGACCGCGCGCAAAAAGAGGCCGGCCAAGCGGGTGGTGAAAGCATAGCCGATCGAATCCGTATCCGCTTGGTCGGCCCGACGAACCGGGCGCGATGACGCGCGCCGGGTTGTGAGTCCAATGGGCCGGGTCGGCTTGCGCCAGTTGGACGGGCTTTTTTTCGCCCTTCTTCTCCCCGCGGGCACCTTCACCCCGCTGCGAGGCGTTGCCCGTCCCGATTTTGCGGCTTCAAGCCGATCCGGCGATGAAATCCTCCAGCTAAGGACTGCACCGCGCCCGCACACAATGCGCGGGCGCCCACGATGTATATTCTCCCCTCAGTGGCGCTAAGAAATCCGCTTCAGAGCGGCGCTTGCTTGGCATGCCCACACATACGCGACCAACCACACTCGGTCACGTGATGCCACTCAGAAGTATCCACCGCATTTGTGCGAGAGTCAAATTTACTCGGTGATTTCCGCCGCTTCTGTGCAACCAGCGTGGCAAAAAGTGTACGCCCCCGCGGCCACCCGCCTGTCACGGCGTTGCGTCGCCGCCCGTCGACTGCGGTCCGGAATCCGCGCGCGCGCTCCGCACCCGCTCGGCGCGCTCCACTAGCCCCGCGGCCAGATCGCCCGGCACCTCGAGCGTCGGCAGCCAGAACAGCAGCGCCGTATCCATGGTACGACTGGTCAGCAACTGGCTGAGGAGCCACGTCTGCTCCATGCGCACTGTGCCGTCCAGCGCCGCCGGGGCCTGCGCGAGTTGCTCACGCAGCCACGTGACAGCGTCCGCGCCCAGGCGGCGCTGCGGCAGCACCGGCCCCTCCTCCAGGTGCCCCTGGCGAAACAGGAACAGCTTCCATGCTTTGCGGCGCGTCACCGGCAGCCCCAGCAGGCAGTTCAGTTGCGCTTCCGGGCGCACCGTCGCCGCCCAGTGCGACTGCCAGTGCCGCGCGAACGTGAGTTGCTGCTTGATCTGCCCGGCCAGCTCGAATCTCTGCTCGCGGGCCGCGACCTGCATGCGCTGCGTGGCCGCGGCCAGCCAGGTGCCGACGCCACCGGCCGCGAACGCCCAGGCCGCCCGGCAACGCGCCACGTAGGCGGTGAGCGGCGTCGTCCCGTCGCAGGGCGCGTCACAGCGGCCCATTTCCGCGTACGCGCAGCGGATGCCGCGCGGCGCCTGGCGCACCTGCTCGGGATGGCGGCACAGGTCAAAGAGGTCCCACAGGCCGACCAGCGCCTCTTGCGCCGCGCGGTATGATGGCCAGGGGCCGATGAATTCGCCCGGCAGGCACCAGATGCGCTCGGTGACCCGCACCTCCGGCACCGGCTCGGCCCAATCGACGTGCAGGAAGCGCGCCGGTCCGAACGATACGAGGCGCCGGTAGCGGCCCGGATAGAGCGCGCGGGCCAGCCGGTAATACCACCAGCGCCCCTCGAACGCCGTGGCGACCGGCCGCCAACGTACGCCGCGCGTGATCGCCGCCAGGTCCGCCTTGCCGGCCCGCGGCTGCGGGTCCACCAGACGCGCTGACAGCAGACGCCTCAGGGATTGCGTGGTTGCCAGTTGGATCGCCGCGCCCCCCGCATCGACGAGCAGGTAGACCGCCGGCGTGTTCGGCAGCGGGTCGATGTCCGCAGCGGTGGGTCGGTCCGGCCAGGTGCGCAGCTCCGGCAGGGCAGCGGTGAGGAACTCGGCGGGGCACTCCGAAGTGGGCATGGCCTGCACGCTGCGCCCGCGCAGCGCGGGGCGCGCTACACGGGCATTCCCGTGATCTCGCACTCGAAGATCATCGTGTGGTCAACGAAACCCTGCGACTCGCAAATCATCCGCCGCGGCTTGAGCTGCGTACCGCGCCCGACGATCACGAGGCGACTCGGCGGCGTGACGACGCCGCGGAACTTCGCCTTGTCAACGCCCGTGAACCCGATGAACCCGGAGTTCGGAAACACGTGCCGGAACAGGAAGCTCGCCAGTTGGGCGGCGGCCTCGATCATCAGCACGCCCGGGAACAGCGGCCGGCCGGGAATGTGACCGCGCACCCAGAAGGCATCCGGGTGAATATCGTGGTAGCCGGCGTAGACCGCCCGCTCCAGGTCGAGCAGCACCACGCCGTCGAGCAGGCGGAACTCGTGGCGGTGCGGATTGATGCGTTCGATCTCGGCCGGACCGGCGATGGGGTGGGAGAAGTCCAGGCGCGCGGGGTCGAGGATGAGCGGCGGCGGCATCGGCTCTCGCTGGTGGCTACGGGTTGAAGTACGGAGTCTGGCCGGGCATCACTGCGGCGGCGCCGGCGGCTCATCGGCCCCGCGCAGGTCGAGGACCTTCTTGCGCACTTCTTGCGCGGTGTTCTTGATGTCCTGCATGATCTTGCGCACGCGCGTCCCGGCCGCCTTGTTGCCGCCGACGGCCTTGTAGATGTCGTCCGCCACCTCGTCGACGAGCTGCTTGAGCTTGAGATACTCGTCCATGACTGCTTGTTCTCCGTGCTACGGCCAACCAGGGGCGTGCCGCACCGCGCGTCGCCGGTCCTGACCGATAATCCTATCGGCTGCGCGACCGCAGCACCATGCGGCGGGCAGCCGCTCAGGCCGCCCGAACGGCAGTTTTTAGCACCGCGCCCGCACCTTGGCAAGCACCGCCACCAATTCGGCTATAATCCCCGGCTGCCATGCCCGATGCCGCCGACACCCGCCTGCAGCGCCTCCGTGCGCGGATCGCCGAGCTGCCCAAGAGCCCGGGCGTATACCTGCTGAAGGACCGCGACGGGGTGGTACTGTACGTCGGCAAGGCCCGCGAGCTGCGCTCCCGCGTGGCGAGCTACTTCCAGGACTCCGCCGACCTGCTCAATACGCGCGGCCCGCGCATCGCCCACATGACCACGCTGGTCGAGGAGATCGATTTCCTGGAATGCGACAGCGAAGTCGACGCGTTGCTCAAGGAAAACCGCCTCATCAAGGACATCCAGCCCCACTACAACGAGCAGCTCAAAGACGACAAAACCTTTCCATACATCGAAATCACGACGGGCGACGACTTCCCCGGCGTGTATGTCACCCGCAAGCCCCGCCCGCGCGGCAGCAAGCTGTACGGCCCGTTTCTCAACGCGGCCGGCATCCGCGAGGCCGTGAACGCCCTGCAGAAGGTATTCAAGTACCGCACGTGCACGCTCGAGATCCGCGCCGACGACGAGCAGCGCCGCTTCTTCCGGCCCTGCCTGCTGCACGCGATCCACCAATGCAGCGCCCCGTGCGCCGACCGGATCAGCCCGGCCGCCTACGCCGCCGACATACAACGACTGCGTAAGCTCCTGGGCTCCAAGCGGAGTGCGCTGCTGCGCCAGTTGCGGCAGGAGATGGAGCAGGCCGCCGCGGCGAAACGCTACGAGGACGCGGCCGTGCTGCGCGACCGGTTGCAGGCCATCGAGTCGCTGTCGCTAAGCGGCGACCCCGACGAGCACGTGCAACCTGAAGCATTCTTCATCGATCCCACCGCCGGACTGGAGAAGCTCCAGTCCGTGCTCGACCTGCCGGAGCGGCCACGCATCATCGAGGGACTCGATATCGCCACGCTGCATGGCGAGGCGTCGGTCGGGTCGCTGGTGTGCTTCATCGACGGCAAACCGTTCAAGAGCGGCTATCGCCGGTTCCGGATCAAGACGGTCGCCGGGGTGGACGACTACGCGATGATCCGGGAGGTCATCGCGCGCCGGTACAAGTACGCCGCCGTCGCCGAGGAGTTGTATCCGGACGTGATCCTGATCGACGGCGGGCTCGGGCAACTGCACGCCGCCCTGGATGCATTCGAGCATCTGCGCCAGGCGATCGAGACGGAGGGCCAGCACGCCGTGAAGCCGGCGATGGTGGTGTCGCTGGCGAAGCGCGAGGAGCTGGTGTATGTGCAGGCGCGCAGCGCGCCGCTGAAGCTGGCGCGGAACAACGAGGCGCTCCGTCTGCTGCAGCACGTCCGCGACGAAGCCCACCGCTTCGGCCAGCACTACCACCACGTCGTCCGGCGCAAGCAGGCGTTTGACGAGGACGTCGCCGCAGGCCGCCGGCCGCCGCCGCGCAAGCGCCCGGGCAAGACGCGGGACACGAACATCGTCGTCGAGCATGACGATTCCGCGTTGCCGCCGCCCGATGACGCGCGGCAGGCGTGACGGGAGTGACCGCAACGCACGCCGCGCGGGGCTGCCATCGGCACGCCATCCGGGTCCGGTAACCGGGAGGGGGCCGGGAGAGGCCCACCGGGGCTGGATTTCACGTCAGAAAGCGCTCCAGCGGAGATAGAGATCAGTAGAATGGCAGTGAGGTCTCCGGCGCGGCGGATGTTCTCGCCGACCTTGGAGTTCGGGGGTCTCACACGCAGCATGGAGGCGCGGGGTCCGGTGGGTGGACCGCGCGTGGTGCCGCGTGAACTCAACGCTGGAAGGCGGCCGCGCGCCGCACACTGCAGGAGGTGTCAGATGCAACGCAGCTACGGGTCACTAGGCTGTATTCAACGAGTGTTAATTTCGCTGCTCGGCCTGGCTGTGCTGACGGGGGCCGTCCCCACGCACGCCGACGAGTTCGTCTGGGACAGTACCTGCGGCACGACCGGCTGGCATGCCATCTGTACCGGTGAGCAGTGCAGCAGCAACCCCGTGCGCAACTGGACGTCCAACAACTGGGGCCTGACGGCCTGCGGCAGCGACCCCGGACCGGCGTTCCCCGGCTCCACCGACACCGTGCTGCTCACCGGCGGCGATGTCCTGCTCAGCAACGCCGCCACCATCGCTTACCTGACCGTCCCCATGGGGTGCGAATTCGCGGCCAGCGGGCTGCCCGCGGTGCTGATTCCGACCGGAGGGCTCACCAACGGCGGCACGTTCATCGTGCGGGACGGCGCTGCGCTTGCGCTGGGCAACTGTGTGGTCAGCAACGCCGGCGAGTTGATCCTGCGCTATGGCGGGATGTGGGGCGCGGGGTGGCTACACTGCGATGGAAGCACCGCGCTCGACGGCCCGGGGACACTGACCCTCGAGTCCGGCGTGATCGACGGTGGTGGCACCCTCACGAACAACGCGGGGCACGTCATCCATGGTGGGGGCAGCAACATCGCGGCCGTGCTGGCCAATGCCGGGCTGCTGAGCGCGGACGTGGTTGGTAACCCCCTGCGTCTCAGCACCGCCGCCAAGACCAACACCGGCACGCTGCAGGCGGTGAACGGCGCCATACTGCGGATCGAAGTTCCCGTCACGCAGTCGAGCACCGGCGTGATTCGCGCGGACGGCACGAACAGCAAGGTCAGCCTGATTAACGGCTCGGCGATCACCGGCGGAACGCTCAATACCTCCGCGGACGGACGGATCGACGCCGACAACGTCACGACGGCCTTTACCGACCTGGTGAACCTCGGTGACTGCCACATCTGGAACGGCAGCACGCTGAACGTCACGGGTACCACACTGACGAATGACGGCGCGCTCCGGGTCTACTATGGCGGCTACGCGGGTTGCGGACACCTGCGCTTCAACAGTGACCTCACGCTCAATGGCTCCGGCGAGATCCACCTCGATTGCGGCGACATCGACACTGCCTCGGGTATCACCATCACCAACTCCGCGGGCCACACGATTTACGGCGGCAATGGCTCGATTCCGGCCGCCGTCAGCAACGACGGACGGATCGCCGCGTACACCACGGGTTACGTGCTGACCCTGAACGGCAAGACCAAGACGAATCAAGGCGTGCTGCAGGCGATGAACGGCGGCTACCTGGACATCTCCACGGCCATCATGCAGACCGCCGGCGGCGAGATCCGCGCCGAGGGCAACGGTCGCGTCCGCCTGCGCAACGGCGCCGTCGTGACGGGTGGCGCCCTGACGGTGGCGGATGGCAGCTTGTGCACGTGTGGCGGGGGAGAGACTGCCACCCTGGGCGACCTCACGATGACGGGGACGGCGAGCTTCGGTGACGGCGGCCGGCTCATCGTCACGGGCACAACGCTGACCAACAACGGCACCATTGGCATCAACTACGGCGGCATGTACGGCGGCGGGCATGTGCGGTTCGACAGCAATGCGACGTTCGGCGGCACAGGCGACGTGATTATTGAAAGCGGCGACGTCGCGACCAGCGCCGGCATCCGCTTCACGAACGGCGCCGGGCACACGTTCCGCGGGCGCGGCCCGCTCAACGTCGCCATGCTGAATGAAGGCGCGATCATTGCCGACATGGCCAACCAGACCCTGTCGATCAACCCGCAGGAGCTGGGTGTGACCAACGCCGGCCGGCTGGAGGCGCAGCCCACCTGCACGCTGGCCATCAACAGCGCCAGCCTCTGCACGCAGACCGCTGGTGAGACCGTGGCCAACGGCACGGTCGCGGTGCACGGCGCCCCGCTCAACCTGCAGGGTGGGAGCTTGCGCGGGTCCGGCGTGGTGGCGGGCAGCGTCACGAACGCGGGCGCGACGGTGGCCCCGGGCACGTCCGTCGGCACGCTCACCATCGGCGGCAACTACACACAGGCCGGCGGTGGGACGCTCGAGATCGAGCTGGGCGGCACGACGTCCGGCACGGAATACGATCGGCTGGCCGTCAGTAGCACGGCCACGCTCGCCGGCACGCTGCGCATCACGACCATCAACGGGTTCCAGCCGGTCACGGGCCAGGAGTTCGTGATCCTGACGGCGGGGACGCGTACCGGAACATTCGAGTCCGTGGACGGGCCGCTCCACTGCACGGTGGTTTATGGCGCCCAGGATGTGCGCGTGGTGGTCCTGGCGCCGTGCGTCGGCGATATGAACTGCGACGGCCAGGTCGATTTCGCCGATATCAACGCGTTCGTGCTCTACCTGTCCAATCAGCCGGCGTGGCAGAGCGCGTACGCGAGTTGCGATCCGCGCAACGGTGATATCAACGGCGACGGTGTGTACCCCAGCTTCGGTGACATCAACCCGTTCGTGACGCTGCTGACGACGAACCCCCTGCCGATCGCGTGCCCGTAGCAGAACGCGGTCGGGAATTCGCCGCGCGGAGGCCGGCCTGCCTGGGACCGGCCTCCGTGCGTACTCAGGCGGTACCCGGCGCGGCAGCGCATTTGCGTTGACTCCGCGCCGGCTGTGTCTTAGCATGCGCTCTTGGATTGGAAGAGGCGACGGGGGCGCCAAGTGGGCCAAACCGCGTCTCCGCAACGACCTCACATCCACGCCGACCCGCATCAGTTACGCGCAGTCTTGAGCCGAGTCGGTGGCCGGTCGTCATTGGGCCGTTCAGAGATGTTCCGTTCGCAGTGCGGCGCGGCCTGAGGTCCGCCGGTGTCAATTGACCACATGCGCTGGGTCACGCCGGTGGCACTTTGTGCAGGGTCGCACGCCGGCCTCGGTCGGCGTGCCTTGGTGGACACACGATCCCGCCTCGGGGGCGGGTGACAAAGTCGAGCGGCGCCGGGGCGTCCGGTCTCGATAGTGGTCGTCATTTCAAAGGAGGCATCGACCATGAAGCGACGCTGGATTCTGACAAGCATTGGGGTGATTGGGGTGGTGCCATGGTTCACCAGCGTACGGGCACAGGAGAAGGCCGTGACGAGTGATCCCGCTGCGGGACTCCAGGCCTTGACGGGCGAGCCCATCAAGCCGGGCGACCTGGAGCCACAGGCACCCGAACTGGACGGGGACCGGGCTGGACCGGTGGGCACGGGATTCACCTATCAGGGCGCCCTCCAGGTTGCCGGCCTTCCGGCCAATGGCGAGTACGACATGCGGTTCAACCTGTACGACGATCTGGGGGTGCTGGTGGCCGGGCCGATCTGCGTGGACAACGTTGAGTGCTTCGACGGACTGTTCACGGTGGAGATCGACTTCGGCGCCCAGTTCGGCGGCGACGCCCGCGAGTTGGAGATCGCCGTCCGGCCGGGCGGGGCCCTCGGAAATTGCGGCGTCGGCGGCGGGTACACGACGTTAAGCCCGCGGCAGCCATTGACGGGTACGCCGTACGCGCTTGGACTGCGCCTGCCCTGGGCGGGCACTGCATCCGTGGATGGGTACGTGTTCTCGATCACCAACACCAGCACGACATCCCAGGACACGGCGATCCGTGGCATCCAGGCGGGGCCAGCCACATTCGGCTTTGCGGACCGGGCCGGCGTACGCGGCGAATCCACCGACGTCATCGGCGCAGGCGTGCTCGGCATCAGCACTGCCTACGCGGGGGTCATTGGCTACTCGCCCGCAGTTGGCCAGTATGGTGTGTTCGGCCGCGCCGATGGCAACAGTGGCGCCGGTGTGTGGGGCTGGGCGACCAATGCTGGCGGTATAGGCGTATTGGGCGAAGCGAGTGCAGCCGACGGGTGGGGTGGCTACTTCGACGGACGTGGGTATTTCTCCGGAAACGTAGGCATCGGTACGTCATCGCCGGCGACCAAATTGGAGGTCGCGGGCACGGCCAAGATGACGGGGTTTCAGATGCCGACCGGGGCCGCCGAGGGACGGGTGCTGACCAGCGATGCCTCCGGCACCGGAAGCTGGCAGCCGTTGCCGACCACGACCACGGGGTTCACCAGCGGGATCGGCAATAGCCCCACGGCGACCACGCAATTCCTCACGCCGTTCGTAACGGTCACCATCACGGCCGGCCAGAAGATCCACGTCACCGCGCACAAGGCGTTCGGCACGACGGTCGCCGGAGGGGCCGGCGGCCTCGATCTGTACATCGGCTACCGCGTGAACGGCAGCGGGGCCGTACCCACCACTGTGGGAGGCGGGATTCTCAACAACCTGGTTCAGCAGAATACGCGCGTCACGATGGGGCTCAGTGCCGTCATCAGCGGCCTCGCGGCTGGTACCTACGACGTCGGAATGGTCGGCGACGACGACGGCAACGGGAACTGGAACTTCAACGAGTACGGCTACGTGTCCGTAATCGTGCTGGATTGACCGCGAGCACAACCGTTGCCGGAGCCGTGTGACTTCGGCAACCAGGAGGAAGCCTGTCATGCAAGCAAGCTCTATGGGGTTTCTGGTGCTCGCGGTGATCGCGCTTGTCCTGAATCCCGCTGCCGCCCAGACATACGAACTACCATGGCACACCGTCGACGGCGGTGGCGACATGTGGGGCTACGGCGGCGACTACGAGATCTCCGGTACAATCGGCCAGCCGGACGCAGGCGTCGTGATGACCGGCGGCGACTACGTTCTGGTCGGCGGATTCTGGGCCGGGGTGGTTGCCGCGCCGGAGAGTTGCCCGGGCGATCTCAACTGCGACGGACTCGTGGACTTCCGCGACATCAACCCGTTCGTGCTGTACTTGTCAAATTACATCGCGTGGGCGACGGCATACCCCGCGTGTAATCCGCAAAACGGCGATGTCAACGGCGATGGCACCTATCCCAGCTTCGGAGACATCAATCCGTTTGTCACCCTGTTGACCACGAATCCACTGCCCATCGTCTGTCCGTAGCGCACCTATCGACTGAGCCCCCTCGCCGCCCGGGAGGGGGCTCACGGCGGGCAACCTGCCACGCCGGCGCGCCCCGGCCACCGGGGCGCGCCGGCCGCGCTGATTTTGTCAGAAACCAGCCGAATCAAGGCCATATAACGGATGGAGGATCATCCGCTGCGTACGGGGCGCACCAGCCCCCTGGACATGCAGCCCATCCCGCGACATCGGGGAGCGGACCTGGCCGCGGGCGCATTTCACCTCACGGGCAAGGAGCGAGCCATGCCAACCATCACGCACAATCACACAAGCAACACCCGGCACAACCCCCTCTGGCGGCGCGGACTGCACGGCGCCACGTGCATCGCGACCGTCATCTCCACCACCTTCATCCCCGCCGCCGCGGCCGATGTCACGATTCAGCAGATCGGGCAGTGGGGCGGCCCCAGCTATGCCATAGATATTTGTGGCACAACAGCTTACGTCGGAGTGGGCCATACGCTGGGGATCTTCGACGTGTCGACGCCCGACGCGCCGTACTTCGTCGGCCGCTCCGCCGAGCTGCTGGACCTGGTGCGGGGCGTGCGTGTGTCCGGCAACTACGCGTACGTGGCCAATGCGTGGGCGGGGCTCCAGATCCTCGACGTCAGCGACCCGGCGGCACCGATGCCCCTGGGTCTCGCGGGGTGGCTGGGCTACGTGTGGGACGTGCGCCTGGATGGCTCCTACGCCTATGTCGCCGGCGGCGTCGATGGCCTGCAGATCGTCGACGTGTCCGAGGTGGCTGCGCCCTTTGTGGTCGGCCACTGTGACACGCCGGTGGATGCGCGGGGCGTGGCCATCGCCGGCGGCTACGCGTTTGTGGCCGACGGACCGGGTGGGCTGCAGATCATCGACATATCGGACCCGGCCGCACCGTTCGTCGCCGGCGAGTACACGGCGCTACCGGACGACGCGAACGGCGTGGCGGTGGATGGCCCGTACGCCTACGTCGCTGCCGGCTACTCCGGCGGGTTACAGATTCTCAGCATCGCGGATCCGGCCAATCCGGTCTGGGTGGGCGCTTGTGAGACGTGGGGCATCGCGGAGACCGTGTCACTCTCTGGCAATTACGCCTATGTCGCGACGCTGTGGGAGGGACTCGCGATCGTGGACATCACCGATCCGGCGGCGCCCTTCCGCGCCGACGGCGCGAACACGGACGGCTCGGCCAACGATGTCGCACTCGCGGCGGGACATGCGTTCGTCGCCGACGGCGCGCGCGGGCTCCAGATCTTCGACATCTCGGCCCCCCCGGCCGCATCCTGGGTCGCCGGCACGCGCCAGTTTATGTGCGGGCCGGTGACGGACGTGGCCGTGGATGGCAACCTGGTGTACATCTCGGATGGAGAGTCCGGCGGCGGCATGCAGATTCTCGACGCGTCTGAACCGGCCTACAGTGACTGGCTCGGCGGGGTCAACACGTACGAATACGGCTGGGGCCTGACGAAAACCGGCAACTACGCGTATCTCGCCGACGGTTGCGCGGGCCTGGGCGTGATTGACGCGAGCGATCCGGTGTATCCGGAGCGCATCGGCCACGCGCCTACAGGCTGCGCGGCCCGCGACGTCGTGGTCGCAGGCGACTATGCCTACGTCGCGGACGACCATCAGAGCTTGCTGGTGATAAACATATCCGATCCGTTCGCACCCCAGCTCGTCGGGCAGTGGCAGGATCCCGCCGCGCCCGGCTACGCGCTGGGCATCGCGGTGGCGGGCAACTGCGTCTATCTCGCCAACGCCGACCCGGGACTGGAGATCATCGATGTTGCCGATCCGCAGAATCCGACGCGAATCGCGCACTATGCCACGGGCGGACCGGCGCGCGATGTCGCCGTCGTGGGCGACCGCGCGTATCTTGCCAGCGAGTGGGCCGGGCTCGAGATTCTCGACGTGTCCGACCCCAACCTGCCAACGCTGCTCGGCGCGTGCGCGAACATCGGCCCGGCGCAGAGTATCCTCGTGGACGGGCAGCTTGCGTACGTGACTGCGGCGGACTGGGGCGTCTGGGTCGTCAATGTCGCGGACCCGCTGAGCCCGTATTGCGTAGGCAACTACAACACTGGCGGGTTCGCCCGTCGGGCAGCTCTCGCCAACGGACGGCTGTACGTCGCCGACGGCGACAACGGCCTGGTGATCCTGACCGTCGGTGAGCTGGTCTGGTCCAACCCGTATGGCGGCTATTTTGATGACCCGCAGAACTGGACGCCGGCCGGCCCGCCCGGCCCAGGGCAGCGCGCTATCTTCAACCTGCCGGAGAGCTACACGGTCACCTTTTCGCAGGACGCGGCGCACGGGAGCACCATCGTGCAGGACGGCAACGTGGCGCTGGATCTCGGCGGATTCACGTACACGCTGAGCGATGAGTACTCGCTCAAAGTCGGCGTCCTGCCGTACTACGGCGCGACCCTCGCGGTAACGAACGGCGTGCTCAACGCGCGCTACGCCGGCCTGGGCGATCCGGCGGATGCCTACGGCGAACTGCAGCTCAGTGGCGTGGGAACGCAGCTCAATCTCGATCCCGCATTCGGCTATCTCGATGTCGGCATTTACGGCGCTGGCCTGGTCGGGCTGGCCGACGGTGCCACGTTGAACAGCAGCGTCACGAAGCTCGGCGAGTGGGCGGATAGCCAAGGCGAAGTCACACTGGAGACCGGCGCCACAATGAGCACATGGGACTTGGCCGTCGGCATCAGCGGGATCGGGGCGCTCACCATCGCCTCGGACGCGGACGTGACTAACATACATGCGTTTCTGGCCTTCGGCGCCGGCGCAAGCGGCAGCGCGACCGTGACCGGCGCGGGCTCGACCTGGGTGTCAACCGACTTCCTGGACATGGGGCGTGAAGGGACGGCGACGCTGCTGGTCGAGGAGGGCGGATTGGTCAAAACCACCAACGATCTGAAGCTGGGAGAACTCCCCGGCGCGTATGCAGAGCTGATCGTGACCGGCCCGGATTCGCGGTGCGAGACGGAGGCGGGGATCGTCATCGTGGGCGTCAGCGGCGATGCCGATCTGAACGTGCAGGCTGGCGGCAGCATCGTCACGCCGGGCGTCCTGTCCGCGACCTTTGGCGACTCAACCGGCGACATCGTCGTCACGGGCTCGACGTCAAGCATCACCGCCACGAGCCGCGGCGTGCTGATTGGCCGCGAGGGCATCGGCACACTGCTGCTCGATGACGGCGCGACGCTGTCGTCCACCAGCGGATGGCTGTACGCCGCCGAGCAATCGGGGAGCGAAGGCTGGGTGACTATCCAGAACGGTGCCACCGCCAGCGCGGATGGCACGGGCCTGGGCATCTGGCAGACCGCGCAGGGTCACTTGGTCGTGACCGGCGATACGGCGAGCTACACCAGCACGCGACAGGTACAGGTGGGGCGGTATGGTACGGGTGAGCTGGAAGTGCTCGCCGGGGCCGACGTCCGTTCATTCAAGAGCGACTCCCCCACCAGCAGCAGCGCGCTGATCGGCATGTACGCCGAGGGCGTCGGCGTGGCGACGGTCTCCGGCGGCGGCTCGCGCTGGGACCAAGACGGCGTGTTCACGGTCGGCTGGTTTGGCGACGGTACGCTCCACATTGACAGCGGCGGCCAGATCACCAACGGGCTTGACGGCATTCTGGGACGCATGCCCGGCTCGAACGGCATCGCGACCGTCACCGGCGCTGCGTCGCTGTGGGATGTCGGCGGCACGCTCAGCCTGGGCGGGCTGCCGGACAGCGCCGGCGGCAGCGGCACACTGAACGTGAACGATGAAGCCGTGGTCTGGGCCCACAGCCGGCTGCTGCTGTGGAGCGCCGGCACAGTGAGTCTGAACGGCGGTAGCGTCACGGTTGGCACGGCCGCCGGCGGCGGCACGGCAAACACGGTCGAGCTGACCACGGGGGGCACGCTGCAAGGCGTCGGGACAATTACCGGAAACGTCCGCAACACCGCCGGCACGGTCGCACCAGGGATTCCCACGGGACGCCTGCACGTCGCGGGCGATTTCGTGCAGCAGGCGGCGGGCACGCTGCGGATCGAGCTGGGCGGCTATGACGCCGCGACGACGCACGACCAGTTGCAGATCGACGGCACCGCCACGCTCGGCGGCACGCTCAATGTCACGCTTGCCAATGACTTCGTCCCGGTCGCGGGCGACAGTTTCGTCGTCCTCACCGGTGCACTTGCCGGAACACAGTTCGACGTCGTGAATCTGCCGACCGGGATTCCGGGCGTGCAATTCGGGGTTGTCTACGCGCCGCAGAGCGTGACGATCGTCGTCAGCGCAACCACGTGCCCCGGCGACCTGAACTGCGATGACCAGGTCAACTTCGTCGATATCAACGCCTTCGTGCTGTACCTGTCCAACCACCCGGCATGGCTGACGATGTACCCGGCGTGCGATCCGCGGAACGGCGACCTCGACGGCAACGGCGTGTATCCAAGCTTCGGCGACATCAATCCGTTCGTCACGCTGCTGACGACGAATTCGCTGCCGATCGTGTGCCCCTGACACGGAGCGCTATGGACCAAGGTCTACCGTGGCCATCGGGTGATACTGGGCACCACTCGGCAACAACCGGCTCTCGAACACCACCACGCGGTCCACGGTCATCTCGTCGGTCTCCGGCGGCGCGACGGTCTCGAGCACCCGCTGGAATACGCGTCCGCCGGCCGTCGAGCGGCTGCGCCCCAGCGTGATGTGCGGCGTGAAGGCCCGGCCCTCCGGCGGGAAGCCCAGCTTGCTAAAGAGCGGGTCGGCGGCTTCGACCCATTGACGGCAGCTCCCCGTCGGGTCATCGACCCCGCACCACAGCACGCGCGGGTTGCGCGGCCCCGGGAAGCAGCCGAGCCCTCGGATGCGCAGTGGAAACGGCTCGAGCTGCGCGCTGGCGGCCCGCACCGCGTCGCAGACCGCGGCGATCTGCGTATCGCGCACTTCACCGAGGAATTTCAGCGTGACGTGCAACTGGTGCTCGGCGCACCAGCGCACCTCGCGGTCCGGTGGCAGGTCACTCCGCAGCAACTTGATCAGCGGCCGCCGCACCGCTGGGTCCAAGTCAATCGCGACAAAGGTGCGCACGGGTGTGCCTCCCGGATGGTGCACTACTCGAAGCGCGCCAGCGCGCGCAGGTCGTCGAGCCGCTTGTCCACGTCGGCCGCCGTGATGCGCTTGAGCGCCTCGATCGAGAACGACTCCAGGACATACGAGCCAACGACTGACCCGCGGGCCATCGCCGCCCGCAGCGTCGCCCGGTCACAGCGCCCCTGCGCCGCGATATAGCCCATGGTCCCGCCGGCGAAGCTGTCGCCGCAACCGGTCGGGTCCACGACGTTCTCGGTCGGATACGGCGGCATCAGGAACAGGTCGTCCTGCGACACGAGCATGCTGCCGTGCTCGCCCTTCTTGATGATCACGAAGCGCGGGCCGAGCTTCAGAATCTCGCGGCCGGCCGTCACCAGGTTCGTCTTCTGCGTGAGCAGCCGGGCCTCGCCCTCATTCAGCACCAGGCCGTGCACGATCGACAGCGTCTTGTGCAGCTCGTGCGGCTCGTTCTCGATCCACAGGTTCATCGTGTCGCACACGAGCAGCTCGGCGTGCGACAACCGCCGGGCGAACTCCCGCTGCAACGCGGGATGCGTGTTCGCCAGGAACACGAACCGGCTGTCGGCGAACTCCGGCGGCAGCGGTGCGCCGCGCTCGGCGAGCACGTTCAGCCGCACGTCGACCGTCTCGGCTTCGTTCATCGCGCCGACGTACTTGCCATGCCAGCGAAAGGTCCGCGCCCCCTGGCGCACCTCGACGCCGCGCGTGTCGACCCCACGGTCCGCCAGCGGCTTCAGGCGGCCCAGGTCGAAGTCCTCGCCGACCACGCCGACCATGCGCACCGGCGTGAACAGCGATGCCGCCAGCGCGAAATACACCGCCGAGCCACCCAGGGCGTCCTCCGCGCGGCCGCGCGGTGTCTCCACGGTGTCGATGCCGATCGAGCCCGTGACCAACAGTGACATGCAGTCTCCTTCCTTGTCCGGCGGCGAGGCGCGTGGGTCGCAGCCGTTGATCCCAGAGCGTAACGAACTAGCCCCGACTTGGCTACGCGTCGACTGAGCACGGCCCCGCAATCAAGGTTGGGTATCGTTGAGCAGCGCCGGGATTTCGTCCGCGCCGCGCACCGGCGCCAGGCGCGTGACGAAGCCAGTTGGCACCGGCCGCTGCTCGAGCCACAGGCGCGCGTCGTCGCCGATGAGCAGCGCCGCGTACTCTGTCGCCGCGCCGCACACCCGCAGGACGTGCGCCGTGCTGCGGGGTCGCCGCCGGAAGACCGCGGTGACAAGATCCTCGGCCGGCAATTCGATGAACAGCCGCCCGCCCGGCCGCAGGGCCCGGTGGCAGCGGCGCAGCAACTGCCCGGCGCGTTCGGAGCCCAGCGCGAAGCCCCCCGGCTCGGCCGCCACCACAACCACATCCCAGCGCGGCCCCCCAAGGTCCACATCACCCGCGATGGGCCGGCTCCGATCGGTGCCGCCGCGCTCGGCATACACCATGGTCGCGCGCGCATCCGCGCCCCCAAGCAGGCGACGCCCAACCTGCGTCGCCGGCCCCGGGTCCGACGTCGACAAGGTCGACGCGTCCTGGGGAAACCAGATGCGCATTCCAGTCAGCAGCCCGATGAACCAGAGTGCGATCACAGCCATTCCCCACCGCCGCAACGGTCGCGACACCGTGCGTGATATGCACAGGCTGAGCCCGGCCGCCACGGCCATCACCAACGCGGACGCGCCGGCCACGCCGGACACCGCGTGTGCACGCAGCCATAGGGATGTCAGTGCGAACCCGACTCCGAGCCCCGCCGTCACCGCCGCTCCCAGCCAGGCCACGGCGGGCTGAATGCGCCCGGCGACGTTTGCGATGCGCCGCCCGACCAGCACCACGCACGCCGCCGCCAGCAGGCCCAGCAGCGCCAGGCGGCCGGCCCCCGCGCCCGGGCGGTACGGCAGGCTCCAGGCGACACCGCTCGCCAGCAGAAGCAGCGGAACCGCCAAGTCCGCGCCAAGCGCGACCCGCCGCGCGACGCGCGTGCCCAGCAACCCGAGCAGCGCGGCACCGACCAGCAGCAGCAAACCCCAACCGAGCGTGCCCGCCGAAACAAAGCTGTCCACCGCGTCTGCCGTCGCGCCTGCACCGGTCGAGAGCGAGACCAGTGCCACGCTGCCAAGCGGCGCGGCGAGTGCGCTTGGCCCGATGTGCGGGGTGTGCTGGACGTCCACGGCGGCGCGCCCCGGGCTCCGGCGGCCAACCGCGACCAGTGCGGCCCCGAAGGTCGCCAGCAGTGTCGTGAGATTCAGCACCGACCGCTGCGGCAGCCACGCCGCGAGCCCAGCTCCAAGCGCCATCGCAGCCAGCATCGCCATCCAGAGGCGCGTCACGCCAGCCGGGTCTTTTTGCAGCAGTCGCAGCCACCCATGCAGCGCCACCAGCAGGGTGCTTCCGGCGGCCCCGAGCAGCGCCAGTCCCAGGCCAACCGGCGCCACCAACAGCAGGCGCGTGACGCCCGGCGGGTGGACAAACCGGTGCGTGAGCAGGATGCGGTAACTTTCCAATCCCGACGCCAGACCGAGCAGCCCCGTCCAGACCAGGGCCAGGCACAGGATCAGCACGCCCGCGAGCGTCGCGGCGAATTCAAACCGCACGCCCGGGCCGGCACCACCGTGGGAATCGGCCTCGCCACCGAGCCGCCGCCGGATGATCCGCCGCGGAACCACCAGCCCGAAGAAGGCTCCGATGCAAATCGCGGCACCGCCGTAGCCGACCGCGGCTCGCGCGGTGTTCAACTGCTCGGTGAGCTCGCCGAGCACGCGCACCACGCCGGTCGCGGCCGCGAGGGCACACAGAGCCGCGCAGACGGTGACCTGCGCGCCCGCCGTGGCGGTCGTGGGACCCGCAGCGTTGGAAGGCCCGGACCTACCCGGCGCGCGTCGTGGTCGTGGCGGCAAAGTGTCTCCTTCCCCCGTGGTCCAGTTGCACAATCAGATCGCCCTGGTCGTCGAGATCCAGCGCTGTGCCAGCGAAAGTTCGGCCATCGTGTTCGAGCGTGACGCGCGTGCCGATGTCCTCGCAATGTTTGCGCCAGGTCGTGCGCATGCGCTGCCAGCCGCCTTCCACGACGTTGCACATGGCCAGCCACGTATCCAGCCGCGCGAGCAGATGCCCCGCGACCAGCGCCCGATCCACGGCGTGGCGCGACTCGCACTCGAGCGACGTCGCACGGTCCGCGAACTCGCCGGCAAAGTGCCCCCGCTGCTGCAGGCAGTTCAGGCCGATCCCGATCACCACCGCCCGGCGCGCCGCGCCCTCCGCCGTCCGCAGCGCACACGACTCCGCCAGCACACCTCCCAGCTTGCGGCCGTTCAGCACCACGTCGTTCGGCCAGCGCACGACCGGGCTGCAATCCGTGGCGGCGGCGACCGCCTCACATGCCGCGACGGACGCCAGGAGCGCGCCCTGCGAAAGCAGCGGCGTGTCCGCCGGCTCGTGCAACAGCACGCTCAGCAACACGGACGAGCCACGCGGCGCCTCCCAGCGACGTCCGAGTCGGCCGCGGCCGGCGCTCTGCGACTCCGCGCACGCGACCGCCCCGTCGCCCGCATCGGCCGCATGGTCCAGCAGAAACCGATTCGTGCTATCGAGCGTGTCGTGCAGGAACACGCGCCGCCCGAGCCGCCGGAGCGGGCCCTGCGACAGCAGGTCGGCACTCGTCAATGGTCGGTGTGGCGCGGACATGGCGGTGCGCTCTTTCGGCCGAGTGGTGCCTCCTGCCTGCGTGGTACGGGCGTCTCGCCCGTCACAGCCACGAGCAGGCTGCCCGTACCACCCATCCGGAACGGGCAAGATGCTCGTACCGCCCGTACGGAAGTAATCCCAAGGTGCAACACTACCCTTCCGCTCCGCAGTAGAGCGGCTCCAGTGTTTCATATGTCGTCCGCAGCCGCGCCGCCAGCACCGCATAGCGGCGGGTCCGCGCCGCGACCGGCTTGTGCACCGCGCGCACCTGCGCCGCGACGCGACTCGCCGCTGCCACGGTTCGGAACCTGCCGCCGCCGACCGCTGCGAGCAGTGCCGCGCCCAGGGCCGAGCCTTCCTCCGAGCGCATCGCCACGCACCGACAGCCGTAGACGTCCGCCTGCAACTGCCGCCACCAGGCGTTGCGGGCACCGCCGCCACCGAGACGCACCTCGCGCAATGGCACACCCAGGCCGCGCATGAGCTCGATCTGCCGCCCCATGCCCAGCGTGATGCCCTCGAGCACGGCACGGACCAGCGCTCCGCGCCCGTGGCTGCGCGTCAGTCCGACGAACGCGGCCCGCGCGTGCGGGTGCGCATACGGGCACCGCTCACCCGTCAAGTACGGGTGGAAAACCAGCGCATCGTCGCCGTCGGTCCTGGCCGCCTCCGCAATCATCGCCGTGTAAATGGCGTCGCGCGCCGCGTCGGTCCTGGCCGCCGCCAGCCGGTCCGCGTACAGCACCTCGCGCGCCCATTGCAGGCTCCCGCCCGCCGAGAGCATGCAGCCAAACACGCACCACGCGCCGGGCACCGCATGGCAGAAGGACTGCAGCAGACCCGCATCGTTCGGCACCGGCGTGGCACTGTGCGCGAACACGACGCCGCTGGTCCCCATCGTCGCCGAGACGATTCCGGGGCGCACGACACCCGTCCCCACCGCCGCCGCCGCCTGATCGCCGGCGCCCGCGACGACCGGCGTTCCCGCGCGCAGGCCGGTCGCCCGCGCCGCGATGGCCGTCACCGCCCCGATGATGGCACACGATTCGTCGACCGCTGGGAATAACGCTGGCTCCAACTCCAGGCGGCGCATGAGCTCCGTGGACCACCGTCGGTTGGCGACATCGAAGAGCAGCGTCCCCGAAGCGTCCGAGACATCACTGTTCAACACGCCGGTGAGGCGGAAGTTGATGTAGTCCTTCGGCAGCAGCACCGCCCGCACGCGGTTGAACAGTTTCGGCTGATGCGCCCGCAGCCAGAGGATCTTCGGCGCCTGGTAGCCCGTGAGAGCCGGATTGCGGACCAGGCGAATCAGCTCCTCGCGCCCGCCGGCCCGGCGCTCCAGCTCCACGCACTCCGCGCCGGTCCGCTGGTCGTTCCAGAGCAGGGCGTTGCACAGCACGCGCCCATGCGCGTCGAGAAACACGCTGCCGTGCATCTGGCCGGACAGGCCGACACCCGCCACGTCGTCGCGGCTGACGCGGCCCTTGCGCAGCGCAAGCTTGATCGCCGCACACGCCGACCGCCACCAGTCATCCGGCCGCTGCTCGGACCACCCGGGCCGCGGGAACAGGCTCGGATGGGACACCGTCGCCGTCGCCCGGACGCGCCCGCCCGCCTCCAGCAGCAGTGCCTTCGTCCCGCTCGTGCCGATATCGACGCCGAGATAGTGCTCCGCCATCTGTGTCTCCAATGCCCAGCGCTATGCGCGCGCGTCACGCCGCAGCGGCGGTCGCAACAACCCCGCCCGCGGCTCCAGCCACAAATCCGCCACGTCACCCCGCTGCCAGCGGCGATATCCGAGGGCCGCCACCATCGCCGCGTTGTCCGTGCAATACTCCAGCGGGGTGAGGTGCAATTGCAGGCCGGCCGGCGTGCACGCGGCCTGCAGCTCGGCGCGCAAGGCCGAATTCGTCGCCACACCGCCACCGACCACCACGTGCGACACGCCCGTGTGCCGCGCCGCCGCCACCGTCTTGGTCGCCAGCGTCTGCACGAGCGCCGCCTGAAAGCTCGCCGCGACGTCCGCCAGTTCCCCGGGACTCAGGTGCGCGACCGAGCCGTACTTCTGCCCCGCGCCGTAAACATGGTAGAGCACCGCCGTCTTGAGGCCGCTGAACGAGAAATCGAAGTGCGGCTTCTTCAGCCAGGTGCGCGGGAAACGGATCGCCTTCGGGTTCCCGTCGCGGGCCACGCGATCGATCACCGGCCCGCCCGGGTACCCCAGCTCCAGGATCGCCGCCACCTTGTCGAACGCCTCGCCCGCCGCATCGTCCACCGTTTGCCCGAGCAGCTCGATGTCGAAGAAGTCGCGCACCAGGTAAAGCGACGTGTGCCCACCGCTCACCACGAGGGCCACGGCCGGCCACGGCGGCGTCTCGCTCAGCAGCGCCGCGCTCGTCGCGTGCGCCTCGATGTGATCCACCGCGACGAGCGGCCGATCGCAGGTCAGCGCCAGCGTCTTCGCCGCCGTCACGCCAATCAGCAGCGAGCCCACCAGGCCTGGCCCCGCCGTCACGGCAATTGCGTCGACGGCGGCGTAGCCGACCTTGGCGGCGGCGAGCGCTTCCTCCACGATCGGGCGGATCTGCTCAATGTGTGCCCGCGAGGCAATCTCCGGCACGACCCCCCCGTACTTCGCGTGCAGCGGCACTTGCGAGCTGACCAGGTTGCTGCGCACTTCCCGGCCGCCGACAACCACCGCGGCCGACGTCTCGTCGCAGGAAGTCTCGATGCCGAGGATCGTGCCCGTGCCTGCCATGCCGTTACGCCGCGACCGTCACCACGATCTTGCCGAAATGCTCGCCAGCCGCCAGGCAGCGAAACGCCTCTGGCAATTGCGCGAACGCGAACCGCCGATCGATCACCGGCTCGATGTGATGCGTTGCCAGAAAGCGGTTCATCTGCTCGAACGCCGCCCGCGAGTCCACCATGATCCCTTCGATCCGCAGCCGTTTCATCAGGATCAGGCCGGTCGTCACGGGACCTTGGCGACCGGTCAGCGCGCCCAGCAATGCGATCCGGCCGCCGGCCCGCGTGGCCTTCATCGACCGGTCCAGCGTCCCCGGCCCCACCGTCTCGACGGTCAGGTCCACGCCCGCGCCGCCGGTCAGTTCGCGGACCGCCTGATCCCACTCCGGCGTTTCGCGATAGTTGATCGTGTGGTCCGCCCCGAGTTGCCGCGCACGCTCCAGCTTGTCGTTGCGGCTGCTGGTGATGATGACCCGCGCACCCAACCCCCGCGCGAGCTGCACGGTGAAAATCGCAACGCCGCCCGTCCCCAGCGTCAGCACCGTCTGCCCGGGCTGCACGGCGCCGACAGTGATGAGCGCACTCCATGCCGTCAACGCCGCGATCGGCAACGTGGCCGCCTGCGCGAAGTCATAGCCGGCCGGGATCGGCAGCACCGCCTCGGCCGGCAACAACGCCTGCTCGGCCGCGAGCCCCGCGCCCGGCGTACCGAGTGTGGTGGTCACGTAGCGCTCGTGAAACGGCCCGTCCAGCCAGTCGGCGACGAAGTGCGACACGACGCGGTCGCCAACGCGCACGCGGGTGACGTCCGGTCCGACGGCCGACACGACGCCGGCCCCGTCGCTGATCGGCGTCGCCGGCCGCTTCAGCCGCGGGTTGTACTGGCCCTGCACGACGAGCAGGTCGCGGTAGTTCAGGCTCAGCGCCCGCACGTCGACGACCACCTGGCCCGGCCCCGGTCGCGGAGTCTCCACGTCCTTGAGCTTGAGGTGCTCGGTCCCAAAATCGTCAAAGCAATACGCCTGCACGTGACTTTCTCCATCGCGCCCGCCGGCTGCAGCGGCTACTCTCAACCGCTCGCCAACCGGTGTCAACCCGCTGCCGTGCGTGGCCGCAGCGCACTTCTGATGCTAGCATGGCAATCATGCTCGCGCCGCCCACGCCAACCAGGGTCCCCGACATCCTTGCCACCGTGCACAAGTACTGGGGCTACGACCGGCTGCGTCCACTGCAAGAGGAAGCGATCCGCGCGGGTCTCGAGCAGCGCGATTCGCTGGTCGTGCTCCCCACCGGCGGCGGGAAATCGCTGTGCTACCAGGTTCCGCCCGCCATCCTCGGCCGCACCGACGTCGTCGTTTCCCCGCTGATCTCACTGATGAAAGACCAGGTGGATGGGCTGCGGCAGTGCGGCTACCCGGCGGCGGCGCTCCATAGCGGGCTGCCGATCGGCGTTCAGCGGGAGATCGAGCGGGAAATCAGCCAGGGTGCTTGCCGGCTGGTCTTCGTCGCGCCCGAACGCCTGTTGACGCCCGGCTTCTTCGAGCTGCTCGACCGGCTGCCGGTCCGCGCGTTCGCGATCGATGAAGCCCACTGTATCAGCCACTGGGGCCACGATTTTCGCCGCGAGTACCGCCAGCTCGCTGTGCTCAAGGAGCGGTTCCCGCGCGCGAGCGTTCATGCGTACACCGCGACCGCAACCGAGCGCGTCCGGCAGGACATCGTGGCGCAGTTGCGTCTCGCGCACCCCGCCGTGCTGGTCGGCACGTTCGACCGGCCGAACCTGGTCTATCGCGTGATCCCGCGCTTGGACATCGAGCAGCAGGCGCTGGAGGTCGTCCGGCGACATGCCAACCAGGCCGTGATCGTCTATTGCATCACGCGCCGCGAGACGGAGACCCTGGCCCGCCACCTGGCGACGGCCGGTATCCGCGCCGCGTGCTACCACGCGGGTCTGGATGCCGAGCAGCGCCGCTTGGCGCAGGAGCGCTTTTCGCGCGAGGAGCTCGACGTCATCGTCGCCACGGTCGCGTTCGGCATGGGCATCGACCGCAGCGACGTGCGCTGCGTACTCCACGCCGCCCTGCCGAAGTCCATCGAGCACTACCAGCAGGAGACGGGCCGCGCCGGACGCGACGGACTGGAAGCCGAGTGCGTGCTGCTCTACTCCGCGGCCGACGCGATCCGCTGGGAGAGCCTGATCCGCAAGAGCGCCACCGACGCCGACCGGCCCGAGGAGGTCATTGCCGCCGGGCTGGAGCTGCTGGGTCACATGCGGGCCTACGCGGCGGGCTACGTCTGCCGGCACAAGCTGCTGTCGGAGTACTTCGGCCAGCCCTACGCCGCGGCGAAGTGCGGCGCGTGCGACGTGTGCCTCGACGAGGGCGAAGTCGACGAGGAAGCAACGGTCATCGCGCAGAAGATCCTCTCGTGCGTCGCGCGGGTCGAGCAGCGTTTCGGCCTCGTGCACATAGTCAAGGTGCTCACCGGCAACAACGACCGCAACGTGCGCGCCTTCGGTCATGACCGGCTCAGCACATTCGGTCTGCTGCGCGAGCTGGACCCGAAGAAACTGACCAACCTCGTGTTTCAACTGGTCGAACAAGGCGTGCTCGACCGCACCACGACCGACCGCCCACTGCTCAAGCTCAACGCCACGTCGTGGGCCGTGCTGCGCGGCGAGCGCCACGTGCGACTCACGTTGCCACGGGAGCGCGTCGTCAAGGCTACCCAGGTGCAGGCCAACGCGTGGGACGGCGTGGACCGCGCGCTCTACGAGAGCCTGCGCGCCTTGCGCCGCACGCTGGCCGCGGAGCGCGGCGTGCCCGCGTTCGTAATCTTCGGCGACGCCGCCTTACGCGACATGGCCCGCCGGCGGCCGCGCACGCTGGCGGAGTTCCGCGCGGTGCACGGGGTCGGCGCGCAGAAGCTGCGCGAATACGGACCGCGCTTCACCGCGCACATACAGGCCTTCCACGGCCGATAGTTCGCGCTTGTCCAGCCGTTCGCGGCGGTTATACTGGCAGCGCCCTGGATGAGCTGAAGCCAGGGCCAGTACGCAGGGGCGGGACGGCGACGAAGCAGCGGTGTCTGCGGGATGAGAAACCTGGCTTACCTCCTGAGTCTGGCGGTCGCCACCTGCCTGGCGGTGGGTCTGTCCACCGGTCCGCTGCGCCGGCCACCCTGCGAGCGCTGCCACGGGCGCGGGCGCGTCACGTGCCCGGTTTGTCAGGGCCGCTGGCACGTGCCGCATACAACCTTGCTGCCCTGTACCGCCCACGGACAAGTGGGCTGCGATGGCCGCGGCTACCGTCCCTGCGGTGAATGCCACGGCACCGGCCGAATCAAGTGCCAGCGCTGCCAGGGCACGCGCTTCGAAACGGTCGAAATCCGCGAAAACGGCGTCGTCGTGCGCACCGAGCGCCGACCGTGCCGCGCGTGCGCAGACGAGCACGGCGTTGCGCAGGGGTACGTGGACTGCCCGCGGTGCGTGCCGTTGTGGGTATGCCGCGACAGCGGACTGGTGTTTGCGCATCCGGTTTACGCCGGCGCGGTCGCCGACGGCGAGGGAGGCGAGTGGTCCGCCGAAGCGCCGGCGACGGAGCTGCGCGGCCAGGTGATCTGCCCGCGCTGCCACGGACGGGGCGAATACGAGCTTCACACGGGCAAGTGCCCGCACTGCAAGGGGGGTACGATCATCTGTCCAGACTGCCAGGGGACGGGCAGGGCACGTTGACGATCGCTGCTGCCCTGCCTGGCTGAACGCAGGCCATAACTGGGCTGGTACGGGCGTCCCGCCCATCGTATGAACGGGCAAGATGCCCATACCACCTATTGGCCCATACTACCCATTGGCCCGTATTATCCACGCGGGGGCAAGTGAACCGGCCAGCGCTGGGCACGGAGACCCAATGCTGGCCGGAGTAACCGCAACTCATGGCGGACCGGCTACTGCCCGGACAGCAGCAGCACGAACGGATTGATGTCGCCGAAGCTCACCGTGCCATCGTCGTTCACATCCGCCAGGTTCACGTCGCAGTCCGGGTACGCATCCGCGTAGGCGACTGGGTTCGTCAACGCCAGAATAAACGGGTTGATGTCGCCGAACGTGACCTCACCGTCGCAGTTCAGGTCACCGACAACATCCGGGCACGCGGTCGGGTCGGCCGCCCAGACCTTCACATCGTCGATGTTCCACCCGCAGTAGCGCCACGCACTATCGGTCACGCCCATCGTCCAACGGAGCTGCACGGTCGGGCGATTGTCCGCGTACGCCGACAGGTCATATTCCTGGTAAACCCACGCGCCATCGTCCACGGTACCCGTGTTCTGCCAGACGGTGTTCCACGAGCTGCCGTTGGTGGTGATGCGGATGTAGGCGTGATCATACGTCGGCGACTCGACGCCCAGCCAGCGGTAGAAGGACAGCCTTACGCCGGTCAGCCCGGAGCAGTTCATCACCGTCGTCGTGATGTTCATTTCCGAGAGGCCGTTGGCGTAATCGCCGTTCAGGTTGTAGCCCACCACGTTCGCGCCGGTGTAGCCGTTGGCGGGGTCCGCGGCGCCGTACTCGCCGCCGCCGCCGTTCGGATGGCCCCACGCCCACTGGTTGGCCGCCGTGTTCGGAAGCTTGACCCAGCCCGGATTGGTGCTCATGTCTTTGTTGTACACCGTCACGATCGGGATCGCCGCCGACTGGTAGGTCGCGGCCGGCGCGTCGGACGGGGCCGTCACCACCGTCCCCACCGTCGAAGCCGCCGAGACGTAATAGCACAGCGTCTTGCCGCACGGCGTCGCCGGCAGCGTCGCGAGGAACACGTTGCCGAGCTGGGGCACGAGCGGTGCAGTCAGGTACGGGCCGTCGTTATAGCGGTAGTACAGCAGGCCCGTGCCGGGCGCGTACGTCTCGGTGCCGTTGTTGATCTCGACGTGCAACGCCGTCGTTTCACCGGGGACCACGTACTGCGGCGGATCTTCGACCAGGCGAATGGTCAGCGGCGGCGGCGGCAACATGCGCAAGTCCGGGTTGCCCCACAGGGCGCCCCACTCAAACGTCTCGTACTTCAGCGCGTCCCACAGCCCCAGCGTGTACATCTGGCGCAGGGCCGCCTGGTGCGACTCGCCCTGCGTGTATTCGCCCGAGGTCAGGCCGGTCGTGAAGAAATAGTCCATGGACTGGCTGGAGCCGCTAGTCGGGCCGGTCCAGCCGGGGCAGCCGTACGCGACCTTCGTGGCCCCGACGAACCCCACCGCCCCCTGCTTCAACATCGCCTGGCCGATGTTGAGCTCATCGGTGTCCGAGTTGCTGCACGCATCCGCGAAGATGATCGCGGGGTAGTTGTCGTTCAGCGCCGGGCAGTCGCTGGCGGCGATGAACGCCGGCGCGCCCAGCCCCAGGATGTGCGCCGACGTGGGCGAGCCGTGCCCGGCCCAGTTGACGAACGCGAACTTGCCCGCCGGCCAGACGGCCATGACGTTGCTCTGCAGCAGCGGATAGTCGCACGGGTACGTCGACATGTAACCCGAGTTCTTTTCGTACATCCGCGTGAGCGTCCAGCCCGTCATCCATGGCTGGTCCACCTTGGCTTCCATCAGCACGGCGTTGTCGGTGTCATCCCAGAAGTAGGCCCCGAGCAGCAGCATGTTCCGCTTGAACGTCGGGTCCTCGTTCTGCTCATAGGCCACCGACTTCTGGCAGATGCTTTGCACGGTCGTTGCGTCGCTCCAGGGGATGCGGCCCACGTTCACTTCGGCGTAGAAGTCGATCGGGTCGGAATCCTCGCCGTAGGCGTGATTGCCGTTCGCGTCCCAGGAGGCGCTGTCGGCCAGGGACAGCTCGGCGTAGTAGTAATCCGTCTCCGGCTGGCCGTAGCCGAGGTTCTGCGCGGTGCGCCGCATCGGCACGTCGTCGTAGTGCCCGACGAGCAGCACATCGCGAATGCCCCACTGGCTGGACGGGTACTTCGCCCGCAGGAAGTTACGGATGCGCTCCGCGTTGTCGTAGCCCGTGTAGTTGGCGATGATCCAGGGCATGGTCGCCACGTACACCGAACGGCCCTTGGTGGTTTCCCAGTCCACCAGCGGCTGCACCGCGGTGGTCAGCGAGTCGAGCGTGATGATGACAAAGTCGTACAGGTCACGTCCGTCGCGCGGGCTCGCGGGGTACCACGCCGCCGCCTGCGCATAGTTCGCGATCAGCGCGCGGGCGATCGCCTCCGTCTGCGGCAGGTCGTCATCAACCGGGGGGTACAGACGTCCCGCCTGTTCCTCGTCCGGCAACACGTAGCGCACGTTCACCTGGATGGAGCCGTGGTACGTCAGTTGCCCCGACAGCGGTCGGTACGTGAACGGCGCCACGCGCACGTCCACCAGATCATATTTGCGATAGTGCGCGACGCGCTCCAGCGTGACGATGCGGGCCGGGTACGCCGCGTCGCTGCTGTATACCGCCGCGTGGTTCGCGAGGTACGTCTGCTCGCGCGCCGCCTGGATGGCCGGGTCTTCCGGGCCGACCACGCGCGGCAGCGGGGCGGGCAGGATCTCGTAGCTGCCCGGCAGCGTGATGCCCGGCGCGCACTCGTAGTCCACGCCCGTCACCTCGGCACCCGGCGGAACGGCGATCGCGAAGATGCGGGCTGGCAGGTTCGGCTTGCCCGGCACCAGTAGCCGGCCAAAACCCTCGACGCGCAGCTCGTTGCCGCGCGCCGTCTCGACCATCTGGTACGGCCCAACCGTGATCGTCGTGCTGAGCGTGCCTTCCTGCCCAGCGATCGCCGGCGCAGCCAACATGAAGATCAGGACCAACACCGACAGGCCGCCAGTCACACAGCCGTACGACGCGGGCGCGCTCCGACGCTTCATGGATTCCTCCTCGGCAAAGCCGGCTTGCAGAGACATTCCCTTGGCCCCGTCAACAAGGCCGGTCGCGGCTCCACGGCCGCTCCGGACCCCGGTTCTGCTGGCGCGGTTGCTCCCGCGCGCCGAACACCCGCCCCACTCAAAAGATAACTGTAACGGAAACGCAATCGCCGAACAAGCAGGCGGGCTCTGTGCGGATAATGTCGGCACTCGGACGGCTGCAAGCGACGGCCGACTGGTTGTGTACCGCGCCGCGTGCCGCCGCCGTCACGCCGGTACTCACGCGTGTTTGCCGACGGCCACGATCGCCGCGCACAGGCAAGCGACGTCGCCGATCCGCTCGCCCAGCCCGGCCGGCAAGACGCGGCAGACACGCACGGCGTCCGGCAGTGCCTCGCGTGCCAGGACTTGGCGTGCCGGTCCGAGAACCAGATCACCCAAACGCACGGCCAGCGCGCCGATCACGATCACCTCGGGGTTGAGCACGTCCACGAGGATGGCCAGTCCGCGGCCAAGGTGGCCGCCGACCTCGCGCAGGACCGCGACCGCCTGGGCATCGCCTGCGAGCGCGGCTTCTGCGACGTCTCGGGCCGTCACTTTGTCCGCCGGCCAACGCTCGGGATGGCGCACCGCCGCGAGCTTCGCGACGCCCGCGCCCGCGCACAGCCCCTCCCACGAGCCGGCCTTGCCGAACCCCACCGGCCCGTCGTCCGCAATCCGCACGTGCCCCACTTCGCCGGCGGTGTCGCACGTTCCGCGGTAGAGTTGACCGTTCAGGATCAACCCGCCGCCAAAGCCCGTGCCCATGGTCAGGAAGATCACGTTCCGCGCCCCGCGCGCCGCGCCGAACAGCCACTCGGCGAGCGCCCCGGCGTTGCCGTCATGCTCGATGTACACGGGCAGTCCGGTGAGGTCCGCCAACAGCTGTTTCAACGGGATGTCATCCCAGCCGGGCAGGTTCGGCGGCGACTTGATGATGCCGGGCTCGATTTGCAGCGGCCCGCCGATGGACACCGAGACGGCGTCGACGGTGCGGGCCAGTTCAGTCGCCCGGCGTTGCGCGGTTGCGATGTGGTCACGCAGCTCCGCCCAGGTCGCCGCGAACCCGCGCTCCGGGCGCGTCTCGAACACGGTGCGATGGACGATGCGCGCGTCATGGTCCCCCAGCACCACGGCCGTCTTCGTCCCGCCGATGTCGAGGCCGAGAATGGTGTTCATGAGTGCACATCGTATCGCATGACGCGAGACTGTGCGGCGCGGTGACCGGCCTCAGCCGTCCACTTCGCACTGTCCGGTGTCGCGCACGCCCGCGCCGGGAGATCTGAATCGTCGCGCACCAACACGCTCTGCTCTGTGCGCCGTCGTACACTGGCTCTGCCGCGCAGATGCTTCGCTGTCGGGAGCGCGCCCGGAGCTACCTTCAACCCCTACACCTCACCGCCGTTCGCGGTTATGATCCGCGACTCCGTTTTCGCCGCGCGTGGTCGGCGAGGAACCCATGCCCCAGCAACCCGGGGCCTCCAGTGCGAAGGACCAAACATGGCAGCGAGCAAGAAATACGTCTACTTCTTCGGGGCCGGCAAGGCGGAGGGCAAGGGCTCCGACCGCCAGCTCCTCGGCGGCAAGGGCGCCGGCCTGGCCGAGATGACCAACATCGGCCTCCCCGTCCCCGCCGGGTTCACCATCGCCGTCGAGGCCTGCGCTTACTACGACACGCACAACCGGCAGTGGCCTGCCGGCATGGAGAAGGAAGTCCGCCAGCAGCTCGCCCGCCTGGAAAAGGTCTGCGGCAAGAAGCTCGGCGACCCGCAAGACCCGCTGCTCGTCTCTGTGCGCAGCGGCGCGGCCCGCTCGATGCCGGGCATGATGGAAACCATCCTCAACCTTGGCCTCACCGACCAGTCCGTCGTCGGCCTCGCCGAGGCGACCAGGAACCCGCGCTTCGCCTGGGACGCGTACCGCCGGTTCCTCCAGATGTACTCCACCGTCGTCGTCGGCCTGAGCAAGGACGTGCTCGAAGGGAAGCTGCACGCGATCAAGGAGCGCGCCGGCGTGAAGTTCGACAACGAGCTGCCCGCCGAACGGCTCAAGGAGCTGTGCGGCGAGTTCAAGGCGTTCTTCCGCGATCAGACGGGGCGCGACTTCCCGCAGGACCCGTGGGAGCAGCTCGTCGGCGCGATCAACGCGGTGTTCGGCTCGTGGAACGCCGAGAAGGCCGTCACCTATCGCCGCGTCGAGAAGATCACCGATCTGAAGGGCACGGGCGTCAACGTGCAGCAGATGGTCTTCGGCAACATGGGCGACGACAGCGGTACGGGCGTGTGCTTCACGCGCGACCCGAGCACGGGCGAGAACGTGTTCTACGGCGACATGCTGGTGAACGCGCAGGGCGAGGACGTCGTGGCCGGCATTCGCACGCCGATCAAGCTGTCCGACCTCGGCAGGAAGATGCCCGCGATCTATGACCAGCTTTGTGCCATGCGGGCGATCCTCGAGATCCACTACGGCGAAATGCAGGACCTGGAATTCACGTTCGAGCGCGGCAAGCTCTACATGCTGCAGTGCCGGACGGGCAAGCGCACGCCGGCGGCGGCGTTCCGCATCGCGGTCGAGCAGGCGTCGCTGCCGCTGATGACGGCGGCCGAAGCCAGCCGGCTGGCCAAGGCGGGGTATCTGCCGAAGCAGTACGTGGCGGCGGCGTCCAAGCCGGTGATCACGAAGGACCAGGCGATCAAGCGCATCGTCCGCGAGGACATCGAACGGTTGTTCTACCCGGTTATCAGCCCGAAGGTCGGCCGCGCGGAGCTGGACAAGCAGAAGCTGACCGAAGGCATCAACGCGGTCCCGGGCGCGGCGTGCGGGCAGGTCGTGTTCTCGGCCCACGAAGCCGAGTCGCGGGCCGCCGACGGCGCGGACGTGATCCTGGTGCGGAAGGAGACGAGCCCCGAGGACGTCGGCGGCATGCAGGCCGCGAAGGGCATTCTGACGCAGACCGGTGGCAAAACCTCGCACGCGGCGGTCGTGGCGCGCGGTTGGGGCAAGTGCTGCATCGTCGGCTGCGAGACGTTGAAGATCGACTATGACGCCGGTCAGATGACGATTGGCGCGACCGTGATCAAGCAGGGCGATTACCTGACGCTGGATGGCTCGACCGGCACGGTCTACAACGGCAAGCTCGAGCTGCAGCGGCCGAAGCCCCCGAAGGAGTTCTTCACGCTGATGGGCTGGGTGGACCAGCGCCGCCGGCTGCGGGTGCGCACGAACGCGGACACGCCGGAAGATGCGGCGAAGGCCGTGGAGATGGGCGCCGAGGGCATCGGCCTGTGCCGGACGGAGCACATGTTCTTCGCGACGCGCGAGCGGCAATTGGCGATCCAGGAGATGATCGTCGCGGAGACGCCGGAGGCGCGCAAGGCGGCGCTCGACAAGCTGCTGCCGTACCAGCGCGACGACTTCATCGGCATCTTCGAAGCGATGGCCGGCCGGCCGGTGACGATCCGCCTGATCGATCCGCCGCTGCATGAGTTCGTGCCGCGCACGCCGGAGCAGGCGGACGACCTGTCGCGCGCAACGGGGATCCCGACCGAGAAGATCCTGCAGCGGGCGGAGCAGCTCCACGAGGCGAACCCGATGCTCGGGCACCGCGGCTGCCGGTTGTGCATCACGTATCCCGAAATCCTGGATATGCAGGTGCGGGCGATCATCGAGGCGGCGCTGGCCGTGAAGAAGCGCGGCGGCAAGGTCAGCCCGGAGATCATGATCCCGCTGACGATCGACGCGCGCGAGTTGGAGATCCTGGTTGAGCAGACGCGGGCGGTGGCGGACGAGATCATTCGCAAGGCCGGCGTGAAGCTGGACTACCTGGTCGGCACGATGATCGAGACGCCGCGGGCGGCGATCACGGCGGACGAGATCGGCCAGGTGGCCGAGTTCTTCAGCTTCGGCACGAACGACCTGACGCAGATGACGATGGGCCTGTCGCGCGACGACGCGGGGCGCTTCCTGCCCGACTACGTGAACGCAAACAAGACCGGCATCTTCGAGCAGGACCCGTTCGTGTCGCTCGACCAGGTCGGCGTAGGCATGCTGGTGTACATCGGCATCGACCTGGCCCGCGAGGTCAACCCCACGCTGAAGGTCGGCATCTGCGGCGAGCACGGCGGCGACCCCGACAGCGTCAAGTTCTGCCACCACGTGGGCATGAACTACGTGAGCTGCTCGCCCTACCGCGTGCCGATCGCGCGGCTGGCGGCGGCGCAGGCCGTGATTGAAGAGGAAGAGGAAGCGCAGGCCGCGCCGCGCGCATCGAAAGCGAAGAAGCCGGCCCGGTCGGGCAAGAAGTCCAGGCCGGCCCCAAAGGCGAAGGCGCGGAAGACCGCCAAGGCGCGGCGCTAGGCGCGCCGTCCGTTACAGCCGGTTCGACGCGGGGCACGCCGCGCTGCGTGGCGTGCCCCGGCTGTTGGCTGGCGCCGCGGCTGCAATCCGCCGGTCTGACGCACCGCCCAGGGCCAAGGAGCGAAAATCGTGTCCACGCGCACACTGCCGCTGACACCGGAGTTGCAGGCCTATCTCGTCGACGTCACGCTGCGTGAGCCGGAGGTAGGGCGCCGGCTGCGCGCGGAGACGGGGCGGCTGCCCGACCCGGAGCTGCAGATCGCGCCGGAGCAGGGGCAGTTCATGCGACTGCTGGTCGAGCTCCTGGGGGCGCGGCGGGCGCTGGAGATCGGGACGTTCACGGGCTACAGCGCACTGTGCGTGGCGGCCGCGCTGCCGGCCGACGGGCAGCTCATCTGCTGCGACATCAACGCGGAATGGACGGCCATCGCGCAGCGCTACTGGGCACAGGCCGGGCTGGCGGACCGAATCGAGCTGCGCCTGGCGCCGGCGCTGCAGACCCTCGATGCGTTGCTCGCCGCGGGCCAGGGTGGGACCTTCGATTTCGCGTTCATCGACGCGGACAAGGAAAACAGCGACGCGTACTACGAGCGCGTGCTGACACTGCTGCGGCCTGGCGGACTGGTCGCGATCGACAACGCGTTCAGCGGCGGGCGCGTGGTGGCCCCGACCCCCGACCAGGCCAAGGCCCAGGCCATGGCGCAACTGAACCGCAAGATCCAGGCCGACCCGCGTGTGAGCTTCAGCCTGGTCCCCATCGGGGACGGCCTCATGCTGGTGCGGAAGCGCTGAGCAGTACCGCGCTCGCGACGCAAGCCCAGACCGTTGCCGTCCGTGCGCACGTCACGCCGGGCGGCGCGGATCAGTCTGCAATCACCGGCACCGGGCAGGATAAAAAGCCACGCGCGACCCGGCGGCGCAGGCACGTCCGAGAACTCGGTGCGGTCGTCGGCCAGCGGAGTGAAGGCCCGGGGCGGGCAGTACGATGTCATAGTGCGAGGCGTTCTCCCGTAACCGTGATTGGGGGGAGGCACTGATGACGACCGCGGCCGCTCCGGCAAAAACAACCGAGTTGCGTCTCTTCCCGGTCAGTATCGAGTCCTTCGACGCGCGCCTCCTGGAAATGGACCTCTATCTCAAGCCGGCGCCGGACGCCCCGGCCGTGCTGTACCGCACGACCGGGATCGAATTCACCCTGCAGGACCGCCAGCGGCTGATGGAGCAGCACATCGAGTTCCTGTACATCCCGATGTCACAGCACAAGGCCTACCGCCGGCTGCTGAGCGACCGGGTGGAAGAGACCTTCCACGATCCGCACCTGCAGCGGGTGGAGCGGGCCCGGCTGATCCGGGCGAGCTGCAAGCGCATGATCGAGGACGTGCTGATCTTCCCGAACCAGCCCGAGCCGATCGCGATGATCGCGGACATGAGCCGCAAGTTCGCGACCTGGGCGACCGAAGACCCGCAGCAGTTCTCCTACTTGCTGGACATGTCGGGGCACGACTACTACACGACGCTGCACATGGTGAGCGTCGGCGTCGGCTGCGGCCTGCTGGTCAACGAGTTGCGGCCCGGCGATGAGGAACTCCGCACGGCCCTGGTCGAGGGCGGCATGCTGCACGACATCGGGAAACGCGGCATTCCCGCCGAGTTGCTGAACAAGGAGGGCAAGCTCGCACCGGACGAGTGGCAGACCATCCGACGACATCCGCTGATCGGCGCCGACGAGCTCAGAAACAACCCGGCCGTGCCGGCGTTCGTGATCGAAATGGTGCGCGATCACCACGAGCGTCCGGACGGCACCGGTTATCCCGAGGGGCTGCGCGACGCGCGCGTCAGTTTCGCGGCCCGTATCTGCGCGGTGGTGGACGTCTTCGATGCGATCTGCGCGGCGCGCCCGTATCGCGGCCCCACCCCACCGCAGGAGACCCTCCGCATCATGCGGGAAGGCCGCGGCAAGCACTTCGACTCCGACATCTTCGACGCCTGGGCGGCGATCGTGGAGCGGCTGGTGTGCGAGGATCCCTCGCGGGCACCGGCGAGCACTGGCGAGCCCAGCAAGCTGTCGCTGGGGGCGCTGGGACAGCAGGCCCCGCTCATCGAGCAGGACATCGAGCCGCGCGACTCGTTCCTGCGGGTCGGGGAGGAGCAACGGCGCCACCCGCGGCATGAATGCAATGTGCCCGTGCGGGTGCGGTTCATCTATCACGGCAAGCCGTTGCCGGTGCTCGACGGTGAATGGACCGAGGTGCGCATGATGGACATCAGCCAGGGCGGCGCGCGCCTGCGGACCGCCTGGCCGCTGTCGCGCAACGACGTGGTGGAGATCGAGCTGCCAGGGACTTCCGACCGGGCGCGGCTGCGTCGGGGGCGGGTGGTCTCGATCCGGTCGGTGGGCGCGGACGGCTGGGACTCCGGGATCCGCTTCGTGAAGACCTGATGCACCACCCGCCGCACGATCCCGCGCCGGCGCGGCCAGATCTCACACCGCCAGGTCGCCGGTCACTTGCCTGTGGGCGGGGTGTACTTCGCGATCTGTTTGCCCTGCCCGAACAAGAACGCCTCCAGGTGCTCCCGCAGCAAGGCGTTGCTGGCGTCAGACGTCGGGTCCAGCCGGTACTCGTTGATGACCATCAGCATGTAGTCCTTCCACATGCCCCAGGCTTCGGCGGACACGTGCTCGTAGATGCGCTGCCGCAAGTCCGGGCCGCCCAGCAGCGTGGCCATCTTCAAGGCCCGCGCACCATCGGGGGTGGTATCGTCGAGGCCGGGCAGGTCGCGATTAAGCTTGGCACAGTGAACGGTACGTGCGGACATCAGAGCGCCTCCGCTGAAGTCATGCTCATACATTAGGCGCCCGCGGCGGCAGTTTCATCCCTCAGGAGTCAGGTGGCGCGCCTGCCCGGACCAGACGGGGGCAGACGGGGGCTTAGCCTGGCCCATTGGCTCTGCCCATTGACCCTCGTTCTGGAACGTTCATAAGATTAGCGGCAGTGCACTTCTGTCGGACTGCACCGCACGGGTGGTGGATGATGAGCGAGAAACGGCCAGCGCGCCGCCGGATTATGGAGCCGGGCGGATTCGCCCGCGCGCACACGCTGGTGCTGATGTTTAGCGTCTGCCCTGTGGCCGGGATGAGCGCGCCGCAGTGGAGCCTCCACGATCGGGATGATTCAATGGTCCGGCCGCCCGACTTTTCCGCGCCGGGAGCCGCGGCGCTCGCGCCGGACCACGTTGACGCACTAGGGCTATCCGCCGCGCCGCCGCGCGCGACCACTGGGCGGGCCGGCGAGGAATGTCCACCGGGGGCGCTCTGCGGGCAGGATCACGGCCCGTGCGGCACGACGCAATGGTACTTCTACTCGGATCTGGAATTCTGCAATCCGGGGCCGGCGCCGTGCCAGCGCGTGCGCTGCGAGAATTTCCCCCCGCCCGGCGTGACGATCGACCGCGCCATCGGCGCCGTCGCATGGCGCGGTGTGTATGTCGACGATGCGACCAACGGTTGCGTAAAGCCGCAGCACCTGTTCCGCGTCCAGTTCTACGCCGATGTCGACGGCGCGCCGGACACCGCCGCGCCTGTGTACTCGGACAACATCGTCGCCACCGCCGTCGACACGGGAGACACGGTGGTGTTCGCCGCCGTTCCGGCGACGCTCTGGGAGTTCACCGCCATTCTGAACGCGCCGGTAGGTCTCACATCCGGCTGGTTCACCGTCGCGGGTCACGGCCGTCCAGGCTGCTACTTCCTGTGGGCAGGATCCAACGAAGGCGACAGCAAGTTCTACCAGTGGTACGAGATCGGCGGCACCATTCCCGGCCCGCCGGTGACGGATCGGTGCGATCTCGTGTATTGCCTGCACGGGTGGGTCGGCGGGGCGTGCTGCGACGATCGCACAATGCAGTGCGTCGAAAACACCAGCGAGTTCTATTGCAGCAGCATCGGTGGTCGATTCCAGCCAGAGACGCCGTGCGCCGCTCTGACGCCGCCGTGCGGGGAAGCCCTCGGAGCCTGCTGCTTCGACGACGGGACCTGCGAACTGACGGTGTTCCGGGACTGCGAAAGCCCGCCGACGCCGCGCTGTCTTGGGGACATCAACTGCGATGGTGGAGTCGACGTCTTCGATATCAATGCGTGGCAACTCTTGTGCTATTCATTCCGGGAGTGGGTCCTGACCTACCCCGATTGTGATCCGTTGAACGCGGACCTGAATTGCGACGGCATCTGGTGCGGGGAAGGCGATCTCGGCGCGTTCGTGGCGTGCCTGTCGCAGAACCCTCTGCCCATTCCATGCCCACCCGGGTGCGGTGATTGCGGCTCCGCATCCCGCGTGCAGGGTTCGTACTGGGCGGGCTGGGGCACAACCTGCGAACCGTGGCCGGCCGGCGGTTGCTGCACGGTCGTCGTGCCTCCGGGGGCCTGGCTTGAGACTGAGCCGGAGGATTGCGCGCCGTCCGTCTATTCGCCGGTGTGTGTCGGCGATCTGAACTGCGACGGGACGATCAACTTCAAGGACATCAATCCGTTTGTGCTGTACCTGACGGACCTCGCGGCCTGGCGGGGGCAATACGGCGACTGCAATCTGCGAAACGGCGACGTCAACTGTGACAGTCTGTACGGACAGGGCGCGTTCGGCGATATTAACCCGTTCGTCGCCCTGCTGGTGGAGCACACCGGTGCGGCCTGCCCGGGGCCCGTCGTGTGCGATGGGGCCAGCATCGTTGATGTGTTCAACGGCGGCTGCGGTTCGTACCCGCCGGTATTCTCGCCGCTTAGCATCGGACAAACGATCTACGGCGAGTCGGGGACGACGAGCATTCAGGGGTCGCCCTACGCGGACGCGGACTGGTATCGCTTCGAGACGAGCACGGCCAGCTTCATTCAGGTCGCGGTGACGGCGGAGTTTGCCCCACGGGTCCAGTTGTACCTCGCCGGCGACGGCGTGGATGAGTGTGCTGGAGCCCGCGAGATCGCCGCCCCGGTGACCGGTCCGCGCTGCGCAGAGGTCGCACTAAACGCGCGGTGCATGTTGCCGGGTGCGTTCTACGTGGTGATCACGCCCGCGCCCGGGCAGGCCGTGCGCTGTGGAGCGGACTATCGGCTGCATGTGGATGCCTTGCCCGCCACGGAATGCTGCTCCATCAGTCCCTGCCCAACAGGCTCATACATCGAGGGCACGGCGACCGGCCATCCGGGCGAGTGTGACGACGACCCCAACCACCCCGATCCCAACGGCGGCTGCGTTACTGTACCTTATGCGTTTGAACCCCTGCCCCTCGACCCATACGCACCAGTAACGGTCTGCGGGACGGTGTGGGCCCTGGCGGGGCGTCGTGATTCCGATTGGTACTTGATCACCCTGCCCTTGTTTACACAGGTCCATTGGGAGGTGAACACGGAAGTCCCCATCCGGGCCACGATGCTCTTCAGCGACCTCGGCGGCGGCATATACGGAGCTCCGCCGGAAGACTGTTCCGTTTACTACTTCTGGGTGGACACGCTCTTCACGCCGTGTCTTCCGGAAAGCTTCAGCAGCAACGCGTGTTACCGGCCGGGGGATTATTGGTTCCTGGTTACGCCGGAAGATGAGCAGGGCCCCCTCTTGCACGGCTACCCATGCCCGCAGGGCGGCAACGACCCTGGCAGCGAATATCAGGTTACACTCTACGCCGGCCCCCCGCCGTGCCCGTGTGACGACCATCCACACGGGGACACCGAGTTCGCCGAGCCACTCGGGCCGGGCTATGTTGATACCTACAACAGCGGTTGCGACGCCGCCGCCCCACCGGGGCCACGCCTCGCACTGGGCTTCGAGCCGGTCAACGCCTGGTTAGCGCACACCGGCACCTGGCAGGAGAGTGGCGTCCTGCAGAAGGACTACGACTGGTATGAAATCACGCTCACTGCGCGGCGGCGTTTCAAGGTGTACCTGTTCGCCGACTTTCCCGCGACCTGGGAAATCTGGCCGGCCAGCAACTGCGCTGCAGGTCCAATTGAGGGGCTGGACGTGCCGGCATGCTACGATGCCGGCATCTACACGGCGCGCTGCTACCCGGCCGGGACTTTCTGGCTGCGTGTGTATCCGACCGGTTGGGCGGACATTGGCAAGTGCTACTACCTTGCGCTGACTGAAGCCGGTAGTTGCGCACCTTGCGCGTACTCATGCGCGGGGGTTGATCTGGATGGTGCGTGCGACGACGCGTTCTTGGATGACACAAACGCCGGCTGCGACGATCCGAACGCGCCGGGGCCGCACTACATGGTGTTCGCGTGCGGCGGCACGTACTGCGGCCGGGTGTCCGCGCAGGAGATCAATGGACAGGGGTATTACGATCCCGACTGGTTCCAGATCACGCAGACGAATGCGACGGCGAAGCGGTTCCGCCTCTCCGTGACGGCCGAGTTTCTCGCCCATGTGGAAGCGTACGCGAGCTGCAGCGACTATGACGCAGGCACAGCGATTCCCGGTCTGGACGCGTTCACCCCCTTGACGTTGGGCACTGCATGCCCGAGCGCGATGGTAACCAGCACGAGCACGTACCCGCAGGGCACGACGATTTACGGTCGGTTCACGGCCGTGGATCAGTTTGGCAACTTGATGCTGGATTATTATCCGTGCGCGAAGGGCAACAACCGCTGGAGAATCGTGGTCGGCTGCGTCAATTAGCCGAGCCGGGCCCGGCCGCGGGCGCTCTGCTGGCCAAAACAAAACGGGTGGCGGCTGTCATCACAGTCGACCACCCTTTGCGATCCGCGTGCAGCGCTTCGCCGTACTGCCCAGCGACTTCGAGTCGCTCCGTTTCGCGTTGCCGACCGCGAACCCGATCAAGTGTAGAAATCGCCGGACGGGCGCGGCAAACGGCGGGCGTACTTTTTTCGACCGCGCGGTTTGACTGCCGCGCATGCGGACGCCGGGGCGTAATTCTCGGGCCTGCCGCGACAGCCGCGCGCCGCACCCGGGACGCCGTCCGGCAGTTGACCCCGCACCCGCCCCGCACGTATATTCATCCGACCAGCCGACTTATGTCCGGGGCGCGGCAGGCGTAGCGAGCGAGGCGACCATGGCCGAGGTGCATCTCGAAGGCGTCACCAAGATCTATCCCGGTGACGTGCGGGCGGTCGACAACATCTCCCTGCAAATCCACGATCGCGAGTTCGTCGTCCTCGTCGGCCCCTCCGGCTGCGGCAAGAGCACCACCCTGCGCATGATCGCCGGCCTCGAGGACATCACCGCCGGCACCATCCGCATCGGCGACCGCGTCGTCAACGGCGTCGCCCCGAAAGACCGCGACATCGCCATGGTCTTCCAGAACTACGCCCTGTACCCGCACATGACGGTGTATAAGAACATGGCGTTCGGCCTGCTGCTGCGCCGCAAGTACGCCGCGTTCGACAACCCCCTCGGCTTTCTCGTCGCGCACCCCTACTGGAAACAGGCCCGCCAGGAGCGCCAGGAGATCGACCGCCGCGTGCAGGAGGCCGCCAGCATCCTCGGCATCCAGGAGCTGCTCAACCGCCGGCCGCGGGCCCTGTCGGGCGGGCAGCGGCAGCGCGTCGCGGTCGGGCGCGCGATCGTCCGGCAGCCGAAGGCCTTTCTGTTCGACGAGCCGCTCTCGAACCTGGACGCGAAGCTGCGCATCGGAATGCGCGCCGAACTGAAGCGCCTGCATCGGCAGGTGCAGACGACGACGGTCTACGTCACGCATGACCAGGAAGAGGCCATGACGCTGGGCGACCGCGTCGTGGTGATGAAAGACGGTCTGATCCACCAGTGCGCGACGCCCTACGACGTCTACGAGCACCCCACGAACCGCTTCGTCGCGGGTTTCGTCGGCACGCCGCCGATGAACTTCTTCGAGGGGAAGCTCGTCCGCGAGGGCGACCGGCTGCTGTTCGACGAAGGCGACAACCGCCTCGCCGTGCACGCCACGCACCGCGACCGGCTGCTGCCGCTCGTGGGTCAGCCGCTGACGCTCGGCGTCCGCCCCGAGGCCCTCAGCCCCGCCGGCCCATCCGCGGACGCCGTGCTGAACACGCAGGTCTCCGTCGTTGAGCCGCTGGGCGACCGCACGGACGTGTATTGCAGCACGCCGCGACATGCCCACATCGTTTGCCGCGTCGACACGCGGACGCGCGTGAACGAGAACGCGCCGGCGCGAATGGCCGTGGACATGGCGCGGGCGCACTACTTCGAAGCCGGGGAAAACGGGCGCAACGTCACGCTGGCCGGCAGCGCCGCGTAACGGCCGGGCTCTACCGCACCCCGTCCGCCGCCCCCCTACGAATCCAGCCGCTTCAACCGGATATTGCGATACCACACCGACTTACCGTGGTCCTGAAAGCCGATGCGGCCGCGGCGCGGCATGTCCTTGTACGCCGTGTTGAACTTGTTCTCGGTGCCGTCGGGGTTCTGGTGGGCCGTGGTCCACTCGTCGAGGTTCATGTCGACGATCGCCTCGCCGTTCAGCTCCACCTGGATGCGCGGACCGCGACAGGTGAGCGTCACGTGGTTCCACTCGCCCGCCTTCTTGACCACGTTCTTGCGCGGCGCAAGGCAGTCATAGATGGCACCGCAATCGTGCTTGTCGGCCGCCGGCTTGCCAAATGAATCAATCACCTGCATCTCGATGCCGGTCTGCACGCAGTCCTTGATGTCGCCGGTGCGGAAGAAGATGCCGCTGTTGGCCTCGGGCTCGAACTTGAACTCGAGGTCGAGCGTGAAGTCACCGAAGAGCTGCTCGGTCCAGATGTCGCCGCCGCCCTTGCGGGCCAGGACGCCGTCCTCAACCACCCAACTGCCGGGCTTGGTGATCCAGCCGCTCAGGTCCTGACCGTTGAACAGCGTGGTCCAGCCGTCGGCGGCGATCCGGGCACTGGGCGTCGCGTCGGCCGGCAGATCGCCGAGCGCGAACTGGATACCGGCGAGGTAGTGCCCGAGCACCGCCGGGTTACAGAAAATCTCCTCGCGATGCCCGAGCGAGCAGTAGAACAGGCGGCCGAGACCGTAGTTGCGCACCCAACTCACGGCGAAGTCCTTGTCGGTGCGCTTGATCCCGTCGCGGGTCATGTTCGTCTTGTCGGTGTCGAGGCTGAGCAGCACGCGCAGCGCATGACGTGTGTACGGCTCCTTGAACTGGTAAATCTCGTCCGCGATCTCGAAGGGCTTCCCGCCGAAAGCAGCGTTGACCGGGTGCCCCGGCTCGTCGAGCTTCACGGTGACGGTTTCATTCCATGGATGCCCGTCGAAGTAGCCGCCCATCAGCGCGCCAAATTCCGGCCAGTTGTAGAAGCAGTCGGTGGCCGCGTGAATCCCAACAATGCCCTTGCCGCCCCGGATGAAGTCCAGCAGCGCCTGCTTCAGCGTCGCGTCTTCGAATAGCTCGCCGGTCGTGTTGTTGAAGCAGACCGCGTCGAACGTGTTGAGCGACTCCGGCTTGAACACGGCTGGATCATCGCTCGCGACCACGCTGAACGCGCCGGTCTTCTCACCGAGAATCTCCAGCGCCGCCGTGCAATACGGGATCGCACTGTGACGGAAGCCCTGACACGCCGTGTAAACCAGCAGACGGCGCGCCTGCGCGGGCTTGGCCGGCGCCTGCTGCGGCGCGGCGGCGCGGATCTTCGCACGGGCGTCCGGCGGGACGCCCTCGTCCGCACAGGCCGGGCCGCCGGCCATCAGGGTCGCAATGATCGAGCTCAGAATCGTCGCGGAAGCACGTACGGATCGCATCAGGGTTCTCCAGGTCTCAAGCCAGTCGCGCTCGGCGGCCAGTGGCCACCCCGCGAGTTCAGGGATGATCGCCCGCCTCGGCGTAAACGTCCGGCGGATTGCCGCCTTCCGGCGTTCGCAAACGAGCACACAGGGCCCAACCACCATCGTCATTGGTCACCTTGATGAGCAGCGTATTCCAGCCCTCGTTGACTGTCACGACGACCTTGTCCTCACCCGGCGAGATGCCGCGATGGGTGTTGTTGGTGTGCACGAGGGCACCGTTCAGCCAGACCTTCACGCCGTCGTCGCTGCCCAGATCAAACCGCAGCTTCTGGGCGCTCGGCGATTTCACGTGCGTGAAAGCGTAGGCCGCGCGGTGATCGCCGGCCATCGTCGCGTTCAGGTCGATCCACCAGGCTGACTCGGGATCGGAGTTCACCGGCTGCTTGCGCCAGTTCACGTCCTTGGCGCCGGCCTCTTCCGGCGGAAGCACCATGTCGAGCAGTTGGTGCCCGGCCTTGTCTTTCTCGGTGTACGGACCCGCCACCCACCAGTCCGTGATGTACCCTTCGAAGCGTTCCAGCCGCCGCCGGACCGCGTCCGCCCGCTCGCGAAGCGCGTCCGGCCACTGGTCCGCCGAGATCCGGTCGAGGGCGCCGCGGGCGTCCTGGCAGCGCGCGGGGATGAGCGCCTCGACCACGTTCAGCATCGCCGACGCCGCCTCAGCCCGCAGCGCTTCGTCCGCGAGATACGGCATAAGCAGCTCGAGCGCCGCGGGTTCCTTCACCTCGCCCAGGCGCGCCAGCACGAGCTTCTTTTCCTCGGGGCGCTGGGCCGCCGCCAGGGCTGCGGTGCACATGGCCAGCGTGTCGGCGGCCGGCCGCTCCGGGCCGAGGCCAATCATGCGGACGTACGCCCGCAGCGTCAGCACCTGCGATTTCGCGTCCGTCGCTGTCTGCACGAGCTTGAGCACGTGCGGCGCCGGCGTGGCGTCGGGCCATTCGGCGAATGCGCGTGTGGCTGACTCGCGGACCGTCGGCTCCGTGTCACCAAGCGCGGCCAGCGTGGCATCAAGCGCCGCCTTGCCACCCACGCGCCCGAGCGCCGGCAACAGTGCGCACTTCACCGGCACCGGCGCGTCCCTGAGCACGCCCGCCACCAGACCCGCCGCCCGCGCGCGATCCGCGGCCCGCAGACACACCGCGGCGATGGCCTCGCCGGCCGCGGTGCGTTCATCGTCCGTCTCGGCCCCGCGCAACAGGGCGAGCAGCGCCGGCACGGACGCATCGTCGGCCAGTTCGGCCAGCGCCCGGATCGCCGCCAGGCGCACGCCGGCGTCGGCGTCCTTCGCCGCGTTGAAGATCGGCTCCAGCGTGGACGGCTTCGGCCGCGCGGCCAGCACGCCGAGGACGTGGGCCCGCACGCGCGGCGGCAGGTTCGACATCAGCGTGATGATCTTGTCGGTCACTTCCACGCCCGGAATGCGTGCGAGCGCCGTGTGCGCGGCCTGCAACTCGTCCGCGTCGTCGCGCATGAAGACAGTGAGGAGCGGTGCAACGGCCCGCTCGCCGCTGAGCGCCGCCGCCGTCGCGAAAGCGGCAACACGCACCTCTTTGATCGGGTCGTTGAACGCCTTGATGACCGTCGGCAGCGCCGCCGCATCGCCGCGACGCGCAAAGACCTCCAGCAGCGCAACACGGGCCAACTCCGATGCCGACTCGAAACCGGCCACCAGCGCGTTCGTCACCGCTTCACCCGGAACGCCAGCCGCGGCGTTCGCTGCCGCGGCACGCACCTGCGGGTTCTCGTCAGCGAGCGCCGCCAGAAGGTCGGGGACCGCACCGTCGGCGCACACAGCGGCCAGTTGATGCAGGGCCGCGCAACGCACGTGCGTATCCGCCGGATCGACTCGCGTCTTGAGCAGCTCACGCAGGATGGACGCGGCTGCGTCAGCCTGCTTCGCGGCTCCCAACCGAGCCGCGAGTACCAGCAGGTTATCCGTGGCGCGCGAACGTTCGTACCAGGAGTCGGCCGCGGCAGCCGGCATCAGCACGTCGCGGGCACGCGAGTCGCCGATGCCGGCCAGCGCATCCAGCGCGGCCAGACGCAGTGCACGATCATCAGACTTCGCATCGGCGAGCAGAACGGCCACGGATGCCTCGTCACGAAGCGCACCGAGAGCTGCGATCACCGAGAGACGACAGCGCCCGCTGAGCGCCGGCAGCGCTGCACGGAGCGCCGCGACCGCCGGATCGCCGCCGATTATTTGCAGGGTTCGCGCGGCAGCATCACAGACAGCTTCCGTCGCGCCGGGCACCAGTACCCGCCCCAGCGCCGCACAGGCGTCCGGGCCGCCGACAAGCTGCAACTGCTCAACGACGAAGGGCACGTCCGCCGGCGGCGGAGCGGCGCGCAGCGCGGCGATCAGCGCATCGATATACGTCTTGCGCTCAGTGGCGCGCTGCGGATCCGCGACGGCGAATGCCAGCCCGTGCAAAGCCAGCCGGACCTGCGTGTCCTCGCCCGGCCCAGGCTCCTTCAGCATTGCACATAGCGTGCGAATGTCTTCCACCCCCAGTATCAGCAATTCCGCCCGCACCGCCGGCGTCTCCGCCGGGAGCTTCGCGAGCAGCGCCGCAAGCTGCGCGGAGGGCTGCTGCGCTTCCGCACCCGCGACCAACGCGAACAGAATCAACGGCAGTACGCAGCACCGACGACCAATGCTCATCGGGTTAGCTCCTAGATATGCCACGGGGCGCGCATGGGCTGCGCGACCAGGAGGTTGGCCTGCTCATCCCCCACGAAGCGTTCGCGCACCGGGTCATAGCGCAGCTTGCGCCCCGTGCGAATCGCAATATTCGCCAGGTTCACCAGCGCGCACGACCGCTGGGCCACGTCCGCGTTGCCACCCGGCTGCTTCCGCGTGCGCACCGCCGTCTCGAAATCGAGTAGCGGCGGCGGATCGGGGAAGCGCGCGAGTTGATCGAACAGGCCCGGCGGATCGGTGCGGTAGTTGTCGTACACCTTGCCGCGCGGCCCCTCGATGAACGGCAGCCCGGCCGGGTCCGCCGGCCCCCATTCGCCGCTCTGCAGAATCAGCGTGTGGCCGTCGTCGTACTTCAGCCGGATAGTGCCCCACATCCCCACCGCGTCGGGATGCTGCGGCCAGGGCGCCTCGGCTTCGATCTCCACCGGGCTGGTGTCGTCCTTGTTCAGCATGTACTGCACGGGGTCAAGGTAATGCTGCCCCATGTCCGCCAGCCCGCCGCCGTCGTAGTCCCAGTAGCCGCGAAAGCTCTGATGGACGCGGTGCGGATGGTACGGCCTGGACGGCGCCGGGCCGAGCCACATGTCATAGTCAAGTACAGCCGGCACCGGCTCGGGCGTCAGGTTCGTCCGCCCGCTCCACATCTTCACCTTCCAGAAGATGCCGTTCGCGGCGGTCAAACGCACCGTCAACGGCGTGCCCAGCAAGCCGCTGTCGACGAGCTTGCGCAGCATCTTCGTCGCGCCGAAGTGGTAGTAGTTCCCGAAGCGGCCATGCGTGTTGACCTGAAAGACCCGCCCGTAACTCCGGATCGCACCCGCCAGCGCCCGCCCTTCCGCGATCGTCCGCGCGAACGGCTTTTCGCCGAACACATCCTTGCCCGCCTGGGCCGCGGCGATGCCAACGACGGCGTGCCAGTGCGGCGGCGTGGCGACGTGGATCGTGTCGATGTCCTTCCGCTCCAGCACCTCCCGGAAATCGGCGTAGCCGTCACAGCTTCGGCCGGCGCGCTTCAGGCCGTTCTCAAGATGCTTGCGATCCACATCGCAGACCGCCAGCGTGACCGGCGGCTGACCCTCCACGTTCTCGGTCACGTGGCTCAGGCCTTGCCCGCCGGTGCCGATGACACCGCGCGTGACTACTTCGCTTGGCGGAACGTAACCCCGGCCGCCCAGCACATGGCGCGGGACGATGTAGAACACGGCGGCCGCCGTCGCGGCCCGCTGGACGAACTTGCGGCGTGAAATTCGGTGTGTGGACATCTCAGGTTCCTGGTTGGTGGCGGCCAAAACACAGCAGTTCCCGCCCCGTCTGCGCCGTCGTGGGCCGCAGTATACCGGACACGTCGCGCTGGCGTCCACACACGGTGGCGACCTCCGCCGGCGTGAGCAGCATGAACGCCGTCGACAGCGCATCGGACACCGCCGCGGACGACGCGACCGCCCAGGTAGCGGAGTACGCCGTGGCCGGTGCGCCGGTGCGCGGGTCGCGGATGTGCCCGCCGTGCAGACGCTGGCCCGATCCGCTCAGAGCTTCGTCGGTCAGCGCCAGCGTGCCGAGCGCATCGCCCTGCTCGTCCGGCGACCGCAGAGTCAGGCGCCATGCGTCGCCGGTCGGCGGCCGGCCCAGCGCGTAGACCGTGCTCTGGCCACTATGCACGAGTGCCGCCGGGATCTTCCATTCACGCAGCAGCGCCGCAACGCGATCCACGGCGTAGCCCTTGCCGATGGCCCCCAGGTCGAGCACGACCCCGGTTCGCTGCACGCCGATCGCGGATTGCGTCGGATCGAAGATCAGCGGCGACGGCCCATCTGGGCCTATTCGCGGCTGGCTGTGAAACGCAATGTCGAACGCGCCGCCGGTCTGCTGGTGAACTTCGGCCGCGAGTTGCAGGCACTCGATCGTCTCGGGGCTCACGCGGATGGCGCTGCCGGGTTGCAGCGCGTTGATCTGGCCGATGTCACTGTGGGGGATGAAGCGGCTGAGGAGCTGTTCGAGGCGGTGCACCTCCTCGAACGCGGCTTCCGCAGCCTGGCGGGCGTAGCGGGCGCCAACACCCACGAGGTACAGCTCGAACGTGCACGCCATCGCGTCGTGGGCGAAACGGTGGGCTGCGCCCCCCTGCCCGTGCTGCGGCCTGTCCGATGCAGCGAAGTTCATGGCGCTGTCGGCTGCGTGGCCGGCGTCAGGCTTTGGACAAACGTCGTCCACAAGGCGCGCCGGACGTAGACCGCAAGAATCTCGTCCCGCCGCAGTCCATAGTAGCTGACTTCGTACGCGTCGCGCAGCCGCGGGGCGAGCGCGTCCTGGAGCGCGTACGAAACGAGAACCACGTCGGCGTCCGGTTCATCTGGCGGCTGCTCCCAATAGCCGACGCGCTCGAAGCCGCGCAGGTACCACGGCAGCGGCCAGCAGTTCTCGACGACGATCTTGATGAGCATGCGCGGCCCGTCCGGCGAGACGGCGGCCAGGCGCGTGAGCTGCGTCGTGAGGTGCTCCACATCGCGCACCGGATGGGCGTACACATACGGATTGCGCCGATCGGCATAGAAGCGCTGGCTGCCGCGCCAAGCCTGCCACGCCAACTGAGTTGTGCCGGCCAGCAGAAGCACGGCTACCCCGGCGGTGAGCGCAAGACGGCCCATGCCCAGCTTGGTGCGCGACAGGCACCCGGCGACCAGCGTCGCGGCGCCGTGGCCCGCGAGCAGGATCATGCCATGCAGCAATCCGAGCGCACACCACGGCGTCTTGTACGGAATCGCCGAGTAGATCGCGGTGAGCAGGATCGTGTACACCGCGACAAAGCGGAGCAAGCCGCTCGTCTCACGCCGGCGCACGATCACGATCAGCCCGACGACGGCCAGCCCCACGATGAGCACCTCGCTGAACACCGGGCCCGGCGTGTAGTGCGTATACCCCAGCATCTGCAAGTAGTAGTACCAAGGATGCTCATGCACGCCGCCGCCGGCTCGTTGGAAATAGATCGCATAGGCGCGCAGCGAATCGAGCGGGCCGCGGAGATGCGTGAACCCGGCGGAGAAAAGCAGCACCGAAACAAGCACCGCCGCGAGCACACCCGCGCCCAGCGCCACCCACAGTCCGCCCCCTCTCGGGGGGAGGGCAGGGTGAGCATCAGCGGTGTGGGAGGCGCGAACCCACAGCAGGGTGACAACCAGCGCTCCCACCAGCGCCCCCCACACGATCACGCACGTTTCCTTGGTTGCGTGCATCAGCCCCACGCCGACGCCGGCCAGCAGCACCCAGCCGATGCGTCGCGATTGCACATACCGCCACCCGGCCGCAATCACCAGCAGCGTGAAACAGACCAGCAGCGTTTCCTGGATGTAATAGCGGCTATAGAACACCATCGCGGGCGAGACGGCCGTGAGCACCGCAGCGCCCGCCGTCGCCGGCCAGCCCAGGCCGCGACCGATCAATAGCAGCAGCAGAATCAGCACGACGCCGACTACGACCGGCACAATGCGATACGTGGCCGCCTGTGTGTGGGCGAAGTCCGTCGCCCCGCTGAGCCAAACGGATGGAAATGTCAGGTAGTAGAGCGTCGGGCCGTGGTATTCGTCCGGGTCATACTGGTACTGGCCAGCATGCCAGAGCTCATCGAACTTCACGGCGTGAACCGCTTCGTCACCGTGCATCGGGCGCAGATTCAGCCCGGGCAGACGAAACGCCAGTGCCACCGCCGCGCTAACGAGGATCAGCGCAACAAGCCGATACGGCCGGGCGTCTTCCCTCGATCCCGCGATCCCTGGTTCCCTCGATCCCTGTTACTTGGCCGGCAGGCCGTAGACCTCCACCTCGATGTAGTGGTTCTGGTCATCGGCCGTGCTGCCCTTGCTGTAGAGCCGGACGTAGCGCGCCGTGGCACCCTTGGCGTCGATCAGGCGTCCCTCGTACGTCTCCCAGAACTCCTTCTCGGTGCCCAGGCCCAATCCGGACGAGTTGTCGTGATCATTGCTGTACAGCGTGCGAACGTTCTCGATGAAATCCGCGTCGTCGGCCACCTGCACCACCACATCATGATAGACGCGCGCGCTGGAATGGTAATGCCACACCAGGATCGCGTAGATGTTGTACTTCTCCTTCAGGTCGATCTGGACCCACTGCAGCCCGGGGCCCAGCTCCACATAGCTGCCTTCCTTCGCCTCGTTGTCGCCGTCCGTCACCAGCTTCATCGTCCCGATGATCGGCTCGCGGTCACTGCTCGTGACCGGCTTGTTGAGCGCGACGTTCTTCGTGCCGGGCGGCGCCAGAAACGGCGGTCGCGGCCCCTTGCGCGGCGGCTCCAGGTTCGTGCCCGGCGGGATGTTCGTCGGCGTACCCTTGAACGCCGGCCGCGGCAGCTTGATCTCCAGCGGCACCAGCTTGGTGTCGCCGGTCTTGGGCGTGCCCTCGTCCGCCTTCGCCGGCTGCGTCGTCGGGGCGGGCTGCTTCTCCTGAGCGGCAGCCACTGCGCCGCTGAAAGCCAACACCAGAGTTGCGGCGATGGACAACAATGCGATTCGTATCATGACGTCCTTCCTTTCGGCCCGCGGCCGGCCAGAGCCAGCACGGCATAGACCACAATCAGTACCAGCAGGACGATCGCCGCCCAGTAGTGCCAGACGGCCATCAGAGCCTGCTGCCGATATCCGCACAACGGCGTCATCGCCGCCAGCATCGTGCCAATCAATGTAAGGCTGCAGCCAAGCACCAGCCACGTGACCAGCTTCTGCAGCGCGCTGCGCCCCTTGGCCGGTCCCCGGCACCGACGCGCCCACAGCACGGCCGCCGCGGTGACGCCGACGAGAAACAGGCCGGCGCCAATCATGTGCGTCAGCAGCGCCCACGTGACTAATCTGCCCAACAGCCACTTCGAGCCCAGCCCGGTCACCGCGCCGATCACGGTCCCAAGGACCACGAACGCCCAACTTGACCTTTCCAGTCTGCCGAACGGCACCACCCCGGTTGGCGCGGCGAGCGCCGGGCGGGTCAGCACATCGAGCGGAACGCGTATCAAGACCAGGGCGATCACCGCGGCACAGGCAAACCCGAACCACTTGAACGCCGAGCGGAATTGGAAGCTCGTCGCCCAAAGGCTCGCCAAGGTTGAGTCATAGCCGTGGTAGCGCGCCATGGGCACGGACGCATCGCCGCGCGCTATCTGTCGGGCCGTCGTCGCGACTCCGAAGAACACGGGAGTGTCGGCTGCGTGGCAATCCGTGCACGCGCGAATGCCGAGCGACTGCGACGCCGGGCGCACATTGTGGGCCAGCGACCACATGCACGGCTGGCTCGGCGCCATCACGAGCTGACCGCCGTCCGCGTTGAGCTGGAAAAGCGTGCCGTTCCGCACGCACCAGGGCTCGCCCTCCACGCCCTTCGCGCCGCGCAGGGCCGCTAGCACCGCCTTGATCTGCTCGCGGTCCGTCCCCACCGGCTGCGTCGTCGTTTTCGGCAGCAGCTTGCCCGCGATCTTCTGCACCACCGCCGGCAGCAGCGGACGCGGTCCTTCGGTCGGCGTGTGCCCCCAGTACGACGGCCACACGCTGCGTTGCAAGCCAAGCTTGCCGTCCGGCTGCCGCACGAAGATCGGCCCGCCAATCTCCGGCGGATCGGTGTCTTTGCGTTCGCGCGTCGCCAGGCCCAGCCCGTGCGCGAGCGCCGTCTGAAACTCGTGCGCATCCATCGCCGGCCACGGCCCGCTGTGGCACACCGTACACGCGAGCTTCTCGAAGTGAATCGTCGGAAAACCCGGGTGCTCCGGCCGCGGCGCGCCGTACCGCCCCACCATGTGCTCGGCCGGCTCGGTCTCGGACCCGAGATGGCAGCCTTCACACGTCAGAGTCGCGACGGTGTCGTCGTCGCGCAGCGCCGCCTCACCGTCGAAACCGCGCACCGTCAAGTGATCAAGCTCATTGCGGTGGCAGTCCGAGCAAATCAGCCCCGCCGCCAGGTGCACATCACGCGACTTGGCCAGATGATCCTCCGCCAACGGCCCCACCTCGCGGAACGAGTGGCAGAAGTAGCAGCGCTCGACCGGCGGGCGGCGCGTGATGTCGAAGAACACCCGGTCGTCCCGGTCAAACTGCCGCAGGTCGTAGATCAGCTTCGGACCAGCCCGCTCCGGGTAATCCGGATTCGGTGGCATCGTCGGATCCCAGTCGTCCGGCACCTTGCGGGCCTCGCCCCGCACCACGCCCAAGCCCAGTGCGATCGTCGGCGACCACTTGAAATTCTGCGCCTCAATCTGCCGGGCCGCCTCCGCCGGGTCGTGCGACTGCCCCGCGCTATGGCAGCTCATGCAGTCCACTTCGAGTTGGCCGGAGATCTTCCAGCGCGCCTCCTCGCGCGACTTCGCGAGCACCTCGCCGCTCGGCGCCCCATAGCCCCCGCCCGGCGTATGCGCGCCAAAGCGGAGCACGAACTCCCAGTTCGACAGGCCAACATCTTCCGGCTTATACGTACCCGGCCAGCCGCGCCCCGAGATCGGCAGCACCGTGCCCGTGCGCTGATCGACGAGGAACCATGGCTCGCCCGACCGCCCCGCTGGCACATTCGGGTCCCAGGCATTGAAATGCCAGCCATGACTGATCTGCCCAACCGGGTGACACTTGCCGCAGGTCATCGCCGGCGAGTACGGCACCGCGGGCTCGTCCTTGGGATTGATCGCCTTACCGTCGTGATCGTAGAGCGTCAGGCGATGCACGTACGGCGCGGCGCTATCCGTCTTGAGCAACTCCACCTCGGCCGGCTCACCGGCGGACAGCCGCAGCGTGGCGCCGCCCAGCACCAGCAACAACAGCACGGCGCTCTGTGCCAGCTTGCGGTGCATCTACACCTTGAATTCTTCCGGCTGGAACTCGATCCGGCAGCCCTTTTCGACGGCCTCGTTGGCCTTCAGGACCGTGACCGCCGTTTCATACGCGACCTCGGGCGGGCACGACAGCGGCGTGCCGCCCCGGATCGCGTTGAAGAAGTTCTCCAGGTGCAACTGGTGTGGCGGCTTCTGGCTCTCTTCGAGCAACCGCTGCGACTCGGGATCCTTGGTGCCGTCCGGCCGCAGCGTCTCGCCGATCTTCAGCTCGATCGCGTCGCGGTCCATGGTCTCGATCTTGGAGGCTTCGTCTTCCCACTCGCGCCGCTTGGCTTCCGGCTCGCGGAAGGCGAACCCCTTGCGCGTGTCCTCGGAGATGACGAGCGAGCCCTCGTCGCCCATGAACGCCTCCCAGAACCCGCCGTGGCTCGTCGTGTTCAGCACCTGGTAGAAGCCGCGCACGTGCTTGCCGTTGACCTTCCAGTCATACAGCGACAGCACGTTGTCGTACCACTCGCGGTCGTCGTAGTTGTCCAAGCCGCCGCTGGCCTGCACGCCGGCCGGCAGCGTCTCGAGGAACCAGTTGAAGACGTCGATCTGGTGTGAACCCAGGTCCGCCATCGGCCCGCCCGAGTACTGCTTGTACCAGCGCCAGTTGCAGAACCGCTCCATCGTGTCGTAGCCGTACTTCTTCAGCGTGGCGGCGTCGAGCTCCTTGCCCTCCGGCCAGCCGATGTCAAAGCGCCGCGACCGGTTCCACTGCCCGTTCACGTGCGTGATGCGGCCGCAGATCTTGTCATTCTTGATCATCTTGAGCGCGTGCCAGTAACGCGGGTTGCTGCGCCGCTGGTGGCCGATCTGCAGCAGCTTCTTCGTCTCGCGCGCCGCGCGCACCATCTGCTTCGCCCCCTCCAGCGTGTTCGACATCTCCTTTTCGCAGTACACGTTGAGGCCCGCCTTCAGGCACGCGATGGTGTGCTCGGCATGCACCCAGTCCGGCGTGGCCACGATCGCCGCATCGAGGTCCTTCTCCGTCGCCAGCAGCTCCTGGTACTCGGTGTAGACCTTCACGGGCATGTCGTATTTCTTCAGAATGTTGGCGGCGTAGGTCTGGTTGTATGGCCAGATGTCGCAGATCGCGACGAACCGAATGCCGGGGATCTTCAGCGCCTGGTTCAGCAGGTTGCGGCCCTGGCTGCCGGGGCCGATGAACGCGACGCGCAGAGCGTCGACCTTCTCCCCCGCCGCCTGCTCCTGCGCCCAGCCGGGCCAGGTCATCATCAAGCCGGCGCCGGCCGCGGCGGCCGATGCCAGAAACTCACGCCGATTCAGTCCAAACCCGCTCGGAAGCGACGACTCGTTCTTCATACCACACCTTTGAATGTCACGGCGTGACCCATCTCCGCCGGGCCGCCGCAATTTCGTCCACTGTAACGCTGGCGAAACTGGAGTCAACCGCGCGGCTGTGCGGCCGATAATCGGAGGTCCGTGACACTTGCGGCGGCCGATTTGAGGTAGGATTGGGGTGGGTTGGGCCCGGTGGCGGGCCCGCGCGAGTGGAAGTGCTTCAAGGAGGAAGCGGACATGCCAGCACGGACGACACGCCAGGAGGCGCGGGCGCGGATTATGGCCGCTTTTGCCGCGCAGTTGGAGCGGGTGCTTCCGGCCGACGAGACGATTCCGCTGAAGGGGGCGACGTTTGCGGACTTCGAGGACCAAGTCGAGACCCTGGCGCAGGCGGCCTTGCCGGTGGCGTTGGAGCAGCGCGCGGCGCTAGCGCCCGGCGCCCAGGTCGACCGTGCGGGACGCTGTCCGTACTGCGGCTCGGGCGCCGTGTACCTGGAGAAGGAGCAGACGCAGCCCGAGGTGCAGTCGCGGCACGGGCGGGTGGTGGTGCACAAACAGCACGCGCGGTGTCGGGCGTGCGGGGGTTCTTTTTCCCCCTCAGGTGCGGGACTGGGGTTTGCTGGCCGAAGTTCCGCTGACGCCGCGCGCGGCACGGCGGGTGGCGCGGGAGGGAGCCCTGCACGCGTTTGATCCGGCGGCGTTGGCGTTGAACGAGGACTGGGGCACGCATCTGGACGGCAAGCAGGTGCAGCGCTGGGCGGAGGCGTTGGGTGAAGTGGTTCGTGCGGCGCGGGACGCCGAAGTGGCGGCCTACGAACAGGGCCAGCGTCCGGTCGGGCCGGCCAATCTGCCGGCCTTGCTGGTGATCGGGATGGACGGGGGGCGGGTGCAAACGCGCGAAAAATCCGGAGAAAACGGGAGCCGTTGGCGCGAGGACAAGGTGGCGGCGCTGACGTCGTATCAGCCGGGGGATGGAACGCCGGCGCAGCGGCCGCGGCCGCTGGTGACGACCTATGTGGCGACGATGGGTGCGACGGAGCCGTTTGGGAAATTGGTGCGGCTGGAGGCCGAGCGCCGCGGGTTGCGGCAAACGCAGACGGTATTGGTGATGGGCGATGGTGGGAACTGGATCGATCCGTTGAGTGAACGCGAACATCTGCACGATCAGCGCATCGTGGACTATTACCACGCGGCGGAGCACCTGCACGACGCGGCGCGGGCCGCGCTGGGCAAAGACACGTCGGAGGCAGCTGCGCTGGCCGAGCAACTCGAAGACGCCTTGTGGGATGGGCAGGTGGCACAGGTGATCGCGATCCTGGAGGGGCACGCCCAGCGGCTGGGGCCGCCTCGAGCCGCGGATGGCCCGGAGCATCCGCGGCGTGTGCTCGCCAACAACGTGGGCTACTTCCAGACGCATCGGGCGCACATGGACTATCCCACCTACCGGCAAAAAGGGTGGCCGATCGGCTCCGGCGTGACCGAATCCGCCGTCAAGCAGTTCAACAAGCGCTTGAAAGGGACCGAGCAGTTCTGGAATCTGCCCGGCGTGGAGGCCATCCTCGCCTTGCGCGCCCTATGGCTGTCGCAAGACGATCGCTGGCGACGCCACTGTGACGCCCAACCCCCCTAGGCAAACGCCGCCTAAAAGGTCACGGACCTGGTACCCACTTCCTCAGCCGGTGCCAACGGCCGCGCAGGGCCTGCCGATCACGACCACCCCGGCGGGTCGCCAGATTCCCGCGCCGCGGGTTGCCAGCGGGGTGGGCGCGGCATTTCTTGCGCTGCGTTGCGCCCGCGCGAGTCAAGTCTGCGCCAGCGGGCCGATAGTTACTCACGGTGCCGGACGCGTCCCGCAGGCGGTCGCCGGGCACGGGCAGGGAAGCCCCCCTTCGGGGCGTGCCTTACCTCCACGCAAGGAAGCCAACAGCTATGGAAAAGTCCAATTCTCGCGCACGACGGAACGGAAACGGCGCCGAGACCGGCGCGCCCACCAGCCAGAACCCGGCGGGGACCGGCACGTCCGCGACCGGAGCGACGCGCCCCGGATCATCCGCGCCCACGCCCGCCCAGGAGGCCAAGCAAAGAATTGAAATGGCCGCCGGGAGCGCGCTGCTCCAGGGCAAGAGCACGCCCCGCGGCCTCCAGGACACCTTCATCGACGAGCGGAATGACGTGCTGGCGGTGATCAACGAGCTGGAAGACCAGCTCGACCGTCACCAGGAAATTCGCGAGACGATGGAGCGTGAGCTGACCACGACCAGCGAGAAGCTGCAGGCCGCCACCCAGCGCGTCCAGGAGCTGGAGTGGCAGGCAGTGACGCTGCAGACGCGCGTCGACGCGCTCGAGCAGCTCCGCACCGAGGTCGCGTCACTTGAAGAAGAGCTGGCCGACGCGAACACGAAGGCCCAGCGGATCAACGACCAGCTCAGTGAGACCGAGAAAGAGCGCAGCCGCCTCAAGACCGACCTGAAGGCCGCCAACAAGCAACTGGACGAGTTGTGGGCCGCGAGCAAGGAGCGCGACAGCCTGCGCTCCGAGTGCAAGATCCTCTCGGCCAAGGTCGAAGAGCTCGAACGCAGCGTGCGCGAAAACCTCGAAGAGCGCACCAGCCTCCAGTCGCAGCTCCAGGAAACCCAGATCTCCCTCGACGAGACGACCACGGAGCGTAACCGGCTGCAGATGGCGAATCGCGCCGCGGACGACCGCATCCGCGAGCTGACGCAGGTGCAGGGGACGCTGGACGACACGATCGAGAACCTGCGCGCCGAGAAGAAGAACCTCCAGGTCCAACTGACGCACCTGGAACGCGAGAACGCGCGGCTCATCGAGCAGCGCCAGTTCTACGAGTGCGAGGTCACTACGCTGCGGAACCAGAACCGTTCGGCCGAGTCCGCCCTCAACAGCGTCAAGAAGGCCTTCAGCGAAGTGCGCGTCGCCCTCAGCGAAACCAAGAGCCGCGCGCGGCGACGGGCCGTCGATTCCTGGCCACGCGTCGGCTCCGCGCTGCACGGCATCGTCGCCGAGGCGACGGCCGACGGCATCGTCCCAACCATCCCGGTCGCCGCCATGGTCGAAGTCACCAATCCGGCCGAGACGACCGCGCCCGACGAGACGGTTCCGGCCGGCATCCGCGAGACCACCGACTCGACCGACCCCGGCGAGAATTCCGGGCAATAGGCGCACCCGGCGCGGCCCCCCCGGACAGTTCCACAGAAACCAGCGGGCAGGCCCTGGCCTGCCCGCTGCTTTGCGCGCCTGCGCCGCGCGTAGCCGGACACGCGCGGCAGCCCGTATAATGCGCCGGAGGCCTGCGGACGGTCCGGCCCCGCATACGGAGCGATCCAAGCATGAAGACCTGCGCCGCCATCACCCTGCTGTCCCTGCTCCTCGTCGTCGGCTGCCCCAACAACGGCACCACGGACGATTCCGCCGTCACCGCAGCAGTCGCCGCATCCTCCACGCAGGGCGCCGCCCCGCTGACGATCACGTTTTCGGCGGCCTCGTCGGCCTCCACCAACGGCGGCACACTAACGTATGCGTGGGACTTCGACGATGGCACGACGTCGAACCTGGTCGCGCTGGCCCATACGTTCACGAACCCTGGTCGCTACATCGTGAAGCTGCGGGTCACCGACGAGCTGGGCGAAACCGACATCACCAGCGTTGAGATTCGTGCAGCCGGCGCCGGCGCCACCGCCGTCATCGTCACCAACGTCACGAGCGGCACCGCGCCACTTGTCGTGCAGTTCGACGGCACGACGAGCGTCGTGCCCGACGATACGATCCTGGACTACTACTGGGACTTCGCCGACGGCACCACGTCACGCGAAGCGCAGCCGCGACACACGTTCTACAACCAGGGCAACTACGGCGTGGCGCTGCGCATCGTTACGGCGGGGGGCGTCGAGGCCACCACCAGCGTCGCCATCACCGTCGGCAAGCCCGAAGCGTCGCTCCAGTTCGACGGCACGGCGTTTGCCACCTTGCCGCTGGGGAGTGCGTACGCCCTGACGGCGTTCACGCTCGAAGCCTGGGTCAAACCCGACAACGACGGTGGCATCATCGCCAGCGTCGGCAGCGGCTCGCTGACCATTGAGATCCAGCCGAGCGCCAACCGTATTCGGCTGCAGATCGGCGGCACCCCCACCGACGCCGCCGCGACCAACCTCGCCGGCGCGTGGCGGCAAATCGCCGTCGTCTACGACGGCGTGACCGCGTCGAGCTGCAGCGTGTACCTAGACGGCGCGCCCCTGGCAAACACCCCCGTCGCGGGGGCCCTCACTTTCAGCCAGCTCACGCTGGGTGTCGGCTTGCGCGGCAAGCTCGGCGAGGTCCGGCTCTGGTCAACAGCCCGCGAAGCGGCCGCGATCCTGACCACGCTCAACGAACGTCTCGACGGAACGGAGACGAACCTGCTCGCCTATTGGCCGATCTTCGAGGGCAGCGGGCAGAGTTTGCGAAACCACGTGACCGGCGGAACCGACGGCGTGCTGGGCAGCACAACCGCCAGCGAATCCTCCGACCCAGCCTGGAGCACCGACGGGCCGCCGCTGTAGCACTCGCAGAGCGCCGCCTTATCGCTGTTCAGCCCGCACGCACGGCCCACGCCCGCGCCGTGTGCAGGGGGCCATGCCATGCCTCGGAGCAGTGCCGCAATTCAAAACCCGCCAGCAGAGCGGTGAGCTCACCCGGCCGCAACACATCGGTGGTGCGCGCCGGTCGCCCGTGTCGCGCGCGATGCACGGTCGTGAAGGTCTCACAGACAAAACTGCCGCCTGGGCGAAGCCAGTCGGCAAGGCGGGCAAAGAGCGGCCGGTGCAGGTAGCGCACCGCGACGACCAGATCAAAACCCGCCGGCAGCTTCAAAACGCCGCGTTCGAGGTCAGCCTGCCGCCACTCGATGGGCGCCAGCGCGGGGGCGCAGCGCTGCGCCAGCATCTGTCCGCGCTCAAGCGCGTCCGGCAGGACATCCACCGCCAGCACCTGCCAGCCACACGCAGCCAGGTAAACGGCATCGCGCCCCGTCCCGCAGGCCAGCTCCAGCGCCCGACCGGGTGACAGTCGCGCGCACACCTCGGCCAGGAACGCCGTCGGGCGCCACAAACGTCCCACGAGCCGCGCATCCGCTGGCGGCGCGTACTCAAATGCCGATTCGACCGCCGCCCGCCGGCCCGCGCTTGTCAACCACGCCACCGCAGGCTCGGCAAACTCCGGCGGGCCGACCACGCGGATCAGTTCGTCACGCGGCGGCAGCTCGTGGGTCCGCGCCGGCAGCTCCGACCGGGGCATGTTGACCGCGCCGACGATCGGCGCCCTGGCGGCCTCGGCGGCGGGTCGCGGGTCGAGGAAGCGGCATTCGACGAGCGGCGGTCGCAACATCGCATTTCCGCTTTGCCGCGGCGGCCTCAGGCCAGGGCGTCCACAAACGCCACAGCCATCAGCACGGCCTTCAGGGCATTCGGGACCGCCGCGCACGACCCGGCCAACAGCCACGCCCCCGAGAGCGCCGCCAGCCCCGCCCAACGTGATGTCCTGCCGTTCAAGTGTGCCTCCGAATCATGATCCGTGCGCGTCGAATACTATGACGAGACGTGCGGTTTGACCACCTGCACCGGCACCGGTACGCTAGTGTGCTGCCTCGTTGCGTGTGGCTCATAACAGGGGTGGTGTGGGTGTCTCGTCCGTCATACGGACGGGCAAGACGCCCGTAGCACCCATGTTGGAGTGAGTCTGAGGCACTCACTCGTCGCAGCCACCACCGGCCCGAGAATGATGCCGGGAAGGAGTGCGCCGCCGCGTGAGCGATCAGGTGTCCGAGTCGCATCCGAGCAAACGCCCGCAGCGGCCACGCGCACGCGCCGCTGACACACCGGCGCCCAAGGAGTCGTGGATCGAACAGACCTCGTCCTTCGTGGGCTTCTTCATCTACCTGCTCGTGCTCAAGACTTTCTTCCTGCCGCTCTTCATCATCCCAACGGGGTCGATGGCGGAAACGCTCTACGGCGAGCACGCCGCGAACACCTGCCCGAATTGCGGGACTGAATACGCCGTCGGCTGGCAGCTTCGCGGCGCGTGGCCGTGGAGCAGTCCGTGCCTTCGCTGCCCGAACTGCCGGTGGATGCAGTTCCGTCCGCTCGGTCCGACGGATGGGACGCCACGGCCGCCGCTGCTGGCCTCCGAGAAGTTGCCGGCGCGGTTGCGACCCTCGGCCGGCGATCGCATTTTCGTGCACGGCTGGTTGTTCGATCGCCCGTTCGCCGGGCTCGACGGACTCGGTCCGGCACGGTGGGACGTCGTGGTTTTCAAAGTCCCCACGGACGGCCAGACGAACTACATCAAGCGTCTCATCGGCCTCCCGGGCGAGAAGATCGAGATCATCAACGGTGATATCTTCGTGAACGATCAGATCGCGCGCAAGACGCGGGACGCCCAGCGCGCGCTCTGGTTCCCGTACTACGACCACGACCACGCGCCGCGCGAGCCCTCGGCGCGAGCCGCGTACTATCCGCGCTGGGTCGCCCTCGACGACGCACGCGCCTGGTCCGGGCTGACTCAGCCCGCCGCGCGGACCCTGCAGTACGATGGGCTGCAGCACGCGCGGTCGGAGATCCAGTTTGCCACGGATCCAACCGATCCGCAGGCACCGGGGCAGGTCAAAGACATCTACGCCTACAACGATCCCGCGCTGCTGCTGCACACGGTCTCCGACGTGCGGCTGTCGGCCGAGGTGCAGTTCGCCGGCGGCGCCACGACCGGCTACGTCGAGCTGAGCACGACCAAGGGCACGCACCGGTTCATCGCCCGCGTGGACGCGGCCGGCCAGGTGACCGTTGAGCATCAAAGTGGGCGCAACGGACCGCGCGAGTCATGGTCCACGCAGCAGTCCGCTAACTCCAGCGCTCCGATCCACCTGGCCCTCAGCCACGTCGATGGCCTCGTCCGCGTGGAAGTCGACGGCCAGACCGTGTTCGAGTCGACGCCCGCGCAGTACCAGCTGACCCCGCAAGACGCCCGGCAGGTCGCGGCCAATAACAGCCCGCCCGTTCTCCGCATCGCCGCTGAGAATACGCGGGCCACGCTTCGCCACGTGCTCATTGAGCGCGACGTCTACTACACGAGCGAGGTCCACGGCGGCGAACGCGTGGCGGTCGGCCTGCAGGATCGCCCCATCCAGCTTGGCCCCGACGAGTATTTCGTTCTCGGCGACAACAGCCCCAACAGTTTGGACGGGCGCTTCGCATTCTCGCGCGCGGATCAGGAGCCGGTCGGGCCGCACCTGCAGGCCGAGCTGGAGCGCGGCGTGTTCCACGCCGGCACCGTCCCCGCCGACCAGTTGATCGGCCGTGCGTTCTTCGTATACTGGCCGGGTTTCCTGCCGCTCACGCCGAATGGGCTCAACGTGCTGCCCGACCTCGGCCGCACCCGCTGGATCCGCTGAGACCGCCGCATCCGCGCGCCGCGCCTATTGGCAAGCTCGCCGCGCACCCGCAGAATTCACCTCAGTGAGCGACACCGGACCCGTGACAACCCGTCCGCCTGGACCCGAAATGCCTACACCGGGTCCGGCCGAGCCGTCACTGCCGCCTGCGGCGCCGCGCGCCACCCGGGTTGCCGAAATCCTGCAGACGGTGCTCACGGGACTGATCCTCGCCTTCATCTTTCGCGCGTTCCTGGTCGAGGCTTTCATCATTCCCACGGGCTCGATGGCCGATACGCTACTCGGGGCCCACGCCACGCGCGTCTGCCCGGCCTGCGGCTGGGAATTCGATTTCGCCCCCCTGCGAACCGCCGCCCCCGGCGCCGGCTTCGTTGTGCCGCCCGAGATCATCTGCCCCAACTGCCAGTTCGCCTTCGAAGCCACGCCAACCGACACCGCCCCCAAGGCCGGCGACCGCATTCTGGTCCACAAGTGGCCGTACGCCCTCGCCGGCCTGTGCCCACCGCAACGCTGGGATGTGATTGTCTTCCGTGACCCGGCGGACCCGGACCAGCACTACATAAAGCGCCTGGTCGGCCAGCCCGGCGAGACGGTCGAGCTGGTGGATGGCGACGTCTTCATCGACGGCCGCATCGCCCGCAAGCCGCCCGAAGTACAGGCGACGCTCTGGATGGTCGTCTTCGACCAGGCGCACCTGGCGAGTGCGAACGCCCCCTCTGGCCGTCTACCACGCTGGATTGCGCTCGATCCGCCGGACCCGACGGGCGCCGGCTGGGCCGGCCTCGACCAGCGCACGATCCGCTACGACGGTCTGGATCAGACCGGCCGTGAGATCATCTTCAACGCGGACACCGGGACGGAATATCTGCTTGACCTATATGCCTACAACCGTCATTCATCGGGCGCATTCGTCGGCGACGTGCGCATCGTCGCCGAGTTCACCCCCCGGGCGGGAAACGGCGTATGCCGGTGGGAGCTGCTGCGCTCGCCGCAGCGCTTTTTCGCCGAGCTGCACCGCGATGGACACGTGGTGCTGGGCGCCGAAGCGCTGGATGCCGCGGGCTGCACGTTTACGCTGGACAAGCACCTGAACACAGCGCTCGCGTTCGGTCGTCCCGTGGCGGTCGAGTTCGGGCACGTGGACTTCCGGGTGTATCTGACCATCGATGGGCAGGAAGTGCTCAGCAGCACCGACGAGTTGTACGCACCGCGGCTCGAACACCTGCGCACGGCCGCGCGGGCTCGGCCAGTCGGCCTGCGCATCGGGGCCCGCGACCTGGCCTGCGAGCTGCGACGCCTGCGTATCGACCGCGACGTGCACTACACGAGTCGACCGGTCCAGGCGCTGCGGGCCACAACCGGACGCCCGTTCACCCTGCTCGCCGAAGAGTACTTCGTGATGGGCGACAACAGCCCGGACAGTCACGACAGCCGCGAATGGACCGAAGCCGGGCCGCACTTGCCGCCCGACTATCGTCCCGGGACGGTGCGCGCCGACCAGATTGTGGGGCAGGCCGCCTTCGTGTATCTTCCCGGATTGTTGCCGCTCGGCACGGGCGCGCGCTGGTCGGTGCCAGATATCGGGCGCGTGCGGTTCGTTCGCTGATGAGCTGACGCTGCCGCGACGAACTGGTGACTTGTCAACAAGCAAGGTAGTCGATGAACCTTAGGTCACCAACAACGATCAGAGATTCGGAAACGGTTACGAATGAAATCCGTTGGGACCGCCTCCATCGCGCGGAAGTCAGCTCGCAACCCATTGTAAATAATGCAGATACAAACCAGCTCCGCAATGATGACGGAAAGTCGCCGTCCTGCTGCATTATCGGAACATTGAACCCATTCCCATCCCTCAGAATTTGCGTGACTTACACGCCATTTCACAACTTGTCCACAGCGGCTGCAACACCCGCCCCGGGAGCAATACATGCTGCTTGAGGCCAACAGCCTGGTGAAATCGTACAACGGTCGCACTGTCGTCGACCGCGTCAGTTACCAGGTTCACGAACGCGAAATCGTCGGCCTCCTGGGCCCCAACGGCGCCGGCAAGACCACGAGTTTCCGTATCACCGTCGGCATGATCACGCCGGAAGGTGGCCGCGTGACATTCAACGGCGAGGACATCACCGGCCTGCCGATGTACCAGCGGGCACGCCGAGGCATCGGCTACCTGTCACAGGAACCCAGCGTGTTTCAGCGACTTACGGTCGCGGAAAACCTGATGGCCATCTGCGAGACGATGCGCTTCACCCGCGCTGAGCGGCAGGCCACCGTGGAAGAGCTGCTGCGGCAATTCGGCCTGACCAAGGTGCGCTCCAATCCGGCCAAGAAGATCTCGGGCGGCGAACGCCGCAAACTGGAAATCGCGCGCGCCCTGATTACCAAGCCGAAGCTGATCCTGCTGGACGAGCCGTTCAGCGGCGTGGATCCAATCGCGGTCGAAGGGCTGCGTGAGGAGATCACGCGGCTGCGCAAATCCGGGATCGCGATCCTGCTGACCGATCACAACGTCCATGAGACACTGAGGGTTACGGATCGCAGCTACGTGATTCACGAGGGCAAGGTGATCTGCTCGGGCACGCCGGCGGAGCTGATCAACGATCCGCGCGTGAAGGAGACTTACCTGGGCAACACCTTCCGCGGCGACGAGTTCGGACCACAGAAGTCGCGGTCGGTGGAATCGGTGGCCGGTGAGTCAGGCGGGCGGAGTCATGGCGCCTGAAGCCGGCGACGTGGAGATCCGCGCAACGCCGGGGGGTATTGAGCTGACTTTGAAGGTCGTCCCCGGAGCATCGCGGACGCGCGTTGCCGGCGTGCTGGGCACGGCGCTGAAGGTCGCCGTCGCCGCTCCGCCGGAGGGCGGCAAGGCGAACGCGGCGGTCATCCGGCTGCTGGCGGAGGCGCTCGGGGTGTCGAAATCCGACGTTGAAATCGTCAGCGGTCACGGGCAACGGCTCAAGCGGGTCGCAGTGCGGGGGCTCACAGCAGCCGAGGCTCGTGCGCGATTGGGAGTGCGCTGAGCCGACGCGTGAGCGTATAATCCGGGCAGGCGACACATCGGGAAGCGCCATGAGCCCGTGCGGCAAAGCGTTACCTTCCGACGCACGACAGCGTTGTTTCACGCTCATCGAGTTGTTGGTTGTGGTCGCGCTCATCGCGCTGCTGATGAGTATTCTTCTGCCGTCGTTCGGGGCGGCCCGGGAGCGCGCGCGGCGGATCAAGTGCGCGTCAAATCTGCGCCAGATTTCGCATGGCTGGACCATGTACGTCGATCATGAGAATCGCGGGCACTTTCCGAAGTACCGACTGAACATCCAGTGGTTCTACGGCGGCAAGAACGACACCGCCGAGTTTCCTCAGGTGCTCAACCCCCGGCCCGTCAATCGCTACGTGGGTGCCGATCCATACGGCAACCGCACGGCCGAGCTGTTTCACTGCCCGGATGACCGCGGCGTCGCGTACTCGGGGCCGACGCCGTGGCAGCGGGCCAGCACCTACCATTACTACGGCAACAGCTACCCGACGAACCCGGTGTTCTTCGCCTCGCCGGTGCCGAAGATCCGCCCGGTGCGCATGGTGGACGTGCGCGTGCCAGTGTCGATCATGGTGCTGGTCGGCGACAATCAGCACCTCGACCCGGACCAGGACTACCTGCATGCCCCCTGGCACGTGCCCGACGGACTCAGCATGAACATCGGCTTCCTCGACGGGCACGCCGCGTTCATCCGTTTCGAGCGCGGAGTCGAGCAGACCGCGCGCTACAGTCACGCGCTCGACTGGCTGGAGCCCAATGAGCCGACCCCGCCCTGATGCGCGGCGCGTCTCAAACACCCGTGTCTATACACGCGCGGCTTCGCCGGCGGCCCCGGGCCCGCTGCAACTCGACGTCCGCAGCTATTTCTGTCGGTAAACGATCCGGCCCCGTTTGAGGTCGTACGGCGAAAGCTCCACGGTGACGCGGTCGCCCGGCAGAATGCGGATGAAGTTCTTCCGCATGCGGCCGGACACGTGCGCGAGCACTTCGTGCTTGCCCGAACCGGTCAGCTCGGCCTCAACGAGAAACATCGCGTTGGGCAGCGCCTTCACTACGACCGCCTCCATCTGAATGGCATCTTCTTTGGCCAAAGGCACTCCCTGGTGCTCACCGCTTCCCGCTGTGGCTGGGCCGGGAAGCCCGGCCGCGCAGCGACCCGGCACGCCATCGGCGTACAGCCATGCCGTCCATCGGAACGCCGACGATCGGGACACCCGACGCCTGCAACCGGCGTGGCCGCAGTCACAGGGGGCATGTATCGTATCCCGCTCACGCCGGGCGGTCAACGGGGCCCCCTGCCCTGGGACCGGAGCGGTACAATAGCGGGCTGGTGCCGCAAGAAACCGTCCGGCCACACGTTTGGCCTGACAGACCGGGCGTCGCGCGGCGGTTGCGGCCGCATACCGGGCACAGGCCGCAGGGCCGCTACGAACGGCAGCGCCCGCCAACTACAGGAGCTTGTCATGAGATGCAGATGGTTAATGAGCGTTTGTCTCATCGTACTGGCCGCGACCCTGCAGGCGCAGGTGCCGGAACAGGCCCCCCCGGACCGTCCCGGCCCGCCGCGCGACCGCGGTCAGCGCGGCGAACGTGGCGAACGCGGCCCTGCGCGGCTCGACGTCATGGCCCAGCGGCTGGCCGAGGAGTTGCAGCTCACCGATGCGCAGCGGCCGGCGTACGATGAGCTGGTTGCCAAGTACCAGGCGCAGACGGAGGCCGCCCAGGCGGAGCAGCCGGATATGCGCGCGCTCACCCAGCAGTTGCGCGAGGCGCGTCAGAACGGCGACGAAGCCCGCGTCGAAGAGCTGCGTGCGCAGTTGCGGGAGGCGGGGACGGGGCGCACCCGGGTCATCCGCGACTTTCTCGCGGCCGTCGAGCCGTTGCTTGACGAAACTCAGATCCCGAAGCTGGAGCAGTTCCGCGAGCGGACGCTGCGCCGGTTCGAGCAGGGGCAGCGTGACGCTGACAACCGCGACCTGCTGCGGCGCTTGCCCGAGGAACTGGGGCTCACGCCCGAGCAGCGCGAGCAGTTCGACGCCCTGGTCGCCGAGCGGCGACAGAACATGGGTCAAAACCGCGAGCAATGGCGCGAGCTGCGTCCGCTGATGGAAGAGCTGCGCCAGGCACGGGAAAACGGCGATGAGCAGCGCGTCGCTGAGCTGGAGGCGCAAATCGCCGAGAAGCGCCCCGGACCGCCCAATTTCGATGAGCTGTTCGCCGAGTTGGAGAAGATCCTGACGCCCGAGCAGCAGGCCAAGCTGGCGACGCTGCGCGAACAGCGCCCCGGGCGCCGTGGTGCTGCGCTCGACGTGCGCGCCGTGCTGCGGGCCGCCAAGCAGCTCAAGCTCACGGACGCGCAGGAAGAGCAGTTGAAGACCATCATCCGCGATGCGCAAGTCGGTGAGCGTCAGGGGTCGGCGGACGCGGAGACCCGCGCGAAGCACGCGGAAGAGGTCAAGGGCCAGATCGTCAAGATTCTTGACGAGCAGCAGGCCGCCGAGTTCCAGAAGCTGCTCGACCGTGAGCGCCGGCCAGCCGGCCAGCAGGAACGCGACCGGCCGGGTGGCCGAGGCGCCCGGCGCGGCGCGGGCCGCGAGAGTTGACATCCTAACAAAAACCGAATATGATGTCGCGTGTCGTGCAGACAGGTGCAGACATGCGGCCCGTGGAGAATCCACCCAACCCTTTCCATCACAGTGCCTGCGAGCGGGACGTGCCCCCGCCGGCCGCCTCCCTGACGGTCCGCGAGGAGCACGCCCGCTCGCTGCTTACCCAGAACGACAGCCCCGACATCCCCTTCCGCTGGTCGGTGAATCCCTATCGCGGGTGCCAGCATGCCTGTGCGTACTGCTACGCCCGCCGGACGCACGAGTACCTCGACCTCGGCGCCGGCACCGACTTTGAGACGCAGATCACCGTCAAAGTGAATGCGCCGGAGCTGCTCGCGGCGGAGCTGCGGCGGCGGAGCTGGCGGCGCGAGTTCATCGCCTTCTCCGGCGTGACCGATTGCTACCAGCCGCTCGAGGCGAAATACCGCCTCACGCGCCGCTGCCTGGAGGTCTGCCGCGACGTCGTCAACCCGGTGGGCATTGTCACGAAGTCGCCGCTGGTTACGCGTGACCTGGACGTGCTCGTCGAGCTGCACCGCCGGAGCGCGGTCAGCGTGCTGTTCAGCGTGACCTTCGCCAACTCGGCCACTGGACGACGCATCGAACCCGGCGCGCCGGCGGCGGAATCGCGTTTCGCCGCCATGCGCCACCTGCACGACGCCGGCATCCCCGTCGGCGTGATCATCGCCCCCGTAATTCCCGGGCTGAATGACCGCGACATCCCCGCGCTGCTGGCGCGGGCGGCGGAGGCGGGCGCATCCAGCGCGGGCTATACGCCGGTGCGACTGCCGGGCAGTGTCGCGGATGTGTTCCTGACGCGGCTCCGGCGTGAAATGCCCGCCGCCGCCGAACGTGTCGAGGCGCGCGTCCGGGCGCTGCGTGACGGGCGGCTGAACCAGCCGGAATTCGGCGCGCGGATGTCGGCCCACGGCGCCTATTGGGAGAGCATCGAACGACTGTTCGAGACGGCAGCGACGCGGTTCGGCCTGGACAGCGGACGAGAGTGGCAGCGAAGCTGTGCCACCCCGCCGCGCGCGGAGGCCAAGCAGCTTCGGCTCTTTGAAGGACACGCCGAATAGTCGCGTGGCCGTTGTGGCACTGTGCTATTCGCCCCGCAGTTCCTCGCCCACGCCATCGACGAAGAACTCGACCCGGCCGCAGCGCGGGCAGACATACAGATCGAACGCCGAGCGGTGCTTCATCAGCTCGAAGACGCCGCCCAGGAAATCAAACACGCGGGTGCCTTCGTGGAATTGCTTGGTGCCGCCGAACTCGAGCGGCGTGTTGCAGCGCGGGCAGGAAACATACGTCGGCGGGCGGTTCGCGGACATCGTCGCTCCTTGGAGACTCGATGAGGCTTCTACGTTGCCCACGGGGCGGTGACGCTACGCGCGGCCTGTAGCGGGTCAACGTCAACGGCCGACTCGGGGGTCGGCCGCTACGCGGTCTTGCGGGCCCGTAACTTCTTGCGCGTGTATTCGAGCAGGCCGCCGGCTTCGCAGATCGCCATGATCTCCGCGGGCAGCTTCGGGAAGCTGTAGGCGTGGCCGTCGACCCCGATCTGGCCGCCGGCCGCGTCGATCGCGATCGCGCTGCCGTCCTTGTACGCGTCGACGGCGTCCGGGCACTCGATGAGCAGCAGCCCCTGGTTGATCGCGGCGCGGTAGAAGATGCGGGCAAAGCCCTTCGCGATGATCGCTGCCACGCCGACCGCCTTCAGGCCGACAACCGGCTGCTCGCGCGAGCTGCCGCAGCCGAAGTTGCGGCCCGCGACGAGCACGTCCCCGGCCTGGACCTGCTTCGCGAAATTCGCGTCGAGATCTTCGAGCAGGTGCGGCTTGATTTCGTCCGGCGTCGCACAGGTGTACGTGTACTTACCGGGGAAGAGCATGTCGGTGTTGATGTCGTCGCCGTATTTCCAGATTCTCATAGCATTCAGCTCTCAGCGGTCAGCAGTCAACTTGGGGGACCGACCTCCGGTCGGTCATATTTCCGATCGATCACACGCCTGTCATCGCCGCGCTTTGCCGCGCGCGGTCTTCTTGGCCTTCGCCGGCACACCACGTCGGCCACGGGGGGCCGACGCCATACGCTTCTGCGTGCCCGCGTGCCTCCGTGCCGTTGTGCCTGCCCCCCGTGCCTTCGTGCCTTCTCTCCGTGGCTTCGTGGCTCCGTGGCTCCGTGGCTTCCGCAGTTCCGTTCTCGGATCGGTGATCACACCATGCAACGCCGACGCCGCCACCGTCGCCGGGCTGGCGAGGTAGATCTCCGCCTCCTTGCAGCCCATGCGACCTTTGAAATTGCGATTCGAGGTCGAGAGGCACGCCTCGCCTGGCGCGAGAATGCCCTGGTGCGCACCCAGGCACGGGCCGCAGCCCGGCGGCAGTACGACCGCACCCGCCTCCGTCAGCGTCAAGAGCGTCCCGTCCTGCGTCGCCGCCGCGTAGATGCTCCGCGACGCCGGCAGAACCAGGAAACGCACTTTCGGCGACACGCGCCGACCCTTCAGCATGGCGGCGGCCTCACGCAGATCGCTGAGCCGGCCGTTGGTGCACGTGCCGAGCAGGGCCTGATCGATCTTCTTGCCCGCGACCTCACCCACCGGCTTGACGTTGTCCACCTTGTGCGGGCAAGCCACGACCGGCGTGAGCTCGGCGAGGTTGTACGTCAACTCGCGTGCGTACTCCGCATCCTTGTCGGCCCACACCGGCTCGTACGCGCTGCGCGGCACGCCGGCGGCCTTCAGGTACTTGATCGTCTGGTCGTCCACCGGGAACACGGCAAGCTTCGCGCCCATCTCGACGCCCATGTTCGCGATCGTGAAGCGGTCCTCGATCGTGAGGTTCTTAATGTCACCGTGGAACTCGACCGAGGCGTAGTCCGCGCCGTCGGCCCCGATGTCGCCGATGATGCGCAGGACGAGGTCCTTGGCACTCACGCCGGCAGCGAACTTGCCGCGCAGTGTGACCTTGATCGTCGGCGGCACTTTCAGCCAGGTTTCGCCAGTGAGGTACAGGGCGGCGGCCTCGGTGCGGTCGATGCCGGTCGCGAACGCGCCGACGGCCCCATACGAGCACGTGTGCGAGTCGCTGCCGACGAGGATCGTGCCGGGCTTGGCGTGGCCCTTTTCGACGACGACCTGGTGGCAGATGCCCTCGCCAACGTCGTAGAAGTTCTTGACGCCGTACTTCTCGACGAACTTGCGCACCTTGGCGTGGCCGGTGGCGGTCTTCTCGTCGGAGGCCGGGATGACGTGGTCGAGGACGATGATCGGCAGGTCCTGACGCACGAGGCCGAACTCGGCGAGGTCCTTGTCGATCTTGCCGACGATCGCCGACGTGTTGTCGTGCGTGAGCAGGTGGGCCGGCCTGACCGTGACGATCTGGCCGACGGCTACCTGCGGCAGACCGGCGGCCCGGGCGAGCACCTTCTGTGCGAATGTTTGTGCCATCGTTAGCTCTCAGCTTTCAGCACTCAGCCATCAGCTCTCACGAAGTGCGGATGGTAACGGATTCGGCGGTATTCTCGGGGGGAAACGTCACGCTGGCAAGGCGGGCGGGGCCGGCTGCATAGCCACGAGGCCAGACGCGGGATACACTCGCGGGTACACGCGGTGAGCGGGGGCTGCGTGCCGAGGACCACGCGTGCCGACGAAGGAACAGATTGTCTCCGACTGGCTGCCGCGCTACACCGGGCGGCCGCTGGAGGGGTTCGGCGAGTACATCCTGCTCAGCAATTTCACCGACTACGTCGAGCGCTTCGCGGAGCACTTCGGCGTCGAGGTCCTCGGCCGCGACAAGCCCATGCAGTCGGCCTCCGCTGAGGACCTCACGATTGTGAATTTCGGCATGGGCAGCGCGATGGCCGCGACCGTCATGGACCTGCTCTCCGCCGTCGCACCGAAGGCCGTCCTGTTCCTGGGCAAGTGCGGGGGCCTCAAAAAGACGAAAGTGGGGGATTTCATCCTGCCAATCGCGGCCATTCGCGGCGAGGGCACCAGCAACGAGTACATGCCGCCGGAAGTGCCGGCGTTGCCGTCGTTCCGCCTGCAAAAGGCCGTGTCGGCGATGATCGTGCAGCACCGGCTCGACTACTGGACCGGGACGATCTACACGACGAACCGGCGGGTGTGGGAGCACGACGAGCAGTTCAAGGAGTACCTGACGCGGACGCGCGCGATCGGGATCGACATGGAGACGGCGACGGTGTTTATGGTCGGGTTCGTCAACCACATTCCGAAGGGCGCGCTGCTGCTCGTGTCGGACAACCCGATGACACCGGAGGGCGTGAAAACGTCGCGGAGCGACAAGGCCGTGACGCAGAAGTTCGTGCGCGAGCATCTGGCGGTGGGGATCGACTCGCTGCTCGAGCTGCGCAATTCGGGCGAGTCGGTGAAGCACCTGCGCTTTTAGCCGGCGGCCGGGGACGGGTGGTACGGGCGTCCCGCCCGTCGATGAGACGCCGCAACGCGGCGAGTGCAAAACCGCTCTATGGCAGCTCGAAGCGACTTGCCCTACCGCTGATCCAATTGCTTCAGCGCCCAAGTCGCCTTGTTTCTGACCCAGTCGATTTCGGATGCCCTCAGCCGCTCCAACGGTTCGCGCGCCAGAGGCTCGCGCAGGCAACCGAGCGCTTCCGCCGCGTCGCCGACGATCAGTCCGCTGCCGTTCGTCAGGATGTCCAGCAGCAGCGGCACGGCAGCGCTGGAGCGTATGTTGCCCAGCGCCCGCACGATGTGGCGTCGCACACCCTCGCTGGGATCAATCGAAAATCGGCGCAGCAGCTCCTGCTCGTATGTCGCGTCACGCGACTTCGAGATGTCGATGGCCGCCCAGCGCCGGAGTGCTTCGTCTTCCGAGTCGAGATCGGACAGTGTCATTGCACGCCCGTCAATATCAAGCCACACTCGCGTCGTCCGCAAAACGCTCGTCGGCGTTCATGGCAGGTCGAAGCGATCTACCCTACCTTCGTGGCCGCTTGCCGGCCCCTACACCTTCACCAACAGGCCGCCACGCTGGTAGATCTTTAGCTGCGCGTCGCTGAACGGCGCGCCCGTGACTTCCCCGGTGGCGCACTTGATCACACCCGTCGTGAAATCAACCTCGACTTCCTCACCGTCCTTCAATGCCCCCGCCGCCGGGGCACGCAGGATCGCCAGGCCGGCGTTGATCGCGTTGCGCTCGTAGATCGCCCCGAACGACTCCGCCACCACCGCCGCGATGCCGAGCGACAGGAAGCAATCCACCGCCTGTTGCCGCGAGCTGCCGCAGCCGAAATTCTTGCCGGTGACGACGATGTCGCCGGGCTTGGCCCTCTTCGCGAAATCCTCCCACCCCTTGAGATTGTCAAACGTGTACTGGCCCATCGCCTTGAGGTCGGTGATCGTCAGGTAGCGGTTGTGGAAGATCATGTCCGTGTCGATGTTATCCTTCGCAATCACCCACACGCGGCCCTTCACCCTCGTCGGCTTCCCTTGTGCCACTGCTCTTGAGCAGTGTTCGGCCCCCTTGGGCGCGGCCGCCGCCGGCGTACTCGCCTTGAATATCGCCGGCTGCGCGGGGATGGCGTCCACTGTCGTGATCTGACCGGCGATAGCGCACGCCGCCGCTGTCTCCGGCGACGCGAGATACACCTCGCCCTTGCCCTGCTTGCCGGCGAAATTGCGGTTGCCCGTGCTGACCGTGACCTCGCCGGGGCCGTTCTGGCCGATCTGCCCCGCCGCACATCCGCCGCAGCCGGCATTGCCGACCAGCGCACCGGCGTCCTTGAAGGTCTTGAGCGTGCCATCGACCAGCATCTGCTGCCAGATGCGGTCGGTCGCGGGGACGATCTTGAGCACCACCCCCGGCGCGATCCTGCGGCCCTGCAGCACGCGGGCGGCGGCCACGAGATCCTCATACCGGCCGTTCGTGCAGGAGCCGATGAACACGGAATCGACCTTCTTGCCGCGCAGCTCGCTGACCGGGACGACGTCCTCGGGATGACCGGGGCGGGCAATCATCGGCGTCAGGCCGGTGATGTCGATCGTGACTTCCTGCGCGTACTTCGCGTCCGGGTCGGCGTAGACGCCCTGCACCGCGCGGCCCATCTTCCTGCCGCAGTAGTCCAGCGCGGCCTGGTTCGGCGGGAAGAGCATGATGATCCCGCCCATCTCGGTGCACATCGACGCGATCGTGACGCGGCCCGCGAGGTCGAGTTGATCGACGTACGGCCCGTACATCTCGGCGGCGTAGCCGAGCAGGCCGTTCGCGCCGAAGTGCTTGTTCACCGCGAGCGTCACGTCCTTCGGCGTCGCCGTTTTCGACGGCATGCCCCTCAGCGTGACCTTGATCGTCGGCGGCACCACGAACCACGTCGTGCCGTAAGCGAAAGCGTGCGCGATGTCCTGGTCACCCATGCCCTGCCCGAAGGCGCCAATCGCGCCGAGGATATTGGCGTGCGAATCGGTGGAAACGAGCGTATCGCCGGGGCCGCACAGACCCTCGTCGATCGCGACGTGCGTGCCGATGCCGGTGTCGATATCGAACACGCGGATGCCGTGCTGGCGGGCGAACTGCCGGCACTTGTGCTGGTTGCTGGCGTAGTTCTGGTCCGACCCGCCGGGGTTGCAGTCGAACGTGAAGCACGTTTTCGCCGGGTCGGCGACGCCAAGACCGTTATCGACGAGGTTCTTCACAACGTTCGCGCCGCCAAAATCGCGCGCCACGCGAGCGTCGATGGTAATGTCGACCATGTCGCCGGGGGAAACGGTGCGGCCAGCGTGGTTGCCGATGATTTTCTCGATGATTGTTTTTGGCATGATTAGCACTCAGCAGTCAGCATTCAGCGGTCAGCCAGAGGGAACTCCGTAATCAGTGAGCTGTGTTCAGCTTGGACAGCAGGCTGGCCAACATTCTCTTGACTTCTTCGACGTTCGCCAAGAGCGTTTCGCGTTCCGATGCGGTGATATAGCCAAGGTCGCCGGACAGCAGCAAGAGATACTCCGCCTCGCTGGCGGAGGCCATCGCGATCTGCACAAACCGCGCGAACTCGCGGTCGCCCTGCCGGCAGCAGCCCTCGGCCAGCTTGGCGGGGATGGATACGCAGGCCCGCCGGACCTGGCTGACCAATCCGTACAGCTCGTGTGACGGGAACTTGCCTGTCAGACGATAGACCTGCAGCGTCAGTTCATGGGCTTTCTGCCAAACCTGCAGGTCACGGAAGTTCTTCATCGCGTCGCTCCGGCGTCGGAGCTCTCCGGCTGACTGCTGAGTGCTGACCGCTGACAGCTACTGGATCAGCTGCCCCTTCTCCATCATTACCAGCGGATCGAACGTCGCGAAATCTGCCTGGTGGATCAGCACCGTTTCCAGGCATTTCGGGGCGCCTTCGCCTTCTTTCGCGTGGCAGGCGATCGTGTTCAGGACCGTGTCGTCTTTGATGCCGGCTTCGACCGCCAGCGCCGTGCCCGAGATCGGGTGACGCAGGCACGCCCCGGCCCGGCTCTTGCGATAGCCGCCCTTTCCGTCCGGCTCGGTTTCGACCAGCTTGCCGACATCGTGCAGCAGCCCGCCGGCGAGCAGGCGGTCGTAGTCCACCTTGTACGGCAGCTTTCCGCCGTAGGCGGTTTCCTGGGCCTTCGCGAGGCCGTAGGCACCCTCCGTGACGGCGAGCGTGTGCTGGATGAAGTTCACGCCGTCGGTCTTGGTGAGCAGCGTGAAGGGCATGTTCCTGAGCTCGTCCACGCTGTTCCAGCCGCCGCGCTGGCAGCCGAGCGTCCAGGTCTTGACGACCTTGTCGCGGAGGTCCTTGTTTGAGATGCGCTCGAGGACGGAGCCGAAGAGGGTTTGAATATCCTTGTCGCTAATCATGTTTCCTCCAGGGCGGCGCGCCGCCCGAACGTAGCGGCCGACCCCCGAGTCGGCCGTAGTAGCTGTGAGGCACTCATAGGTCTACGAACACCTTCGTCCACGGCCAATCCTGCCAACGCTGCACCAATCCGGCCCGGACCGGGTTGTTAACGATATACGCCAGGACTTTCTCCGCAGTCTCTTCGGTGCGACACACATGATCGTGCGCCGAGCGCTGCCACAACTCGGCGTCGCCGGTCCGCAACTGATGCTGCCGGGTGGTGAAGCTCTTGAACTGCCGTAACCAAGTACCGACCGCAATTCGCGATTCGGCCGGCGACAGGAGCACGTGCAAATGGTCCGGCATCAGGCAGTATCCGTAGAGCCGGAAACCGAGGTTACTGCAATAGAATTCGACGTTTTCGCATACAAGCCGCGCGGTCTCGACGGCCGTAAATGCGTCGGTTCGCCTTGCACATACGGTCAAGTGTACATCGATGTTGCCGCTATAGTCACAGTCCTGGTGACGCACGGCGCGGCTCGCGCTGTAGGTTCGTAGGTCGCGGAGCGGTATACGGTTGTGGTCGGAACGCATGTCCGGCTCCCACGGCCGACTCGGGGGTCGGCCGCTACGGTGACGCCGACTCGGGGTCGGCGGCTATCCGTTCGTCAGGTACGGTTCCAGTCCCGCCCAAACGCCACGAGATCGGCGGCGACTTTCGCGTCGCGCTCCGCGTTGGACTCAATGCACATTTCTTCCCTCGCGATGTGGCGAAGAACCCGCATCAACTGCTCGGCTGAGACTCCCCGATCGAGCAGCCGGACGATCGGTGCAGCATAGACATCGTACTCGTCGCGCGGACAAGCTGGATCGCTCAGCACTCCGATAGGATCCCAGAATTGAAGTGCCTCAAGCACCCTGAGGTAGCCGGCTGCGTCTGGTCGTTTGAGATACTCGGATTCTGCCATCTCTGACTCCCTGCGCGGCGCTCGGCGCCGGGAGATTCGCGCGGCACCTACGGCCGACTCGGGGGTCGGCGGCTACCCACCGGCGGGACGCCGGTGCCACAGTCTGGCTAACGGCTTCAGGCTTTCTCACAGCTTCTGAATGATCGCCTCGCCCATCTGCTTCGTGCTGGCCGCGCCGTGCTTGAATACGTCCGGGCCGCCGGGGAGGCGCAGCATGTCGTACGTCCGCACCTGGCCTTCCGCGACCACCGCCGCGATCGCCCGCTTGATCCGCTCCGACTTTTGCGTCTCGCCGAGGTGATCCAGCATCATGCACGCGCTCAGGATCATCGCGATCGGGTTCACGATCGGCGGATCGAGCTTCTCGTACTTCGGCGCGCTACCGTGCGTCGGCTCAAAGACCGCCACTTCCTCGCCGATATTCGCACTGCACGCGAATCCCAGCCCGCCAACCAGGCCCGCGAACGCGTCCGAGGCGATGTCGCCGAACATGTTGCTGCACACGACGACGCCGTAGTCCTCGGGGTTCTTCGACAGCCACATCATCTGCGCGTCGATGTTCGTCTCCCAGCAGGCGATGCCGGGATAGTCTTTGGCGACTGCTTTGCCGGCGCTGGTGAACAGGCCGCTGGTCTCGCGCAGCACGTTCGGCTTCTCGCAAATCGTGACGGACTTGTAGCCGAACTTCTTGGCGTACTCGAACGCGGCCTTGCAGATGCGGTGGCTGGCCGCGCGCGTAATCACGCGCAGCGACACGGCGACATCAGCCGGCGGCACGTTCTTGAACGCCGCCCACTTCTTATGTGACTCGAACGCCTTGCGGACCGGCTCCGGCGGGTTGGTCCACTCAATGCCGGAGTAGAGCCCCTCGGTGTTCTGTCGGAACACGGCCACGTTGATCGGCGGCTCCTCGAATCCGCCGGCGGGCGTCTTGCGGACGTAGTTGAGCGGGTTGCCCTTGAACGAGATGCACGGGCGGATGCAGATGTCCAGGTTGAAATGCTGGCGCATCGTGACGATCGGGCTGAAGTAGGTGTAGCCCTTGCCCTTCAAGCTGGGCGACAGCTCGGCTTCGGCCTTGTCTTTGCTCTTGGACGTGATGGCCCCGAACAGGCCGATCTTGTGCTTTGCAAGCAGGTCGATCGTGCGCTGCGGCAGCGCATTGCCCTCCTTCACCCAGAAATCCCAGCCGATGTCGCCGTGGACGTAGTCCGCGTCGAATCCGACCGCCTGGAGGACGCGCACGGCCTCCGGCAGCACGACTTTCCCGATCCCGTCGCCGGGCATCGTCACGATCGTTCGCTTCGCCACGTGAGCCACTCCTATCCATGGGGAACCAGAACGCCGCCGGGGCAGGACCGTCGCGACGCACCCGGGTACACCGACGCGCCGCCAAGCGGCAGAAAACACAGTTTAGGGGAACGAGCAAAACGAGGCAACGACCCGGCGGGCACTGCGCCCATCCCGCCGGGATTCACCACCAAGACGCTAAGGCGCCAAGAGTTATGAACGAAGGGGCCGCTTCGCTTCGTGTCTTGGTGGTTTACTCCGAGCGCGGCGCAAGCGCCGGCCGGGTCGCCGCTCTATAATGTGCCGCATGAGTTCGTCGGAGCGGCTGCGCGTCAACGAGATCTTTCACTCCGTCCAGGGCGAAGGCACCCGCGCGGGCGTGCGGTCCGTCTTCGTCCGGCTGACGGGCTGCCACTTGCGGTGCGCGTGGTGCGATACGACGTACGCCTTCAACGAGGGCGAGTGGCTGTCGGTGGACGACGTGCTCCAGCGCGTGCGGGCCTTCGCGTGCCCGACCGTCGAGGTCACCGGCGGCGAGCCACTGCTGCAGCTTGGCGTGTATCCCCTGATGTCGCGGCTCGCGGACGAATTCGCCACGGTGCTGCTGGAAACCAGCGGCGCGGTCAGCATCGCCGAGGTCGATCCGCGTGTGGTCCGCATTGTGGATGTGAAATGCCCCGGCAGCGGCGAAGTGGAGCGCAACCACTGGCCGAACATTGAGCTGCTCACGCCGCGCGACGAGGTCAAGTTCGTGCTCTCCGATCGCGGGGACTACGACTGGGCCCGCGACGTGTTGCGGCGCTACGGCCTGCCGGCACGCTGCCCGGTGATCTTCTCGCCGGTGCACGGCAAACTGCCGCCGGCGGAACTGGCGAGGTGGATCCTCGACGACCGGCTGGACGTGCGGCTCGGGCTGCAACTGCACAAGCTGATCTGGCCGGCAGAGACGCGCGGCGTGTGAGCAGCGTGAAAAAGTGATAAGGTGACAAAGTGATAAAGCGAGCGCTCCCTCACCGGTGGATGTTCGGCGCGCCGTCATCACGTTATCACTTTGTCACCTTATCACGCTCCCATGGAGGCCATCGTGCGTGTTGAGCTGTCCAAGTCGTTCACCTTCGAGGCCGCCCACTGGCTGCCGACGTTTCCCGAGGGCCACAAGTGCCGGCGGCTGCACGGGCACAGCTTCCGGGTCGAGGTGCGCGTCGCGGGCGAGGTGAATGAGACGCAGGGTTACCTGGTCGACTACGGCGCCATCAAGGCCGCGTGCGAACCGGTCCGCACGCAGCTCGATCACTATTGCCTGAACGAGATCGACGGTCTCGCAAACCCGACGGCCGAGAACCTGGCCCGCTGGATCTGGGACCGGCTGCACCCCGCCCTGCCGCTGCTGTCGGCGGTCAGCGTCCACGAAACCTGCACGTCGGGCTGCGAATACCGCGGCGAATAGACCGCGCTGCACGATTCACCACCAGGACACAGAGTCACGAAGAAGAGACCTGAATGGATTCCTTCCTAGTGCCTCGGTGTCTTGGCGGTGAATCAGAGGACGCTCGGGCGGTTGAGGACAAGCAGTTTCGGCTCGGTCATTTCTTCGATCGCGTAGCGCACGCCCTCGCGACCGCAACCGCTGTTTTTCACGCCGCCATAGGGCATGCTGTCCACGCGAAAGCTCGGCACGTCGTTGACAACGACGCCGCCGACGTCAAGCTCCTCGTACGCGTAGAACGCGTGCTGCAGATCGCGCGTGAACACGCCGGCCTGCAGTCCGTAGACGCTGTCATTCGCGCTGCGGATCGCATCGGCAAAGTCGTCGAATGGCTGCAATGTCGCCACCGGGCCGAACACCTCGACGCAACTGACCTTCTGCCGTGGGTCTACGCTCTCCAGGTACGTTGCCGCATAGAATGCCCCGTCGCGCCGGCCGCCGCAGAGCACGCGCGCCCCGGCCGCAACCGCCTCGGCCACCCACTGCTCGATCCGGCGGGCGTCGCCCTCCGTGATGAGCGGACCGAGGAACGTCGTCTCGTTGAGCGGGTCGCCGGCCTTGAGTTGTTCCGCCCGCGCGACGAGCCGCGTCTTCAGGTCGTCATAGATGGCGCGGTGCGCGATGATGCGCTGCACGCTGATGCAGCTCTGGCCGGACTGGTAGAACGCGCCGATCGTGATGCGCTCAGCGGCGTAGTCGAGGTCCGCATCGCGATCGACGATGCACGCGGCGTTGCCGCCCAGCTCCAGCGTGACCCGCTTCTTGCCCGCCCGCGCCTTCAGTGCCCAACCCACGTCCGGCGAGCCCGTGAAGCTGAGCAGCTTGATGCGCTCGTCCGTCACCAGCGGCTCGCTGTCGGCACTCGGGCACGGCAGGATCGAAAACGCGCCGCGCGGCCAGTCCGTTTCCGCGATGATCTCGCCCAGCATCAGCGCCCCCACCGGCGTCGCTGAGGCCGGCTTCAGCACCCACGGACAACCCGCCGCAATCGCCGGCGCGACCTTGTGCGCGACGAGATTCATCGGGAAGTTGAACGGCGTGATGAAGCCGCACGGGCCGAGCGGGAACCGCCGGACGAGCGCCTGGTAGCCAGCAGCGCGGGCGCTGATATCGAGCGGCAGCCACTCGCCGGTGATGCGCACGGCCTCTGCGGCGGCGATGCGGAAAGTGTCGACGAGACGCGTGACTTCGCCGCGGGCGTCGCGGATCGGCTTGCCGACCTCGATGGCGAGGGCCCGGGCCAGCTCCTCGTGTCGGTCAGTCACGCGCTGGACGATGTGCTGCAGGATGGCTTGCCGCTGATGGGCGGGCAGGCGGCGCGTGGTGGCGAACGCGTCGTGCGCGGCCGCGATGGCGCGTTCGACGGTCGCGCGGTCCGCGCGGGCCACGCGCGTGACCGGCGCGCCGGTGTACTTATTGGTCACAATCAGCTCGGTGACGCCGGTCGTGGGTGCGCCGCCGAGATAGTATGGATAGTGCTCTCGCAGCATGTCTGGCACCGTGCGTCGGCCAGTTCGCGGCAGGCCGCCGGCGGAGCGCTACGACCTGACTGTCTGCTAGTCCGCCGGCTCGTCCTTATCGTCGTCCTTGTTCTTGTCCTTGGACGCCGCTTTCTCACGGGCTTGCTTGACCGCATCGGGCAGGTCGAAGCAATCGGCGGGGATCTCCGGGTTGTGCTCGATGCTCTCCCACGTGTACGTGACCGTCTGCAGCGTCTCACCCTGCGCGGTGACGACGCGCGTCACCTTGAACGGCACCCAGATATCGTCAACCTGCTTGAAGTTCTCCGACAGGATCTGGATCACCAGCGGGCCCCTCTCCGCGGAACGCGTGATGTCCATGCGGATCGGGTAGCCGTTCTTGCGATCGAAGTACAGCGTGTCCGGCGACCCGGTCAGCGGCGTCAGCACGACCTTGTAGCAGGAACGGGCGTTCACGTCCTCCTTGCCGACGCAGTCTGCCTTCTCGTACAAGTCGCGCCAGTGCAGCAGCGCGTTGAAATGGCCTTGGCGCAGACGATTGGCGAGTTCGTCGCCCTCGAAGAGGCTGACCTTGCCGCCGGCGATCTCCCACACCACGTCGCCATCGCAGCCGCCCTCCAGCACGCCGAGCTGCACAAGACTAGCGCGCTGGTAGCGCTTGTTGGGCTCGGCTTCGTACAGGGTAACCGCGCCCTTGCGGCTCTGGGAACCGACCGCGAACTCGATCTGGCCCTTGGACACCCGAGAGTGGATCTTCTCGAATGCCGTGGTGCCACCCAGACCCTGCAGCGATTTGTCGAGGATTTTCTCGGCGGCGGGAAGCTTGTCGTCCTGCGCCGGCGCGCGGCTCGCGAGCGTGGGCAGGGCAACGACCAGAGCCAGAATGGTGGCGAAACGAGCGCAGGTGCACGGCCGGGGCGCGACGATCATGGCAAACCTCCTGTCCGCGAGAGCACGGGGCGCTGCCCGCGCGCGAGGACACCGCAACCGGCCGCCACATCAGCGGCTATTCGGTCTTGGGCTGCTCCGTCTTGGGCTTTTCTGCGCCGGCGGGCGCGCTCTCGGTCTTCGGCTTCTGCATGAGCTCTTTCACGGCCGGGGGGAGCGCGAAGCGGTCGGCGGGCAGATCGACGTTGCATTCCACGCTGTCGATCTTCACAAACTGCTCCATGCCCATCATACGCTGCGTGATCTTGTGCGGAATCTGGACGCCGTTGACCGCCTTGTAGTCGGTGATCAGCACTTCGACCGGCACCGCCCCCATCTGGCTCTTGACGACCACGTCCATCCGCACCGGCAGGTACGTCTTGCGGTCAAAGTAGTAGGTCTGCGGATCGCCGGTCGTCGGCGTCAGGACGATCTTGAACGCGGGGTGGTCCGCCACGTCTGCAACGCCGGTGCACTCGGCGCTCTTGTAGAGCTTCTTCCAGTTGAGCAGGAAGTGGAACTCGCTCTCGCGCGCCTTCATCGCCTTCTCTTCGCCCTCGAGGATCCGGGCGCCCTGTGGGCTGATCTCCCAGAACGTCTCGCCGTCCGTGCCGCTCTCCATCTTGCCGATGTTCGGTAGCTCGATGATCGTGTACGTCTTGTTGGGGGCGGCCTCGTACATGGTGACGGCGCCCTTCATGCCCTGGAGCGGCACCTCGAACGCGCCCTTCGAGACGCGATTGTGGACCTTGTCCATGGCCGCCTTCCCGCCCAGCGCGTCCACCGCCTTGTCGAGCACCTCCTCGGCCTTCGGGAGCTTCTCCTCCGCCTGGGCCCGGGCCGGCGCCGCACTTGCGAGGCCCGCCACGACCACCCCCAGGAACCAGCCGACGGTCACCGCCCACCTGCCGCCCTGCGTCCGAGTTGCTGCGTTCATCTCGATTCTCCCATAGTCATCTGCATGGAGTCGCCGGGGGGGCGCATCACGCCATCGTCATCCCCAGCGTGCTGCGAATGTACCGGCGGTCCCAGCCGGGCACAAGCGGCACCGCCCGCCACCTGGTTATCGGCCGGTCGGACGCGCCAGATGGTGGATGGACAGGGCCGGTCGGCGTTATACTACCCCTCCGCGTCCCCCGCGGCCCGAGTCCCGCTCACCGGCGGCCGGAGCGGACTCGGCGCGCCGCGTTGTGTGGTTGGAGGACCCGCGTAGATGGCTGAAATCCCGATCGACGCCTCGCCTGATGAAACCACTCCAGTCGTACCCACCGGGCCTGCCGTCACCGAGCCCGTGCTCGAGGCTCCGGACGAGGAGGGCAAGAAAAAGGGCCCGTCGCTGAACAAGTTCTTCAAGGCGGTCATCAAGCTGAAGGTTTCAGACCTGCATCTGAAGGCCGGGCTGCCCGCGATGATCCGCATGAAGGGCGACTTGCGCCCGCTGCAAGGGGGGCCGCTCACGGGCCAGCAAATTCGGGAGGGGATCTTCGAAGTCCTGACCGAGAAGCAGAAGGTTCTGTACGAGGAGCGCGGGGCGGTTGACTTCGCGTACGATGTCGGCCCGCCGGGTGACGCGGACCGGTTCCGCGTCAATGCCTTCCAGCAGCGCGGGCAGATGTCCGTGGCGGCGCGGCGCGTGTCGCGGGACATCCGTAATTTCGCGGAGCTGTACCTGCCCGAATCCGTGGAGCAGGTGACGCACTTCCACCAGGGCATGGCGCTGCTCGCGGGCATCACCGGCTCGGGCAAGAGCACCACCATCGCGGCGATGATCGACCACATCAACAAGCGCGACCCGGTGCACATTGTCACGATCGAGGACCCGATCGAGTACCTGTTCACCGACAAGCGCGCCGTCATCAACCAGCGCGAGATCGGCATCGACGTCGGCGACTTCCACGATGCGCTGAAATACCTCATGCGCGAAGACCCGGACATCGTGCTGATCGGCGAGATGCGCGACGTCGAGACGTTCAAAGCCGCCGTGCACGCGGCCGAGACCGGGCACCTCGTGTTCGGCACGATCCACGCCTCGAGCTCGTCGCAGACCATCTCGCGTCTGCTCGACCTGTTCCCGCCCGACGAGCGCCGCTCGGTCCGCCAGGCGCTGGAGTTCAACCTGAAATCGATCATCTGCCAGAAACTGATCCCCAGCGTCAAGGAGGGCGTGCCGCTCGTGCCGGCAGTGGAGATCATGTACACCAACGCGTCCATCCGGAAGCTGATCCGCGAGGAGCGCGACAACGAGATCGTGGACGTCATCCGGGCGTCCTACGACGACGGCATGGTCGATTTCACGGAGCACTTGCGGCGGCTGGTCGATAGCGGATACATCGACCACGCCACCGCGTACGAGGCCGCCCCGAACCCTGACGAGCTGCGGATGGCGCTGAAGGGCATCCAGGGCCGGCGGGCGGCCATCCTGGGTTAACGGTCCCGGTTGCCGCGCGCGGCGCGGCGTCAGGAGAGGTCATGCTGATCGCCGGCCAGATGCTGCTCGCCGAGTTGCCTGCGAGCGGAGCCTACATCGACCCGCTCAAGCTGGGCGGGATCGTGGTGGTGTTCGGGTTGTGGGCCATCTTCGCCGCCTGGGTCGACAAGGACACGATCGCGGTCAACACGTTTCGCGTCCTTTGGAACCTGATCGTACTCGGCACCGGACTGGTGGCCTTTCTGGTGGCGCTCTTCGTCCCCATGTTCGCCGTCGGGTTCACCGTGTTCGTCGTCCTCAACCTGGTCGTGGGCACGCTGTACGTCGTCCACCGCAACGGGCTCGTGAAGGAAGACGACCGAGTGTTCACCGTGGGACACCTCAAGCGTCTTCGCGCGCAGGGCTTCAGCCGAAAGAAGAAGCAGGTCGAGGTCAAGGAGAAGGTCCGCCTCACGGCCCACAACCGCAAGGTCGTCGAGATCCCGGCCGAGGACCCCGAGCGCGAACAGTACCGCCTGACCCAGGATCTCATGTTCGACACGTTCTGGCGACGCGCGGCCATCAGCGAGATCGTGCCCGCCGGCCCGCAAGCCTCCAAGATCGTCTTCCAGGTCGACGGCCTGCCCGTCGAGGGCCAGACACTCGCCCGCGCGGAAGCGGACGCCATCGTCCAGTACGTCAAGCAACTCGCCGGCCTCAACGTCGAGGAACGCCGCAAGCCGCAAAAAGGCATGATCATGGCCGCGATCGGCGGCGACAAGCACAAGGTCGTCGTGCGGACCGATGGCTCGACCGCGGGCGAGAAGCTCTTCGTCCGGATCATCGGCAAGGAGGCGGAGTTCAAGGTCCCCGATCTGGGTTTCACCCCGCGTCAACTGGAACTGGCCCAGGCCACCAAGGAGGAGACCAAGGGGCTGATCCTGCTCTCCGCCCCCCCGGGCTGCGGCCTCACCACGACGATTTACAGCTTCACCCGCAATCATGATCGCTTCCTGCAGAACGTGCAGACGGTCGAGTACGAGAAAGAGCTGGACCTCGACAACGTCACCCAGAACCTCTTCACGCCGGGAGAGGGCCCGTCCTTCAGCGAGCGCCTGCTGAAGCTCGTCCGCTCCGATCCCGACATCATCGTGCTGCCGGACCTGCGCGAGCGCGAGGGGGCGGCGATCGCCTCCAAGGCCGCCGCCGAGAAACAGAAGGTCTATGTCGCCATCGGCGCCACGGACATCGTCGACGCCCTGCGCAAGTGGATTGCGATGGTCGGCGACAAGTCGCTCGTGGCCAAGAGCCTGCTGGCCGTGACCAACCAGCGCCTGGTCCGCGTGCTCTGCCCCACCTGCAAACAGGCCTACAAGCCCAACCCCGACATGATGCGCAAGCTCAACCTGCCGGAGGACAAGGTGCTCTACCGTCCCCCGGAACCCGTCTTCGACAAAAAGGGCGAGCCGATCATCTGCCCCGCCTGTCAGGGCAGCGGGTACTTCGGCCGGACCGGCGTGTTCGACTGGCTCGGCGTCGACGACCCCCTCCGCGAGGTCATCCGCCGCAGCAAGTCCATGACCGAGATCCAGACCTACGTGCAGAAGCGCCTTGGTCTCGGTTTGCAGGCGCAGGCGCTCCAGAAAGTCCTGGACGGCGTGACGAGTATCCAGGAGGTCGCCCGCGCGGTCCGCGGCAACGGCGGCACGCCGGCCAAGGCGCCGCCCGCCGGCCCGCAACCGCGACCCCAGCCGCGACCGCAACCGAAGCCGCCCGCCGCCGCCGGCGGCGCACAGCCCCAGGCCGGGAGGTGAAGCATGGCTCTCAATCTCTTCGCCCTGCTCTTCGTGCTCGGCATCACGTTCGTGCACTCGATCTTCGGGCTCTATAGCGGCATCCTGAACCTGGCGTGCTGCGTGTTTGCGCTGGCCGTGGCGTTCGGCTACGTCGACCCGCTCAACGACCTGCTGACCGGCACGCTCAACCTGCACCCTTCGTACACCGAGCCGTTGGCCCTGGTGCTGCTCTTCATCGTCACGGTCTTCATCCTGCGAACCCTGAGCGATCTGTTCCTGCGCGGCAACGTCCGGGTCCCGATGTACGTGGACTGGATCGGCGGCGCGGCGTGCGGGTTCTTCGTCGGACAGATCACCATCGGCGTGCTGATCATCGGCTTCCTCATGCTGCCGTGGGGCGGGCGGGCGCTGGGCTACTCACGTTATGAGCGCGATCCGGAGAACCGCACCTATCGCGATGCCGAACTGCCGCCGGACGAGAAGATGCAGGACGAACGTGTCGCCTTCGTGCGCCACCACGTCTGGCTGCGCTCGGACGCCTTTGCCGCCGGGTTGTTCAAGCTGCTCAGCAACGGCAGTCTCCGTGGCCCGACCACGTTCGCGAGCGTCTACCCCGACTACCCCACCTGGGTTTTCTGGAGCGGCAACACGGTGCAACCGGAGTCGCTTACGGCGCCGATCCGCGACGACAAGGGGGACGGCTTCAAGAACGGCCTGAAAGTTGAATCATGGTGGGAGCAGACCACCCCGCTGACTGCGGATGACACGCGCTACCGCCGGCTCAAGCCCGACAAGTCCAATGAGAAACCGCCGTACGAGCCGATCGCGTACAAGGTCCAGCCCGGCAACCGGCTGATCGGCGTGCGGCTCACCCTCGAGCGTGCCGCTGCCGACCGCGACAAGCAGTCGGCCTACCACCGCTTCCGCCCGTCGATGATCCGCCTCGTCGGCGACGTCAAGCTCCCGGATGGCACGGCCGAGCCACAGCAGTACATTCCGCAGATGCTGGGCGGGGTGGACTCGGCGATCGAATCCAAGATTCGCATCGTGGACCTCGACAACAACTTCGGGATGTCCGGGGACAAGACCGCGACGGTCGACGCCTATTTCGAGGTCAAGGAAGGCTTCCAGCCGCGCTTCCTCGAATATCGTCGCCACGCGCGGGCGGCCCTGAGCGACGGCCAGAAGGCCAAGTCAGCGCCGGGCGACCGGCTCGCCGCGGAGGCCCAGGGCGGCACCGGCAGAGACCGCGCCACCGGCCCGGCACGCTTCATCGACACCGTCAACCGGGGCGTGACCGGCGACCGCGATCGGCTCCCGTTCGTCATGAGCATCGACAAGCTGCGGCCGATCTCGTCCGTGGAGCTCGCCGGCACGACCCTGGCCAGCGCGCGCGTGGACGGCGACCGGGCGGTGTTCGAGGTTCCGGAGAAGGAGGCCGAGGGCAACGTGGCGCGCTTCAAGCTGCCGGAGGGCAAACGCCTCTTCCAGCTTGAGACGAAGCCGCGCAAGGCCAAGTCGCTGCCCGGCCAGGTGATGAACTTCGTCGGCTCGGTTACGAACCAGTACAAGGCCGTCGACAGCAGCGGCGAGAGCTATGACCTCGTCGGCTATTACGCGATCGTAAAGAAGGGCGACCAGACGTACTTCGAGCTGGTTTACGTCCCGGACGACCCCAGCTTCCGCCAGATGCTCGATTTCAAGGACAAGTCGGTGCGGACGCTATTGCAGGACCAGGACGACGCCGTGCTCGGACTGATCTTCGCCGTCCCGCCAGGGAAGGACCTCGTGGCGGTGAGCAGCCAAGGTGGCCGCGTCGAATTCGAGACGTCGTTCCGTATGCAGTCGGAGTAGGCCGCGGGCAGGGGTGTGGGCCCCTCCCCATCGGGACCGCCGGCGCTGGTGCGCGGGGCTCTCGGGTCGAGCGGCTGGCACCTTGGCAACGGCTGTCGGCCGCCGACGTCCGCGACCGCAACCAGGCCAGATGATCGTGGCCGGCATGGGACAGTCGGTCCGGCGTGCGTTTTCGGGCGACGACAGGCTGCGGCTTTTGGAGCGGCGGGAAGGCCCGGTAATTGGCCGCGGTTGGCGTTCCCGCAGCCGCCACGAACCGGCGGGCACCGAGCTGGGCGAGTTAGAGGTTGACATCGCGGGGGCGTTTGGTAGGCTTAAATGTTCCCGGGCGGTGGTGCCGCCCGGAGGTTTCTGGTCCCCGATAGCTCAATGGTAGAGCACCCGGCTGTTAACCGGGTTGTTGTAGGTTCGAGTCCTACTCGGGGAG
>JAGNKU010000011.1 GCA_017999985.1 Phycisphaerae bacterium | reverse complement strand
CGTTGGCCCAGATGGTGCCGCAGACGGTGAAGGGCGTGCCCAGCGTGTAGGGCAGGGTTTCGAAGGCGTACGGCGTCGAGTTGCAGCCGCCGTTCGGATCCGGATCCTGGTCGCACGTGGAGTTCTCCACATAGGAGCCCGCCGGGCAAGCCGCCAGCGTGCAGGGCTCGCAACCCGCGGTCGTCACGGTGACCTTGTAGTCCTCCGCGCAGCGGATGCCGGAGAACGTCGCCGGCGCGACCACCGCGTAGTACGTGCCCGGAGGCACGCAGCGGCTGGTCAGCGTGGTGAGCACACACTTGGTGCCGGCGACCGGGGCGGCCACGTCACGCGAGCCGTCGCAGTCATTCACGCCGCCCGGACCTGCGCGGAGCAGGAAGATGACCGGGTCGAACTCGGCCTCGACGGCCACGCTGATGGTCACCGGCGAGGCGCCGCCGATCGTGAAGCGGTACCAGTCCATGTCACGCGTGCCGTCGAACGTCGCGGCCTCGCCGTAGACGGTCGTGCCGATGGTGATCGGCGAGAAGAGCGGCGTATCGAGATTGCAGCCGCCGTTGAAGACGTCGGGCGCGCAATCGTCGGGCTCGTTCTCCAGCACCGCACCGGGCGGGACGACCACGGTGCAGCACGCGCCGGTCGGCCACGGATCGCAGGTGGTGCCGGGGCCGGCCCAGTAGGGGCCCTGAGCGCGGAGCGTGTCGCAGATGATCGGTAGTGAGTTTGTGCTCAACAGCGTGACGAAGGCGTTGATGTCGCCGAAGGACGGGAAGGTGTTGTCCCCGTTGATGTCGCCGTTCTGCGGACCGCAGCCGGGGTACGTCACGACCCAGACGGGGTTGTTCGATAGATACAGCACGAACGGGTTGATGTCCGCGAAGCTGACCTGCCCGTCGCAGTTGAGGTCGCCGTAGCAGATCGGCGGAGTGGTTTCTTCGCATGCTCCAAAGGTGGTGATATTGCAGTTGCCGTCATCGTAGCAGCAGGCGCCGGTGCCTTCGCCGCAGGGCGGGCTGAACTGGGAGCAGTTACCATTCTGGATAAAGCGGCCGCCCAGCGCTTCGCAGTACTGTACGCTGCTGTTATTGAGGCACTCCGCGGTGCGATCGTCACAGCAAGCGCCGACGACCTTCTCGGCGAAGCAGTAGTTCAGGTCGCAGTCGCCGGAGCGCGCGACCGGGTTGACGCCATCCGACTCCCAGTCTTCGTAGACCAGGCTGTCGCCCTCGCCGGAATCCTCGATCAGGTGGTAGCAGAGGCCGCCGGGAGTGACGCACGTGAGGGAGAACCAGCCGGTCTGGAGGGGGATCACGTTTTCGAGGACGGCCGTGAACTGCCAGATCGTGGCCGGGTTGCCGCTGCCGAAGTTGGCGGTTTCACCGGTGTCGACGCGAGCCGGCAGGACGATCTCAGCGGGGTAGGCGGCGCCGATATTGGGGCCGCCGCCGGTGGCCGTCGGGAAGAACTGGATCCGGAAAGTCGCGTTCGGCTTGTCGCAGCCGCTCGACGCATTGTCGATGAAGCAGCCGCGCCAGGTGATGATGCCGATCGGGGTGGTCACGGGGCTCACGCCTGGCGGAGGGAACGAGTCGTAACGCACGCGTCCGCAGAGGGAGCCGCTGCAGAAGTTGAGGTCGGTATACCAAAACCCGTTGCAGCTCGGGTCGGCATCCTGACCGTAGTAAGACCCTTCAGGGCATGATTCACCGGAGCGTGAGCCGCGTGCGTTGCTGCGGTCGATCCAGGCCATGACGCGGCCGGAATCGTTTTCGTCGGTGACGTTGAACTGGGGTTGAGCATCCTGGGCGGTCACACCGGCGCTGACCTGCGCGAAGCCCACGTCGCGCAGCGCCGCCTGTTCCTGGGCCAGCGCAACCGTTGCGCCCAGAAGCAAGGTACACAGTAGTCCGAGCTTCTTCATAATCGCTTGTCCTCCTTCGAGTTGTGACTGCGACTGCGGACGGCGCCCGACCGCCGGCCAAGTGCTCCGGCCCGCCTGGGAACACTCCAGGCGGAGAGATGAGCCAGAGATTGCGAGTCTTCAATCGGTCACAAATGCACGCACATTCCAGGGTACTATCGCGAATGCGAGATTTCCCCGGAACCGAACGATGTCGGGATACCGCATTATACCGACCGTGGGAGGCTGAATCCACCCCGTCGAGGCAGCGCGCGGAGCCGGGTGCGAATTTTCGCGCACCGCACTTTGTGCGCTTACGGAGCTCGGGAAATGGTTGCCGACGTCGCTGCCGCTACGTCCACCCATTGGGGGTGCCGACGATCGCGTCCGGTTGCTTGGCGAGGCGGCGCGCCGTGGCGAGCGCGATGCGGCCGGCCTTGACCAGGCGTTGCAGATCGTCGTCCAGGTTGAGCATGCCGTCGCGCTTGCCGGTCTGAATCGCGGACTCGAGCATCTCGATCTTGCCAGTGCGGATGGCGACCTGGACCTGCTGGTTGACGTGGAGGACCTCGAGCGCGAGCACCCGGCGTTCGCCGTCGTCGGCTGCGGGGAGGAGGTGTTGGCAGACGACGGAGCGGAGGCTCATGGCGAGCTGGGCGCGGATGTCGTCCTGGGCATCCTGAGGGAAGATATCGACCAGCCGGGTGAGGGCGCCCTTCGCGTCGCGAGTATGCAACGTCGTTAGGATCAGGTGGCCAGTCTCGGCGGCACTGATCGCCATTTGCGCCGTTTCGCGGTCACGAATCTCGCCGACCAGGATCACGTCCGGATCCTGCCGCAGGCCGTGCTTGAGGCCGTCGGCAAACGAGTCGACATCGCGGCCGACTTCGCGCTGCGTGACGATGCCGCCGAGTCCCGGCGGATGCAGGTACTCGATGGGTTCCTCAACGGTGAGGATCCGGCGGCCAGTGTCCCGGCGGAGGAGGTTGACCAGTGCGGCCAGTGTGGCGGTCTTGCCCGAGCCGACGACGCCGGTAATGACGACGAGGCCGTTGCTGTGCGACGCGAGGCGTGTGGCGAGTTCCTCGGGAAAACCGAGCCACTCGAGCGTCGGAATCTGACTTGGAATGTGGCGCAGGCACGCGCACCACTGCTTCTGCGAAAGGTATACGCTGGCTCGGAAGCGGTGGTTGCCGCCGCGGTAGGGGAGCGAGACCGAGCAGTCCAGGTTCTTGGAGGCGTCCATCGCGCTGCGCGAGCGCTCGGGGAGCAGCGTCTCGACCATGCGGCGGGTCTCGTCCGATGTCAGGGCTTCGTCGCCGATGGACTGGAGGCGGCCGTGGACGCGGAACGTCGGCGGGTATCCGGGGCACAGGTGGACGTCGGAGGCTTCCCGCGCGATGGCGTCTTCCAGCAGCTTCACCAGGTCCGGGCAGGGCATGAAGGACTCCGTATCGCCGTTACCCCGCAGATGTTCAAGCACGTCGTCGAGTGCTTCGGGGCTCATGGAGGTCCAATCGACATCGAGCATGGTACGCCTTTCCGCGCTCCAGCCAACGGCTGCCGGCTCGCCGAGCGTGGCAGCGTTGAGCTAACGAAGCGAGCGCCGACAGTTTGTACGGCGGCGGGGCGTGGCGGTTGCGGGTGACCAGGGCGGAGTCGTGCGCGGTTGCGGGCACGCACGGGTGGCGCAACGTCCCGTAATGGCTGCAACTCCGGTAGTACGGGCACCTTGCCCGTTTCTACTGACGGGCGGGACGCCCGCACCACCCGTTTTGTGAGCCACTTTGAACGAGGCAGTGTGCTAGCCGAAGCGGCCGCGGTCGCGGGCGGCGCCGGGCTTGAAGAGTGGTTTTTGGTAGGCGCCGAGGTAACCCAGGCTCTGGAAATGGGCCAGCAGCTCCTCGATGGTCGCGAAAACGCGGGTGGCGGTCTCGGTGATGAAGGGGGATGGGTCAACCTTGGGCTGCCAGACCACGTAGACCTCCTTGGTGCCCTCGAAGGCGTGCTGGAGCTCGCGCTCGACGCCAGAGGAGAGGCCGGGTTTGCCGCTGGGCAGCTCGGGGATGAAGCTGACAATCATGTCGGACTGGTCGATGAGCTTGAAATCGCGGGCGTAGATCTGGGCGTCGATGTCGCGGGCGACGCTGGTGACCTCGGCGACGTCGAACTCGACCGGGCGGCCATGCACCTGAATGGTGAAGCGGGTCTTGCCGTCCTGCATCGCGGTGGCGGCGTGGGAGAGCAGGCGTTTCTCGTCCATGTCGCCGGGGTCGAAGGTGATGAAGTGCTCGGCGATGGTGGCGCGGAAGGCGTCGATCTCGGCGAGCGTGTCGGGCATGTCCATGACGTGGGTCATGGGGAAAGACGGATAGACGCGCTTGGTGTCCGGCTTGAAGATCAGGCGATAGAGCGACTCGACGGTGTGGTTCTCGACGCCCCGGGCGAAGACGTAGAAGCAGCCGTGGCCGTGGACGGCGCTGGCGAGGACCTCGGTGGCGAGGATTTCCTCTTCGCGCCAGACGAGGATGTCCTTGAGGTTGTGGGGCAGGTCGAAGTCGCGTGTGAGGCGTTCGTGGATCGCGTCGACGTTATCGACGAGGGTGATATAAAGGTCGGCGTCGAGGGGGACCATCTGGTCGTGGTCGAAGGCGGGGAAGAGGCCGTGCTTCCAGCGGAAGGAGGCGTGCGTGTTGACGATCACGGTCTCGTGCTGGTCGACCTCGGCGAGGATGTCCTTGAAGACGGAGCGGCGCAGCGACGCGAGGCGCGCGAGGGGCAGGTCGAGGATGCGGCCGGGGCGCACGTCGGGCGCCTCGCGGTACATCATGTCGCCGACGTGGAAGCGGCGGACGGCCTGGCCGCGGGATTCGGCGAGGCGCGCGACGGTTTCGATGAAGGGTTTCTTGTCGACGCCGACCTGACCGGTGACGACGACGCGGCGGCCGGTGTGGCGGGGGTGGCTGAAGAGACCGGGCTGGCTTCCCTGGGTCATGGTGCTGGTGCTCGTGCGCAAGTGCCGCGTAGGGCGGCGAGGGCTCCCGGCGCTTGACGCCTGCCGGGCATGCCTTATGATGGTTAATTCGCGGCGGGTTGGCAATGGCCCGCGGCGGACATCGAGCGGCTGTGGCGGAATTGGCAGACGCGCAAGGTTCAGGTCCTTGTGAGCGATAAGCTCGTGCTGGTTCGACTCCAGTCAGCCGCATGGCAATGAAAAACGGGCGGCCAGCCAGAGGCTGACCGTCCGTTTTTCGTAGGATGCACGCCACGAGAGAGGGCCAGGTGTGCACAAACTGATCCCCTCCTCGTCCGAAGTTGGGACCGGTTGAGCAACCGGACCTGATGGCATCGGCCTGCCAGCCGCGCCCGTCAGACAATGGGGCCGTTCAGGTGCGGGCGAGGTCGTTGAGATGCCCGTCGCCGGGGGGGTTCGTATGCACCGATCGATGAATGGTCCGCCGCAGCGAGCACCCACGCACAGCCGCATTCGGGGCAGAACGTGGCGCCGTTGGCCGGGTCGGCGGGCAGCAAACGCAGGTCGTAGCCGCAATGTGGGCAGTGGCGGTGCTTGAGCATCGCCGCTGCGACCGCGCCGAAGCGTTTCCGTTTGATGACGAACCAGACGATCCAGGGAACCGAGCAGAACCAGAGCAAACTCCCCGTTTTCGCTTACGGCGCGTCGCGGATGTCGCCGGTGATCAATGCGTGCGTGAAGAAACTGACCACGAGCAACACGCCGCACAGACCGCCGACCAAGGCGACGCGTTCCCGGGCCGCGATGCGCACGCTCCTTTTCGTTGGCGATGGCCTGGAGTGCGTCGGCCGCGACCACGTCGTGGCGGCGAAGCAAATGAAGGGCAACGGGGTCGAGTTGCGTGACGCGGCGACCGCGCGCGTCCCTTATCCGTCCGCTGGTCTGACGGGGAGTGGGTCCGTTCGCGCTCATTGCGACCTGCCTGCAGGCGCTGCGCTCACGCCATCACGGCGCTGGGCCGAGCCGCACCCGTAAGGATGATGACGCTGTCACCGGGACTGCTCAATGGGGCCTAGAGGAGCGCATGCTGATGCGACGCCGGTGAGTTGCACGCCAGTTAGAAGGGGGCCGCGAGCGAAACGCTGGTCCGCTGGTTCGCGTTGCAATCCCGACTTAGAAGATGGCCAGATGTGTGCGCGGTGGGCACAATGTGAGCACCCAGGTCGCGGTTGTCGCAAGTTGTACGGGCCGGTTGACCGGGCGCGGCGGTGTCGACAGAAGTAGATACGCACTCAGGGCGCGTCGGGTCCGGCGGTCGCCGGACGGGTCGCGGGCGGCACAGGTCGTGAGCGGCACGGGATAGCGGCGCGACATTCGAGCGGTCGGGTGCTCAGACAAGGAGACAGGCATGATGCGGCAGGCAGCGCAGTGCGGTGTGGCGGCATTGGTGGCGGGATTGGTGCTCACGGCTGTCGGGTGCTCGTCGTCGGGGAGTTCGGCCACGCAAATCCGGATGAAGACGCTGTGCAGCGCGGGGCTCGATGAGTGCCGGGAGATCGAGTTGACGTGCGACCGATCGTGGGATCGCGATGCCGGGAAACCGGAACGTACCTATGAGCTCTTGCGGGTTGTCGTGAAGCCCCGCGAGCTGCTTGCCTTCGAGCAGACTGTGAAGACGGTCGAGGTCAAGGCCGGCGTGCCGGGCGGGCAGTGGCAGTTCGACAACGTGGAGGCGCGGCGGGACGAGGCGGGACGGAGGGTGTGGTTCGTGCAGCGCGACACGTCCCGGGTCATTGCGACCGTCGACCTCACGACCCATGCCACGACCGGGCCGGACGACGAACCGCCGGCTTGGGCGACGCCGGACGGCGGCAAGCCGCTGCGGTAAGCGGGCGACTCGGGCGTGCGGCTACGACGTTGCGCGTGCGTCGGCGCACCGCTGTCGGAGTCGTGGATCGCACTGTACACGCCCGGGATTGGCCCCGGAGCGAAACGCAAACTGCGTCGTCACAGCGACAGAGGGAGTCACTGATGCGGATCATCCAGATCATCGGGCTGTTCGCTGGCATCGTTGCCTTCGGAGCCGCCGGGGTGTTCGCCGGCGGCGAGACCGGCGATACTTTGTGGCGGGCCGGCGTCGCCATCCTGCTGACGGATGTCGTGTTGATCCTGCTAGCCGGGCCGGGGCCGGCGAAGGGCTGATGGCGCACGTGCACTGATCGGCGGCTGCACGAGGTGTGCGGACGAACGGCGCTCAGTCGTCGCGCGTGTAGGTCCGCACGCCCGCCGAAACGCGGCCATGCTGAGCCGTAACGACTCAAGCGCGGCGCCGAACGAGGCACACCAGGCCGAGCAGCGCCAACGAGGCGGGCTCGGGCACCACCGTGAAATACTGGTCGCCGGCGAAGCTATTCAGATTGATCTGGCCGACGGTTCCGTTGAAGCCGCCCGCGCCGTCGCCGCCGAGATTGCCCTGCGGCGGCGTCAGCCCGCCCAGAAACTGGTTCGACAGGTAGTCGTGGTTGCTGCCGTTGATCATGGCGCTGATCTTGAACGCGCCGACGGGGTTGCCCAGCGCCGCGAGCGGGATCGACAGCTCGAGGCCGGTCGCGACGGCGGCCGCAGCGGCCTGGTTCGCGGCGTCGCTGCCGCCGGTGACGCCCGCGACGTTGCTGTTGTCGAAGGCGACGCCGATGCCGTTGGGCAGGGCGGCGGCGTTCGCGCCGACGAGCGAGCCGGCGAAGACATCACCCGCCGTCAGGTAGTTTCCGAGGCCGCCGCCGACCACGGCGTAGTCGATGTCGAAGCGGGCGCCGGGGGAGAAGCCATTCCGCAGGATCAGGAGGTAGTCGGCCTGGAAGCCCGTGTCGAACGTGAAGCCGGCGTACTTGCCGGCCCAGCCGTCGTTCTCGGGGTTATTCCCGCCGGAGTTGGCGTTGTTCTGCAGGACGTTCTGCCCGCCGGCCTGCGAGTCGATGAAGATATTTAGCTTGTTGAAGTTGCTCTCGAGGTTGCCGGTGAGCAGCAGGTACAGGGTGCCGCCTTCGACGCGGGCGTAGGCGGCGTCGAGCTCGCTGCCGCCGCTCGGGTTGGCGTCGCCGAAGCCGGTCTGCACCGTCTGCACTGCCGCTGCGGAGCCGTAGGACGCGTCGCGAACGCCGTCGAGAGTCGGGCTGCCCTGGGCTGATGAGACGAGGGCGCATATCACCACTGTGCTACTGAGATTCCTGAGCATGTTCCTTCCTCCACTTGGTTCTGAAACTCGGCCACTACGTTCGAGCGCTGTCCGGTCGCGCGTCCGAACGTCGAACATGCGGCATTGTAGCGCGCTGCGGACGGCATGGGCGGCGAAATTCGGTGCCGGCGGTCCGTCTGCATCGGGGCGCGCGGGAGCCACCGGACACCGCCCGTCGGCTGGCGCGATGAGGCTTGACCCGCATGTCGTCCGCGGCCCACAATTCGTGTACCCGTTCGCGGCGATCGTAGGGCGATGCGATGGGTTCCGTGGCGATGCGCAACAGGTCGCAGTGTCAGCATGGTGGCTGCGCCGGGCGCGATGACGTGGCGAAGCTGAGGCCGAAATGGGCCCCGCGAATTGCCGGGCGGGATTGACCGCTCGCAACGATTGTCGCCTCTGCACCGCAACCCGCAGCGCATTTCGCAAGCGAGCACGGAGGACGGCCAGCGTGAGGACAGCGTTTGCGTTTGCGATCACGGCGGGGTTGGCGGGACCGGCGCTGGTCGCCGGTGCTCGCGAAGGAACAGGCGTGTGGCGCGATGAAGTCATGGCGTTCCGCGACCCGGGCGCGGTCGTGCCAACGGGCCCGCGTCTTGAGCTCGTGCGTCAGGACTTCGAGGCGCTCGAGCTGGGACAATCGGTGCTGCGGACGCCGCTGCGCATCGGGAGTCGGACGTTCGCGCGTGGTCTCGGCACGCACTCAATCAGCCGCATTCGCGTGACGTCGGAAGAACCGATGATCGCTTTTTCCGCGTGGGTCGGTGTCGACCACAACGAGCGCACGACCGGCGGCGCCGGAGCGGTGACGTTCACGGTCACAGGCGACACGCGGGGCCTCTATCGTTCGGAGGCGGCGCGCGGCGGCGAGGAGGCGCAGCGCGTGGACGTCCGCAGCGACGGAATGCGTGAGCTCGACCTGGAAGTCGGGGACGGCGGCGACGGCCCGGCGTGCGATCACGCCGACTGGGCGGAAGCGCAGATTACCACGAAGAGCGGCCGGCAATACTGGCTTGACGACCTGGCGCGCGCGGCCCGCGACCGCGCGCGCCCGCCGTTTCCGTTCTCCTTTACCTACGCGGGCCGACCTGTCGCCGAGTTGTTGAGCGGGTGGAAGCACGAAACAGCCGGTGCTGCTCCCCATGCCGATCGATCCAGGGAGACTGTGCGCTGGACGGATCCTGATACGGGGCTGCAAGTCACGTACGAGGTCACCCGCTACGCCGACTTCCCCGCCGCGGAGTGGCTGCTGTACCTGGAAAACACCGGGAACAGCGATACCGGCATCATCCAGGATGTCAACGTGTGCGATCTGCTGCTCGATTCGCCGCTTTCCACGAGCGTGCCATATCGCCTGCACCGCACGAACGGCGGCGTCCCGACGCCGGCGCAGTTCGCGGCGTGCAACGTGACGGTCGACCGTGCGCATCCGCAGCGCCTGACCGCCGGCACGGGGCATTCCAGCGCGGTCGACTTCCCGTTCTTCAAGATCGACACGGGGCGCGGGTCCGCGATCGTCGCCGTCGGGTGGTCCGGGTGCTGGGCCGCCGAGTTGAGTTGTCCGGACGGCCGCGCATTGCGCCTGACCGCCGGCCTCGAGCGGACGCACTTCCGCCTGCGGCCCGGCGAGCGCGTGCGGATGCCGCGGATGCTCGTGCTGTTCTGGGAGGGCGAGAGCTGGGACGCGAACGCCCGCTTTCGCGAGCTGATTTACAAGCATTACGCGGCGAAGCGTGACAACCGGCCGGTCCTCCCGCTGCTTTTCTGCAACACGTGCTTCACGCGCGGCGGCGGCTGGCTGAACGAATGCAATGCCGCCAATCAGATTGCGCTGATCAATGCGTACGCGCCCCTCGGTCTCGAGGCGCTGCTGACCGACGCAGGCTGGTTCCGCGGCGGCTGGCCGCACGGCGCCGGCAACTGGACTCCGCGCGAGGATGCGTATCCCGAGGGCATGGGCCCGGTGGCAGCGGCCGCACGCGCGCGAGGCATGATCTACGGCCTCTGGTTCGAGCCGGAGCGCGTCGTCGCCCACACCGATCTCCATAAGGCGCATCTTGAGTGGCTGCTGCGCCGCCAGGAGGGCGATGACGACACGTATCTGCTCAATCTCGGTCTGCCCGCCGCGCGGGAGCACTTCTTCAACATTGTGAAGGGCTACATGGACCTGCCGGGCTTTCGTTTCTACCGGCAGGATTTCACGATCGATCCGTTGCCGTACTGGCGTTTCAGCGATGCGCCCGACCGCCAGGGCGTCACGGAAATGAAGTACGTTGAGGGGCTGTACGCGTACTGGGATCGCCTCGCGGCCGTATGGCCCGATGGCGTGCGTGAGGAGTGTGCCGGGGGAGGCCATCGAATCGACCTTGAGACCATCATGCGCATGCATGTGCATCAGAAAACCGACTACTGGTTTGACGACGATACGGACCAGGCCGCGCTGTGGGGCGTCAGTCAGTACCTGCCGAACAGCACCGTCGTCGCCCACCTCAATCGGCTCGACGACTACTCGTTTCACTCGACGCTGGCGTCGTCGTTGTGTCTCGGCTGGATCGCCGACGCGCCGGACTTCGACCACGCCCGGGCGAAGAAGCTTGCTGAGCGCTATTTCGCGGTCCGTCACCTGTTGATCGGGGCGTGGTATCCGTTGCTGCCCTACTCGCGGGACCGCACGGACTGGAGTGGCGCGCAATACCATCGGGCCGATCTGGACGAGGGGCTGGTGCTGGTCTTCCGCCGGGCGGAGAGCCCGTATCCGGCCGTGGATGCGCCGCTCCGCGGCCTTCAGCCGAACACGCGGTACGAGGTGGTATCCGACTCGACGGGGTTGCTGGGTACATTCACCGGCGCCGAACTCGCCCGGGAGTTCCGGATCACGTTGCCGAAAAAGCACAGTTCCGACCTGATCACGTATCGCGCGCGGTGAGCGCGCCGCGCAGCCCGGCGCGTGGATGGTGCGCACAGCCGCTCAGGTCCATGCTCGCAAGCGCGCTGGTTCATCGGAGCAGGGCCACAATGTCGCGACGCTTCCGTGAGGGCTTCGGACCAGGCTTCACACGGTCGTTCTACCTCGTATCCGGCCGGGCCAGTACAATCGCTCGATGTGAACTTGCGCGTGGTCGCGTGTCTCTTGATGGCGTCCCAGGGATTCGTTGCATGGTGCTTCGTCTTCTCCCGCTGGCCCTGCTGCTGAGCCTGACGGGCTGCGGCGACATACTGGTCGACAACGCGCATGTCCCCGCCGTGCCCCCGGCGAAACGGCGCGACCTCCGGGCGTCCGAATTCGCCACGCTCCAGAAGATCGACGGCGTGGGCGACGCCCACTGGCTGACCATCACGCGCGGCGACGGTGCCGACAGTATCGGCGGGTTTCTCTCGCTTGAGCCGCACCACGGCGGCCTGGTCGTCTTGCTGGCCGGTGCGAGCACGTTCGACCCCCTCGGTCGGTACGCGGCGACGCTCGATTTCTACCAGGACTTCGGCATTCATCTGCGGCGGGCGGGTTTCCTGGTGTACGCACCGGTGCTGGCCGAATGTGGAACGCCCTACGGGGGCGAGGACCTGGCCCAGACCGAGGCCATACTGGATTGGCTCGAATCCGAGGGGCAGGCGTTCCTGGGTGTGCAGCGCGTCTACGTCGTTGGCTACTCGACGGGCGGCACGCTGGTGAACCTGCTGAACCCGCGCCGGCGCGTCACGGCGATGGTGTCCCTGTGTGGACTGGCGGACCCCGTGCAGTTTGAGGCCCTCCACGGCCTTTATCGCTGGCTGGTGGCGCGGTTCCCCAACAACGCCGGCTTCTGTCAACTGGCCGACACGCTGACCGCGTACGGGCCGCCGGGCTCCGTCGCGTGGTACAAGCTGGACGCGGTGGCCCAGGTGTGGCGGTTTCGCAACCCGACGCTGTTTGTGCATGGTGTCTGGGACTGGGTGTACTTCACCGCGAACACGCGGCACGTCGAAGCGCGCTATCGCGAGCTGCGGCGGGCGGGGCGGCGTGATCTTCCGCCGCTGAAGTTCATTTATATCCGCTGGGGCGATCATTTCTCGGCCGGTTACGATCGTGCCACGCGCCCGAAGATCGTGAGATACCTCCGATCGTTCGAGCCGCGCTGAGCACGACCGTTGGGCGGACCTGTCGGCAGAGGCGAAGGCGGTGGGCACGGGTCGCAGTTGCGGTGCGGGCTGGGACGGTGCGTGAGAATGACCGCCGGTGGGCGCGCGGATGGCGCGTAGCCTTTTTTTCGCCCGCGCGTGCGCAACTCCCGATAAGCGCCGCGTCCCAGTCGAAACCCAGCGGCCCACATTCTGCGAGTTTCCGCCTGGCTTGGCGGGGGAACGCTTGGTTTGAAAACTATGTAATGTGCCCAGATTGCCGACTCTGGGCAGCTTGAGGAGTCACTTCGATGACGAGCCTTAAGATAACGTCAGATTGTCGATCGGTGCCTGGCATTCGCGCTGTGGCGGTCTTGCTGGCGGCACTGGGTGTGAGCGGCAGCGCGCTGGGTGGCAGCTCCGAGCAGGTCTTTGTGCTCCAGGCGAGCAATCAATCCGGGTCGGGCACCTATGTCGTCAGGTTTGAGGACGGCACGTGGGACCCGGTATACCAGAAGCTCGCGTGGGCGCTGCCGGCGCCGATGCCGATCGTCGATCCGACCAGCGGCAACACCGTGTGCACGCTGCGCAGCGCCAGCGTCACGAATCGGCGTCACTGCCGCCTCAATCTCGTCTTCGAGGTGGACGCCGGCAGCAGCGACACGCAGCTCGTGGTCAGCTCCGCGGAGCTGTTTTTTCCGGAGCTGAGTGCAGCCGTGGCCGAGGGCCAAGCGACCGGGTCACTGACGGCGAGCGATCTGGACGATAACGGTGCCTCTGTCGCCGCGCTGGGCCCACCGGGCACCGGCATCGTGTTGGCCCAGCTCAACGGTCTTGTGCCGGCGGGCACCACTTTCACCGGCCTGGTCGGCGGGGTCGCGAGCGGCGTCGGCGGCATGGCGACCAGCACGCAGACCGATCCGCCCGCGGGCTATCGATTGACGGGCTGCGCCGTCAGCAGCAGCAGTCTGCAAGTCGGATTGCTCCTGAGCGCCAATGACCGTGCCTACGTGTTCGCTAAGTTCTGGGTTCGCCCCGAGCCGAGCTGCACCGAAGACAACGATGGCGACGGAACGCCGGACTGTGTGGATGATTGTCCGGGCGATTTCAACAAGGTCGAGCCGGGCGCGTGTGGTTGCGGAGTGGCGGACGTGGACTCCGACGCGGACGGCGTGCTCGATTGCGTGGATGAATGCCCGAACGACCCGAACAAGGTTGCGCCGGGCGCGTGCGGTTGCGGCGTGGACGACGCGGATGCCAATGGCGATGGCGTTCCGGACTGCTCTGATCAGGGAGTGGATGTAGGCCCGAACACCGATCCGGAAAGCGGCGACGCGGAGGGCGGTGGGGGGCAGCCGGCCGACGGCAGTTCGACTGTCTGGGAGACTTCGGGCTTGTCGGCGGAAGAGGATGAATCGTCCGGCGGTGACGACGCGGGGGATTCGGGCGTGAATGGTGACCAGCAGAACGGTGACTCAAGCGGGGCTGTCGCGGGTGCGCAGGAGCTGCAGGGCGGGCCAGGCGCAGTGCTGACGCCGTTGCCGGTCGCGCTGTGCGGGGCCGGGATCACGATGGGCTTGACGCTGTCGTTGATGTCGCTGGTGGGGCTGAAGAGCGCGTGGCGATTGAATCGGCGTCACAGCTAGCGGTCATTCTCGGTGCGCTGGTCCCGCGGCGGCGCCGGGGGACGCGCGTCCGAACCCAGGCGCACGCGGGGCAGACGCCTGGGTGGGTGTCCGCTACAATTCCTGCTGCGCACGCACTGGCCGTGGTCGGGCGGGGTCGGCTGGAGGAGGCCACGCATGCAGGTCTTCGAGCAGTTGGGCAGCTTCTATCTTGGCAAAACGTACGATCTGACCGCGGGGCGCCGTGAAGACCAACTCCTGCTGTACGATTCCAGAGACTTGGTCACGCACGCCGTGTGCGTCGGGATGACCGGCAGTGGCAAGACGGGCTTGTGCATTGGGTTGCTGGAAGAAGCTGCCATCGACGGCATCCCGGCGTTGATCCTGGATCCCAAGGGGGACCTCGGGAACCTTCTGCTGACGTTTGCGCCGCTGCGTGGCGAGGACCTGCTGCCGTGGGTCAACGAGGGCGAAGCCGCGACGAAAGGTCTGACGCCGGTGCAGTTTGCCCAACAGCAGGCCGAGCGATGGAAGGCCGGCCTGGCGGAGTGGGGGCAGGACGAAGCGCGGATTGCGCGGCTGCGCGACGCGGCCGATTTCGCCATCTACACACCGGGATCGACGGCCGGGCTGCCACTTTCGATCGTCGCGTCCTTCGCCGCGCCCGACGAGGCCCTGATCGATGACGCGGAGCTGTTCCGCGAGCGCATCGGGACCACGGTGAGCAGCTTGCTCGGGCTGGTCGGGGTCAGTGCCGATCCGGTCCGCAGCCGCGAGCACATCCTGCTGTCGCAGATCCTGAGCACGGCGTGGTCGGCCGGTCGCGACCTGGACCTGGGCGCGATCATCCAGGAGGTGCAGGCGCCGCCGTTCACGCGCGTGGGCATGCTGGAGCTGGAGGCGTTCTATCCCGGGACGGAGCGGTTTGAGCTGGCGATGCGGCTCAACAACCTCCTGGCGGCGCCGGGCTTCGCGCGCTGGATGGAAGGTGAGCCGCTGGACGTCGGCGCGCTGTTGTACAGCCCGGCCGGCAAGCCGCGGATGTCGATCCTCTCGATCGCCCACCTCTCCGACGCCGAACGAATGTTTTTCGTCGCGCTGCTGCTGAACCAGGTGCTTGGCTGGGTCCGCCGCCAATCCGGTACGACTAGTCTGCGGGCGCTGCTGTACATGGATGAGATCGCCGGCTTCTGTCCGCCGGTGGCCAACCCACCCAGCAAGGCGCCACTGCTGACATTGATGAAGCAGGCCCGCGCGCTCGGGCTCGGTGTCGTGCTGGCGACCCAGAACCCGGTTGACCTGGACTACAAGGGCCTCGCGAATGCCGGCACATGGTTCATCGGCCGGCTGCAAACGGAGCAGGACGCGGCCCGCGTGCTGGACGGGCTGCAGGGCGCGTCGGCGCAGGCCGCGGCCGGCTTCGACCGCGCCGCCGTGCAACGCACCCTGGCAGCGCTACCCCAGCGGGTGTTCCTGATGAACAACGTGCACGAGCGCGGGCCGGTGGTGTTCGAGACGCGCTGGTGCCTGTCGTATCTGCGGGGTCCGTTGACCCGTGATCACATCAAGGCGCTGACGGCCGCGCGCCGGGCGCAGGGCCTGCCGGGGATGACCCCGGAGCCGGCGCGCGTCGGCCCGGCCGTCGTGCCGCCGCAGGCTGCGCCGCGCCCGGGAACGCCGGAGTCCGTGGGTGGTGCGCGCCAGCGCCCGGTGCTGCCGCCGGAGATCCGGCAGTATTTTCTGCCGTTGCGAACCGCGGCGGCCGCGGGCGCAGCGCTGGAGTACGCTCCGATGATTCTCGGCTTCGCGAACGTGTACTTTCGCGACACCAAACTGGGAGTGGACAGTGAGCAGTCGGTGTCGGGCCTCGTGCCGGTGGGCGACGGTCCGGTGCCGGTGCAATGGGACGCGTACATGCCGGCGGAGGTTGCCGAGTCGGATGTTGACGCGGCCCCGGCCGCCGGCGCGACCTTTGCCGAGTTGCCGGCGGACTGCTCAAAGGTGAAGTCCTACGACGAGTGGAAGAAGAACCTGGCGGACGTGCTCTACCGGTCGTGCAAGCTCGAGCTCTACCGCAGTGCCGCGCTCAGGGAAGTGTCGAAGCCGGGTGAGAGCGAGCGTGATTTCCGCGTGCGGCTGGGGCAGGCTGCCCGGGAGCAGCGCGACGGGTTCGCGGAGCAGCTCCGCCAGAAGTACGCCCCGAAGATCGCGACACTCCAGGACCGGATTCGCCGGGCGCAGCAGGTCGTGGAGACACAGCAGGCGCAGGCCAAGCAGGCCAAGTTTCAGACGGCGCTCTCGTTTGGGGCCGCGCTCCTGTCCGGTTTTCTGGGGCGCAAGGCGGTCAGCGCTGGCAGCGTGGGCAAGGCCACGACGGCGATGCGCGGCGTCGGGCGCTCGATGCAGGAAGCCAAGGACGTGGCGCGCGCCGAGGAGAACGTCACGGCACTCCAGAGCCAGCTCGCCGAGCTGCAGGCCCGGTTTGAGGCCGAGGTCGCGGCAGCGGGCGCCAGGGTGGATCCGGCGAGCGAGCCGCTGGAGTCGGTCATGGTCAAACCCAAAAAGAGCGACATTACGGTCCGCGCCGTCGTACTGGCGTGGGCGCCGTACGTCGTGGACGCGGCGGGCCGGCGGGCGGCCGCGTGGAAGTGACGGGCCAGCGATACAGGGAGCCGCAGATGACCTGCCAGCGACGGTGTCACGCGCAGGTGCCGGCCACGGCGGAACATCGGCGGCACGGCGGCCAGTACGGCGGTCGGCGGGGTTTTCACATTGACACAGGCGCGCGCTTTCGGCGGACGCCGGGAGGTGATATGCGATTCTTCTACGGTTTCGCCATCGTGACCGTCAGTCTGGCGCTCGTGGGCTGCGCCGCGACGCGTGACAAGAAAGCGGTGCAGCGCTACGAGGAGGAGCTGCGGGCGGAGGTCGGCGTGGAGACGGTCGAGACTTACATCAAGCGCTGGGGCACGCCCACGCAGCAAATCGACGTGCCCGACGGGGTGATGCTTTGCTGGCGGATCTCGCGCGGCTCGCGCTCCAGCGGCGTGGGTTACATCCTGTCGGTGGGCCAGTCGTACGAGCAGTACGATGACCTGCGGTTGAAATTCGACGAGAGCCACGTGCTGCGCGATTTCGCGGTCGAGTGCATGCGCTAGCGGCCGCGGGCGTCGGTGGCGCGTCGTTGCAGCGACGGGTCCACGGGCAACCTTGAGGTGCGCGGGGCTCACCGGTAGAGTGCCACGGCTGGCCGGCGAGCGCAGACACCGGATGCGCAGGCCGGAGCCCGGGGCTGTCGGCGGTAACGCGGTGAGTACGCGGGAGGCGTGGGTGACGTGAGTCTGGAGTGGCTGGATGTCGCGATCTTCCTGGCGTTCTTCGCGTTCGTCGTCGGCATCAGCCTGGTCAAGAGCCGGCGCGAAAGGAACTGCGAGGACTATTTCCTGGCCGGCCGTGGGCTCACGTGGCCGTTGATCGGCTTTTCGATCGTCGCCGCCAACCTGTCAACCGAGCAATTTGTCGGCATGGCGGGGCAGTCTGCCGGGGACGTCGGTCTGGCCGTAAGCGCCTGGCAGCTCACCGGCTCGATCGGGATCGTCATCATCGCGTTCACGATTCTGCCGCGCTTCCTGAAGGCGGGCATCTATACGATGCCGGAGTACCTGGAGTACCGCTACAACGCCGCCGCACGCGGCATCATGGCGCTGTTCACGACGGTCATTTACGTGACGGTCACCATCACGGCCGTGCTGTACTCCGGCGGGCTGGCGCTGAAGACGATCTTCGGGCTCGAGCTGACGCACGCGATCTGGATCATCGGGGGGATCGCGACGATCTACACCGTGTGGGGCGGACTCAAGGCGATCGCGTGGGCGGATTTGTTCCAGGGCGCCGCGCTGATGATCGGCGGCCTGATCACGATGTTCCTGGGCATGCAGGCCTGCGGCGGCGCCGGCGCGTTCTTTGAGCAGAACGCACGACGGCTGCACATGATTCTGCCGGCCAATCATCCGACGCTGCCGTGGACCGGCGTGCTGGCGGGCATGTGGATTCCGATTGTCTACTATTGCGGTCTGAATCAGTTCATCGTCCAGCGCACGCTCGCGGCGCGCGATCTGCGGCAAGGGCAGCTCGGCATTGTGTTCGCCGCCGCCCTGTGGCTGCTGGTGCCGTTCGCGATCGTGCTGCCCGGGATCATGGCGCAGCAGTTGTACGGCGGCACGCTGGGCAGCACGGACGAGGCGTATCCGACGCTGATTCGTCGCCTCATCCCCATCGGGGTGCGGGGCTTCCTGTTTGCCGCGATCGCCGGTGCGGTGATCAGCTCGCTGGCGTCGATGCTCAACTCGGCGGCGACGATCTTCACGATGGACCTGTATCACCGGCATTGGCAGCCGCAGGCGTCGCAGCGCAGCCTGGTCCTGCTCGGCCGCGGGCTGACGCTGCTGTTCGTCATTACGGGCTGCCTGCTGGCGCCCGCGATTGCGCACCCCCAGTTCAAGGGCGTGTTCAACTTCATCCAGGAATTTCAGGGGTATATCTCGCCGGGCATCGTCGCGGCGTTCGTCGTCGGCTTTGTGCTGCCGCGCGCGCCGCGCACGGCGGGCGTGGTGGCCCTGCTGGTCAGCGCGCCGATCTACGGAGGGTTGCACTTGTTCTGCGGCGCGGGCACGCAGCACGAGTTGCACTACCTGGTCCGCATGCTGCTGACATTCGTGGCGGTGGCGCTGATCATGTGGATGATGACGCTGGCCGCACCGCTGCCGGAGCCGCGCAAGATCCCCGTGCGGGCGGATTTCAACGCGGCCTCCTCGCCGCTCGCGATGGTGCTCGGCGGGTTCGTAATCGCGGCGGTCGTCGCCTTTTTCGTCGTGTTCTGGTGAGTCGCAGCGCCGGCACGCGGGTTGGAGAACCATGAACGGCAGACAGCGACTGGCGGCCACGCTGGAGCACCGGCAACCGGACCGCGTGTGCGTGGATTTCGGGGCCACGTCCGTCACCGGGATACATGTATCGGCGGTCACGCGCTTGCGGCGGGCCGTGCTCGGCGAAGCGCAGCTGCGGGTGCGCGTGAGCGAACCGTACCAGATGCTAGGCGAGATCGACGCGGCGCTGCGCGCCGCCTTGCAGATCGACGTGGTGGGCATCGCGCCGCGGCTCAACATGTTCGGCACGCCGCAAGGCGACTGGAAGCCGTGCGCACTGTTCGACGGCACCGAGGTCCTGATTCCCGGCGGCCTGCGGATCACCGTGGATCCGGCGACGGGCGACTGGCTTAGCTTTCCGGGCGGCGACACCGGCGTGCCGGCGAGCGGGCGCATGCCGAAGGGTGGCCACTTCTTCGATGCCATCATCCGCCAGCAGCCGCTCGATGAAGCCCGGCTCGACCCGGCCGACAACATGGAAGAATTTGGCGTGCTGAGTGCTGAGGATCGGGCGTACTACCAGGAAATGGCCGCGTGGCTCGACACGCGACCCGCGTGCGGCGCCGTCCTGACGATCCCCGGCGCGGGTTTCGGCGACATCGCCCTCGTGCCGGCGACGTTCGTCAAGCAGCCGCGCGGCATCCGCGATGTGGCGCTGTGGTACGCGTCACTCGCGAAGCGCCCCAAATACATCGAGGCCGTGTTCGAGCGGCAGTGCGAATGTGCCGAGCAGAACATCGCGACGCTCATCGAGATCTTCGGCGACCGTGTGCAGGTGGCGATGCTGACCGGCACCGACTTCGGCATGCAGACCGGGCCGATGTTGTCCAGCGCGATGTATCGCCGACTGTTCAAGCCGTTCCACACCCGGTTGAATCGCCTCATTCACGAGCGGTCCGGGTGGCGGACATTCATCCATTCGTGCGGGTCGGTCTACAAGCTGATTCCCGAGTTCATCGACGCCGGGTTTGACATCCTCAACCCGGTGCAGTGCTCGGCCGCCGATATGGACGCGCGCCGGCTCAAGCGCGAATTCGGCGACCGGCTGGTTTTCTGGGGCGGCGGCGTGAACACGCAGCACACGCTGGCCTTCGGTTCGCCGGAGGAGGTGTACCGCGAGGTCCGCGAGCGGATCGACGTTTTCGGTGCGGGCGGCGGCTACGTGTTCAGCGCGATCCACAACGTCCAGGCCGACACGCCGACGGACAATATCCTCGCCATGTTTCGGGCCGTCCGGGACAGCCAAACTTAGTGGATCCGCAGGAACAGCGGCGAGGGTGGGCTAGCCCCGGGTAGTCACTCTCGGCCGGGCGGATTCGTGAGATTGGTTGGCGCGTCAACTTGAATCTCGCGCGAACGCGCCTATGCTTCAGTGTGTTCGGGACGAGAAGTTGCGCACGCCGCGATCGGGCGGCCAATTTCCTATTGTCCATTGTTCAGTCAGCGCCCGCCAGAAACGGGCGACACCGGGTGCAGCACGGTGTGCGAACGCGGCCTTGTAGGTCGCGCGCGGGCGCTGTCGGTTCGTAAATGGAGCTGCATTCTACAGGAGGAATGTGATGAAGATGCGTACAAGTGCTTTGGTTGTTGCTCTGGCTTCACTGAGTGTGCTTCCGGGTGTGGCGTTGGCCGATGTGTACACTGATCTTGGCGCGATCCACAACACCGGCTATGCCCCCGCGGGCATCAGCGGCCAGATTATCAGCGGCCCGGACGGGACCGGGTACATGCTCAATCCGTTCGTCGACTACAGCTACACGACGCCGGCGACGAATCCGCCGCTGGCCGGCGACTTCGTGGATTATGAGTGGGTGCACGAAACCAACTCCGGGCCGACGTCCTCGGCGAACGCGACGATCTGGCAATTCGGTGCGCGCGGGACCGACTTTCTGCTGGTGCCGGCGATCGACCACGCACCCGTGCCGCACGAGTCGCTCGAGGCGACCCTGTGGGGCTCGGACAATGGCGGCGCAACGTGGGTCAAGGGCACACTGGTCGAGGTCTACGACCTGGGCATGACCCCGGCCGTAACCGAGGATTGGACCTCGCGCTGGGTATTCAGCTACCCCGTGGACCTGGTTGGTGCCACCACGGGCCTGGCCCAGAACCAGTATTACTTCTACGATGGCGACACCGAGATCGACACCGTCCTGGCCGTGCCGGAGCCGGCATCGGCGGCGCTGGCGCTGCTGGGTGTGCTGCTGCTCCGCCGCTCGCGGTGAGCCTAAGCCGGTTCAGCTCAAATGAGCCGTAGATAACGGAGCAAGCGGGCGGTCAGCCGGGCGCTGACCGCCCGTTCTGCTTTGAGAGCACGCGGCCCAAGAAGCGGGTTCTGGTGTGTGCACCGCCCGAGCGCTCGGTCCGCGTGCCGGTGCGCTGTGAGGGGAGCGGGGCGACGTGCAATCTGATCCCGATCGGGTGTTGCGCTGTCCAGTCGTTTCGGCCGAAGGAGCCGTGGCGTCGGCGCCGCGCGGATCCACCACCCCCAATTGACCCCCCCGTTCCGGTGCGCATATACCTATGGAGGGAGCCCGTGCCTGGTCCCTCGTGACGCCACGCGCCCCATGCGAGGTACGACCCACATGACACCGATACGAACGCTGCCTCGGTTGAGCCACCGCCATTGCCTCGTCTGCCTGCTGGGCGTCCTCGCCGTGGTTGCGCCGGCGGCGGCTGAAGTCGAGTATTTCATTACCAGTCTGGGTGAGCTCGGCGGGACGCAGAGTGGGGCGTATGACATCAACAATGCCGGCGTCATCGCGGGGCGTGCCGAGGCGCCCGACGGGTGGTTTCATGCGGTGCGCTGGCTGAAGCCGGAGACGCCCGACGATCTCGGCACGCTGGGCGGCTTGTTCAGCGAGGCGTGGGGCATCAACGAATCCGGGCAGATCGTCGGGCACTCGCACGTGCTGCCCGGCGGCGGGGCGCACGCGTTCCGCTACGACCCGTGGATGGGCATGGTCTATCTCGGCGCGCTGGGCGGCGAGGCGGGCAATGCCAACCGCATCAACGACGCCGGCGTGGCCGTGGGCTGGTCCGAGCTGGCCGATGGTTCGACGCACGCGACGATCTGGGACGCCACCAACCAGCCGTTCGACCTGGGCACGTTCGGCGGCACGCAGAGCGAGGCGCTCGACATCAATGCCGCGGGGCACATCGTGGGCTGGGCCACCACGCGGGCGGACAACCAGGGGGATGAGCAGATGCGCGCGTTCATCTACGACGGCGGAGAGCTGGTACCGCTCGGGCCGGCGGGTGCACGGGCCAGTTCGGCCCAGGCGATCAACGAGGCCGGCCAGGTCATCGGCTTCAGCACCTCGTACGCCGAGTACATGACCGCGTTCCTGTGGGACGAGCAGCAGGGGTTGCAGGACCTCGGCAATCTCGGCGGCGACACGATCATTCCGTGGGGGATCAACAACGCGGCGTCGCCGGTGGCGGTTGGCTTTGCCGATGATGCGCAGAGTGAGGGCGTCGCGTTCGTGTGGGACGCGGCCCATGGGGTCCGCGATCTGAATGCACTCATTCCCGCCGATTCGGGCTGGATTCGGCTGCGCGAGGCGCGCGGCATCAACGATGCTGGGCAGATTGTCGGCTACGGTCTGCGGATGGACGGCTGGCACGCGTTTCTGCTGACGCCGGTGCCGGAGCCGACGGCGGCGCTGGGGCTGCTGCTGGCGGCGTCGCTGTCGATGAGGCACCGCCGACGCGCATGAAATCGGTTTGGACGGCGGAGTCACGTCGAGAATCAGGCCGAATAATCGGGTATAATCGCGCGCGCTGGGTTGCGGAACGCGAGAGAAGCCCGCGCCAAGACGGAGCGGTGGCGCGCCGGTGGGCATTCCCGTCCGCCCGGCCCCGCCGAAGTCGATTCCAATAATGTGAGGCACACCATGCAGAATGCCGTGAATGGCGGTCGGAAGCGTCTCACCGTCGTGGCCGCGGGGATGTTGGTAATGGTCATCGCGACCACTGCGCTGGCGGCGGACTCACCCAATACGGACCGCGCCGAGTCCTTGGCGCAGGCCTGGGTCGCTGGAACGCTCGCCGACGCCGCCGGCCCGGCCCCATCGGCCTTGCCACCGGGTACGCAGCTCGACCGCGTGGACGCCCAGGGGCCGTGGGTCGGAGTCTGGCTGACGCTGCCCGATACGTTTCTCGCGGAAATGTCCGGCGCTGAATGCGAACGCATCATCGGCGAGCAGGTGGAGCGGCTCCGTGTGGTGGACGGGCTCACGACCTTCATGGTCTTCGCGCGGCCGGCTGGCGACCCGGATGCCGATTATCGGCCGCTGCCGGACTATCTCCCGCGGCCTGCGGGCGAGTTGAACAAGCCGGAGCCGGAGGTCTACGAGTGGCCGGCAGATGAGCGGGCAGGCGGGTCGCCCACCTATAACCCGGGCAAGCCGGCTGGGGCGCTGTCGGGCAAGACGGTGTTCCTCAGTCCGGGGCACGGCTGGTACTACGCATCGACGCTGAGCCGGTGGGCGACGCAGCGTGGCAACTGGGGCGGGCTCATCGAGGACCTGAGCAACGGCGAAGCCGTGCTGAACCACCTGGCGCGCTATCTGCACAACGCCGGCGCGAACGTGTGGACCTGTCGCGAGCGCGACTTCAACACGAACATGGTGATCATTGACAACACGGACGGCGCGCCCAGCTACACGACATCCGGAAGCTGGACGAACAGCACCGGGGCGGGCACGTGGTACGGGAGCAACTACCAGTACAGCGCCGTGAGCGCGACGGAGACGGCGGTGGCGACGTACACGCCGGACATCCCGGCGGCGGACTACTACTCCGTGTACGTCTGGACGCCCAGCGCCTCGAACCGGTCCACGGATGCGATCGTGCGGGTGAAGCACACGGGCGGCACGACCACGCACGTGATCAACATGCAGCGCGACGGGAACACGTGGCGTTTTCTCGGGATGTACCACTTCGCCGCGGGCCGCAACACGACCAGCGGAGCGGTCGAGATCTCCAACCAGGGTTCGGACGCGTCGAAATACGTGATCGCGGACGCCGTGCGTTTCGGCGGCGGCATGGGCGATTACGTGGACGGCGGCACCGTGAGCGGGTGGCCGCGCTGGGAGGAGTCGGGCAGCTACTTCCCGGTGTTCATGGGCCAGCCCGGCGCGCCGTACGGCACCGTGAATGGCATGCCCCTGTACGCCAAGTGGGAAAGTGAGAGCTGGGAAGACTCGATCTATTTCTCCTGGCACAGTAACGCCACGGGCAGCCACACCGGCCACGGGACGCAGATGTACGTGTACGCCCCGGGGCAGCCGCCGCCCGGGCCGTTCAACGCCTTCGGCGGCGTGGTGGGTGGGGACACGCTGGCGACCCGGATCTTCGACGAAGTGATGAATGACATCCACGTGGCCTGGGACCCGGCGTGGCCGGGCGGGAAGTACTCGGCGTACTTCGGGGAGTTGAACCCGTCGAACAACGACGAGATGCCCGCGTGTCTGATCGAGGTCGCGTACCACGACAGCGCGGCGGACCAGCCGTCGCTGCTGGATCCGCGATTTCGTGATCTGGTGGCGCGGGCCTGCTACCAGGGCATCGTCAAGTGGTGGTACTTCCACGCGGACGGTCCTTCTGCGACGCCGATCCCCACCAATACGCTGCTGCCCGAGCCGCCCACGCATCTCGCGGTGCGGCAGACCGGCCCGGGCGCGGTGCGCGTGAGCTGGCGACCGCCGCCGTATGACACCGGGAACGGGCTGCTGGGCGATGCGGCGACGGGCTACCTCGTGCAGATGAGCCGCGACGGGCTCGGCTTCAACGACGGCGCGGCCACCACGAGCACGTATCTCGATTTCACGGGGCTGAACATCGGCGGCGTGTACTACTTCCGGGTGCTCGCGACCAACGCGGGCGGGCAGTCGTTCCCGACCGAGATCGGCGGCGTGAAGCTGGACAGCGACGGCGCGGCTCCCATTCTGGTCGTGACCGGCTTTGACCGGCTCGACGCCGATGCGATGCTGGCGGAAGACGACCCGTATGACAGCCAGGCGATGCTGCGGGAACGGCTCGAACGGATGAACCACTACGGTTACATCCGCACATTCGCCGACGCGCTCAACCCGACGGGGCTTGCCTTCGATTCATGCACGAACGAGGCCGTGCGTGACAATGACGTGGCGCTGGGTGCGTACGCGGCCGTGATTTGGCAATGCGGCGAGGAGTCGGACGAGACGAGCACCTTCGATTCGGTGGAGCAGAATCGGATCTGGGCTTACCTGGTCGCGGGTGGGCGGCTGTTCGTGTCGGGCTCGGAAATTGGTCTGGATCTGGACCAGCTTGGTCATGGCGCGTCGTTCTACAACAACCTTCTGAAGGCGGACTTTGTCGCGGACGACGCCGGAACTTACACCGTCGCGCCCGTGGCCAGCTCGATCTTCGACGGCATCGGGTCGTTCACGTTCGACGATGGCACTGCGATCTTCAATGTGGACTCGCCGGACGTGATGACAACGGCGAGCGGCAGCGTGGCGGCGCTGAGCTACGTGGGCGGCACCGGCGGAACGGCCGGCGTCGTCTACGACGGTGCGTTCCAGCTCGTGCATTTCGCCTTCCCGTTCGAGGCGATCACGGACCCGAGCCGGCGTATCGAGATCATGGTCGCGGTCCTGGATTTCTTCGGCCTGGACCCGGACGAGCCCGTGCTGCCGCCGGCCGACGTCATCGTCGAATCGCGCGCGGCCGACGGGACAGTCACGCCGCCGCCGGCGTACGTCGAGAGTGGTGCGTGGGCGAACAGCTCGATCAAGAGCACGGCGCCGGGGCTGGAGGGCACGGGCAGCCGGTTCATGGAGTATCAGGTTCCGAACACGGGCACGGATAACGCGACCTTTGTGCCGAGCATCACGACGCGGGCAAAATACGAGGTGTTCGTGACCTGGGCCAACGGGGCCAACTGCTACGACGCGCGGTATACGATTCGGCACTACCATGGGCAGACGCAGATGCTTGTGGATCAGATTCCGACCGGCGCGCCGGAGCCCGCCAACTACAACACGTGGATTTCGCTCGGCCAATACTGGTTCGACGCCGGGCAGTCGATCGCCGGCGCATCGGTCAACGTGTCCGAGGAGACGGTGAGCGGCCGGCCCAGCGCCAGTTGGAACTACCGCGTCTACACGGACGGGCTCAAGCTGGCGTTTGTGGCGTGGTGGCCCAGCGGCGACGCGGATGGAAACGGGCACGTCGAGCTCGACGATTTCCTCGTGCTGCCGGATTGCATCACAGGGCCCGGCGTCGCGTACGGTGACTCCGGTTGCGAGGCGTTCGATCTGAATCTCGACGGCGACGTTGATTTGTCGGATTTTGTCGGGTTCCAGAATGCGTTCGGCGGCTAGTTGCGCGCGGAACGGGTTTGCACGCGGAATGGTCGCCCCACGCCCCACGAAATATGGTCGGGGGGCTTGACGACTTACTATGCTCATAGTAGAATTGCTATGAGCATAGTAGCGGAGTCCCCTGGCATGCCCAAACGCATTCCCCATATCACCGAGGCCGAGTTGCGCATCATGAAACTCCTGTGGGAGCTCGGCTCCGGCACGGTCCGCCAGGTGCTCGAGGCGCTGCCGGCGAGCGGCGACGACCGGCCAGCGTACACGACGGTCATGACGCTCATGAAGCAGTTGGCCGACAAGGGGGCGCTAACGGTCGATCGCGAGCGACAGCCGTTTGTCTACACGCCGGCGGTCCGCCGGGACCAGGTTTTTCGGCACCGCGTGTCCCAGTTTCTGCACGAGGTTTTTGACGGCCAGGCGGCGGATCTGGTGTTGCGGCTGGTGGAAGACGAGGAGCTGTCAGCCGAGGACCTCCAGAAGATCGAAGCGAAGATCAAACAGCGCGAGCAGGCCGAACGGAGCAAGCCGACCAGGTAGAAGGGGTGTGGCATGTTCGATGCGATGAAGGTACTGGATTGGGAAGCCGTGTGCAGCGCGGCCCTTTCCGGGCTGGGGCAGGCCTTGCTCCTGGGCAGCGTGCTGGCCGTGCTGACGTGGATCGTGGTTCGCGTGCTGCACAAACGCATTTCGCCGGGGCTGGAGATGGCGCTGTGGTGTGTCGTGCTGCTCCGGTTCGTGATTCCCGGGGGACCGGGATGGTCGGGATCGCTCGCGAGCCTGTGTACGGCGGTTGTGCCCGCCCAGACGCACGCCGGGGCTGAGCTCGAGGCGCTGCCAACGCCGGCGATGCCCGGTGACGCCGCGACGGGGGATGCGACTACACCTGTCATGACCGCGACCGCGTTCCCTCCGGGGTGGGCCACGTTGAGTGTGGCGGTCTACGCCGCCGGTTTGATTGCGTTGGGCGTGGTGCGTGCCGTGTCGTACCGGCGTTTTCGGGCGGCGTGCCTGGCGTTGCCGGAGGCGGATGCCGAGACGCAGCGTGTCGTGCGCGCCGTTTGCGTGCGCGTCGGGATGCGGCGCATGCCGCGGGTGCGTGTGAGTGAAGATGAGCGGGCGCCCTTCGTGATGGGCGTGTTAGGTCCAGTGCTGGTGCTCTCACGGCGGCAACTCGTTCGGCCGGACGAGCTGGAGACCGTGATTGTCCACGAGGTCACCCATCTCCGGCGAGGTGACATGCTCGTGCGGTGTGTGCAATGTGTCGCCGGACTGGTGTTCTTTTTCTGGCCGGTCGTGGCGTGGGTGAACCGTCGGATTGACCGGGCGCGGGAGTACGCGTGCGACGAATGGGCCCTTCGTTGCGGCAGGCTCTCGCCCGGGCAGTACGCGCGTTGCCTGTTCGAGGTGACGCGTTGGCGGCGGTTGTCGCGGTGGACGTACGCGCCCGCGTGCATGGCCGGGCATCCAAGCACGCTTGAAAGGAGAATCGACGTGATTTTGACACAGACAGCGCGCGCGCCGCGCGGGGTTCTGGGCCGCCTCGGCGCAGCCGTGTTACTGGTCGCCTGGTGTGGATTCAGCCTGACGGGGGCGCAGGAGAAGACCCCCGGCGCGACGGCGAAGTATGCCGCGACCGAAGCGGGCATGCGGCAACACGCCGACGTGCTCTTCGCACACGTGAAAGAACTGCCCGGTGGCGACATCAACGGGGATGGTCAGGTCACCAAGGAGGAATGCTGGGCGTTCGTGACGGCGGTGATCCTCAGCCAGCCGGACGCGGTGCTCGCAGAGTATCCCGGAGCGGACCGCAACGGCAACAAGCAGCTCGAGGTGCCGGAGGCGTTTTTCTTCGGCCGCGGCGACTATGACTTCGAAGACCTCCACGAGAAGCTCGGCCCAGAGAAGAAGTTGCTCGGGGAAGGTCAGGACGAGCAAAAGGTGCAGGAGTTCAAGCAGCAAATGGCGACGGCCGAGTATGCCACCTGGCACGTGATCCTCGATCGGCGTGCGCAGCTCATCGACTCGGCGAAGAAGCTGCCGTCGCCCGAGTTTGTGCGCAAGGTGTTCAACAACGACATGAAGGAGTTGTTGGCCACGGGTGAGTTTGAACAGTGCGTCCAGGGCGTCAAGGAAGTGGCCAAGCTCAAGCAGGAAGCGAAGAAGCTGCGCGACAAGGCCGCGGGCGCGAGCGACGCGCACAAGGCGAAGCTGGAAGCGAAGGCCGGCGACTTTGAGCAGAAGGCGGCCCAGCTTACCAGCAAGCTGCAATCGGAGATCGCCGCCCGCGTCGAAGCGGCGGATGCGAACGGGGCCACCGAAGACGCGACGAGGTATCGGGGGCTGTTGAAGAAGCTGGAGTCGCTGTAGGCGCCACGGCAGGAGGCGCCGCCCGGGGTGTGGTCTGGTTGTCGGCCGGTCGCAGCGCCGCGCGACTGCGGCCGGCCGGACCGGCCACGCTCTGGGTCTGCGCGCGAGGAGCGTGCCATGCGGGAGTGGCTGTATCCACCGATCCTGGTTGGGCTGTTGGGGATGTGCGTGACGCTGCCCGCCGACGTGACCATCGAGTGCGTCACGGTCGGCAACCCCGGAAATGCCGGCGAGCTGTCCGGCGTTGGCGCCGGCGGCATGGGGCCGGATCGCGTCTGCGGAGCGGTGAAGTACGAATATGAGATCGGCAAGTTCGAGGTGACCGCCGCCCAGTACACGGCGTTCCTCAACGCGGTGGCGGCGGCGGACCCCCACGGTCTGTACAACCCACAGATGTCGTTGCACGCCGAGGGCTGCAGGATTCGGCGCACGGGCGAGGCCGGCAGCTACAGGTACGCGGTGGCGGCCGAGTGGGCGCAGCGGCCGGTGAACTTCGTCTCCTGGGGCGACGCCGCGCGATTTGCCAACTGGCTGCACAACGGTCAGCCCACTGGCCCGCAGGATTCGAAGACCACCGAGGACGGCTCGTATCAGCTCAATGGCGCCAAGGACAACGCCGCGCTGCTGCGCATCAAGCGCCGCCCGAAGGCGACCTGGGTCATCCCGAGCGAGGACGAATGGTACAAGGCGGCGTTCCACAAGAACGACGGCGTCACGGGCAATTACTGGATTTACGCCACCGCCGCGGACGCTCTCCCGAGCAACAAGCTGCAAGCGCCCGATCCGGGCAATTCCGCAAACTTCCAGCCCAAGGACGGTGGCCCCACGCTGGGTCCGCCGTATTGGCGAACGCCGGTCGGTGCCTTCGAGAACTCAAAGAGTTCCTACGGCACGTGTGACCAGGGTGGCAACGTGTGGGAGTGGATTGAGGCGGTCCATCGGCAGCAGGGGCAGACCCGGCGTGGCGCGCGGGGCGCGTCCTACTACACGCAGGGCCAGCACCTGCGCGCGAACGACCGTCATTTCGGGCTCGAGCCGGCGACGGAGCATCACCTCGTCGGGTTCCGCGTCGGTCATCTGCAGGCGCGGGACGGTGGTGTGGCAGCGGTGGAGCCGTGAATTGCGCACGTCTGGCGTGATACCGGGGTAGCGGGAATCCCAACCTGGCGGCCGCGCTGCCTGACGGGCGGCCAATATGCCGGTAGCGAGGTTCAAGCGGGGTGGAGCAGTCTTGTGATGCGCGCGCCGCGCGTGGTAGACTTACAGCGGGTGCTGCGCGTGTCATGCGTGCACCAGATCGTCGTAAGTCTCGGGAGGTTCGCGTATGGCCAGTGCGAAGGAAGCCGTGGCGGCCGTGGGCAGCGAGTATGACCTGTCGCCGCCGGGCAAGACCGGCATCTGCTACGGCATCTGTGACGGCTATCTCGTGCAATTGACGCCGGGTACGAACCAGCAGAACGCGGCGCAGGTTGCCGTGTCGATCAACTACCGCACGGCCGCGCTGGACGAGCCGGTGCGGCAGGGGCTGGCGAGCAGTGCGGCGCTGGCCGAAGCGGGCGTGACGGCAAAACACGTGCACGTGCAGGACGGGGTGCTCACGTACGTGCAGGGGTCGGGCTTCACCGGCGGCTTCAAGCCGGAGCAACTGCGGGCGACCGTTGACGCGCTGCTCAACACGGTGCGCGGGGTCGTGCCGCTGCCGCCCTGCACGTGCCGTGTCTGCGGCGACGGTGCGCAGGCGGGGGCGATTCTGATCAACGGCGCGGTCGATTGCCTCTGTCCGACGTGCCTCGCCGGCGTGCAGAGCGCGGCGCAGCAGGCGCAGGCAGCGTACGATGCGCAGCCCACGCGGATGGGGCTGGCGGTGGCGACGGCCGTGGTGGCCGCCGCGGTCGGGGCGGCGGTGTGGGCGGGCATCGTGATCGCGACCGAGCGGATGTTCTGGCTGCTGGCCATCGGGATCGGCGCTCTGATCGGCGTTGCGACGGCGAAGGCGGCGGGCAAGGGTGGCTGGCCCGTTCAGGTGCTCGCGGTCCTCGCGACCGTCGTGTCTGTGCTGGTGGGCAACGTGTTGATCTATGCATACGCAGCCAACAAGGAGATTACGGCGCAAGGTGACACGGTGGACTGGCTCGCGTTTGCGCGTGCGATCCCGCAACTGCTCGTCGAGGGCGGAGGCGACACGCTGTTCGCGCTGGGCAGCGGGTTGTTCGGGGCGTACTACGCGGCCCGCGTGACGGGGCGCAAGAAGCTAGACGTCAACATCGAGTAGAGGTGACTGCGGGCTCTGCGCCGTGCGGCGTGCTGCTCGGCGACGTACGCGTTGGTGGGAGAAATTGTCGATAACGAGCGCTGAGCAGCGCGGAGATCGAGGCTCCGCCTGTTACAATGGCGCTGCACTGCTTGTCGTGCGTCGCGGAGAGAGGCAGTCGGGTCGGCGCGTCGCGCGGGCCTGACATGAGGGTTTCTAGCAGGAGCACTAGACAGTATGCCGCAGGGAGTTCCGTGTCGACAGGTCGGAGCGGCTCCACGGCTTGGCTGCGCCCGGCCGTGCCACCTCTGGGCTTGGCTTGTGGGCTTGGTCGCGCTATTCCTGCCGGCGGTTGCACCGGCGCAGGACGAACTCTTGCTGGGGGCGCAAGCCGTCTATCAGGGGGCGCAGGCCTCGGATGCGTTCAGTGCCATTCACTATCTCGGCAACGGACGCATCATCGCCGGCAAGCGCTCGTCGCAGGCCGCCACGCGCTTTCTGCTTAGCGAAGACTACGGGGCTACCTGGACGGTCGTCGGCTGCCCCGGCTCGACCGGGTCCCACACCTACTTCTTCGGGCAGAACGGCGACACCGTGTTTTCCGGCACGGGCGATACCGGCAACGCGTGCCTGATGAAGAGCACGGACGCCGGCTGTACGTGGTCGGTGGCGCTGACCTCCGCGCAACTTCGCGGCCTGATCGGCAGCGCGAATGTGCTGGCCGTGTTCAGCCCCGTTTACCTGGGCGCGGATTGCTGGATCGTGAACGTCAAGAGCTTCGACACTACGAAGAAGGTCATCATGTCCGCCGACAACGGCGCGACTTGGTACGTGCCCGCCGCGCAGCCGGGGCAAAACGCGTCGGCGTGGGCGCGACGGATGATCCTGACCAGCGACAACGTGCTGCTGTGGCCATCGTGCCAGGGCAACCGGATGTACCGCTCTACCGATCAAGGCGCGAGCTGGTCCTACGCCACCGTGCCCAATGCGGCCCTGTTCCAGCCGCTGTGCGACGCGGGCAACGGGATTTACTTCTGCGGCGACGTCCGCACGACCGCCAACACGCCGATCGCCCTGTATCGCAGCCTCGACATGGGCCAGACGTGGTCGAAGGTCGTGGAGGTCAATTTGCAGCGGCCGACTTACACGTACTGGCGCGACATCGTCAAGGTCGGCGACAGCCTGCTGGCGTCGGCGTGCTGCATGGAAGGCACGAGCAATGAGCGTTACATGCAGTTGTTCCTGTCCACGAACGACGGGACGGACTGGGTGTTGCTCGGAAACCCCTACATCGGCCCATACGGCGGGATGCAGGCGATCTACCAGATGTGTGCCACGGAGCTGAACGTCGTGTTTGCCGGGTGCCAGCCCGACAGCACGATTCTGCGCTGGCCGATGCCGGTGGGCGTTGATGGCGGCATGCCGGGGGACATCGATGGCGACGCGGGCATCGAATTCGACGATCTGGTGCTCTTCGCCAGTGCGATGAACGGCCCGACGGTGCGGGCGGTGCCGCCCGGCGGCGAGCTGGCATACTTCATCCGCGCTGATCTGGACGACGACCTGGACGTGGATCTGGCGGACTTCGCGCTGTTCAGCGCGCTCAGTGCGGCGCGCGTTCGTTCATAGACCGCGACCGCGAAACGGTCGCCAACCGGGGTGGTGCGGGCGTCCCGCCCGCCGCAGGAACGGGCAAAATGCCCATACCACCCATGTTGGAGTGGTTCTGAGGTGCGGCGGAGCGCGCGTTTCAACGCTGCCCCACGCCGGGCGCTTGCGCCGCCCAGTGGCGCCAGGCCGCGAGCTCGTCCGGATTGGCCGGTTCCGCGCCGACCCGCCGCAGTTGCGTCTCCAGATTGCCGGCGATGTGTTGGGCGTAGTAGGTGAGGTCCCACACGCGCAATGTGCCGTCCAGCGACGCGGACACGAGCGTGCGTCCATCGGCCGCGAAGTGCAGCGTCATCACCGGCGCCGTGTGCCCCTCGAGCGCAGCCAGCGGTCGGCGCAGCGGCAGGTGCCAGAGGCGAATGGCTCCGCTGGTGTCGCCGCTCGCGATCGTCTCGCCGTCGGGGCTGATGTCGAGGCAGAAGATCTCCTGGGTGTGGCCGACCAGTGTCCCGACCTGCTGGCGGGTGGACGTATCCCAGATTTCGATGATCCTGTCCGCGCCGGCAGCCAGCAGCCAGCGACCATCCGGCGAGAAGGACACGGTCCGCAGGGGCTTCTGGGTCGGCGGCTTCCATGTTTCGCTTGTGTCGCTGTTCAGGTTCCAGACGAGCAGAGCTCCGTTCCGCAGCGCGATGGCCAGACGCTGGCCGGTCGCGTCAAACGCGAGGTGCGGGATGCGGTCGCCCGCGGGCGGCAACTCGCGCTCCAATGTCCCGCCGGCCACGCGCCAGATCCTGAGAATGCCGTCGTTGCAGGCGGTCGCGAGCGTGGCGCTGTCCGGGCTGAAACTGACATCACTGACGAGGCTGCCGTGTGCCAACTGGACCGGGGCCGCCCCGGGATCCTGGTTGTCCCACACGTACACGGCGCTGGCGTACGTTGCCGCGGCGGTCCAGCGCCCGTCCGGCGAAATCGCGGTGCACGGCACGGTGGCTTCATTGCCGAAATCGAGCGTGTTCACGGCGAGCGTCGTGGCGTCAATCCGGTACAGCTTGCCCAGTCCGCCGCCGGCGCAGAGCCAGTCTCCGGCGGGGCTGATATCGACGCTGTGGAGTGCTTCGCCGGCGATTCGCACGATGCGGACGCCGGCATGCGCGTTGACCTCCCAGAGACGCAGAGCGCCTTCGCCGTTGGTCCAGATGTGTTGCCCGTCGGCGGTGAAAGCGACGGTGCGCACGCGGCCGGGGTGCGCGACGAACGTGGCGCGGCACTGTCCGGTGGTGGTGTCGACCAGGCGTACGGCGCCGCGCAGATCGCCGATTGCCAGCAGGCCACCGTCCGGGCTGAAGCCCTGGACCCGGTAATCGCCCGGCCGCTCCGCGAACTCGATGGCGGTGGGAGGCATGGTGGTGAGGTCCCAGATGCGGCCGGGGGTTGCCATCCACGCGTCCGCGAGCCGCCGGTCGTCGGGTGAAAACAGCAGCTCGCCGAGCGATTGCGTGGCCACGCGCGGCGTCGCCGTGCCGGTGGCATGGGCGACGCGTTGTTGCGACGCGAGTTCCCAGACGTGGAGGCCGCCGAGCCGATCGCGCGCCGCCAGTCGCCCGTTGGTGTGCGACAGCGCGAGCGCGGTCAGTTCGCCGCCATCGCAGCGCAGACGCGCTAGCTCCGCAACTGGATTGAGATTCCACACGACCGCCGTGTCGTCAAGCGCGGCGGCCACGTGCTGTCCGGACGGTGACAGGCAGATCACAGTTGCGCCGACCGGCAGCTCCAGCGCGGGGATTTCGCCGGCACCGCGCCGGTAGACCGCATATCGCTGGCCGTCGAAGCGGACGATGAAATGTCCGGTGGCGCCGATCGTGGGCAGCGCGTGTCCACAAGGGACGGGGAGCGCATACGAGTCGAGCTGCGTGCCGAATTCGTCGAGCTGCTGCACGCGTCCATCCGTGTCGATGGTCCAGAGGCTCTGGCGGTCGGTGGAGAGTGTCGCGGCACGCACGCCCGGGGGATCGAGCGTGATTGTGCGCCGGCAGGGATAACGGCGATACAGTTCCCAAAGACCCCAGTAGGCTTCCGGCGGTCCGGGCGGCGTGTTCAGGTGCAGGGTGTGCGGGCCGCTCAGCTCGCGATGCGTGAGCAACTCGCGCCACAGCAACTGCTCTGCCTGCTCCATGTTGCCGAGCATGCCCGCCATGCGTCCCTGCTCGACACTGCCCTGGGAGAGCAGGTCGTTCAGCACACCGGCGGTCTGCACCGCGGCCTGCTGCATGCGCGCCGCTTGCTGATACATCACGGCCATGACCGCGCCGAACGCCGTCACCAGCACGACGAAGGCCGTGGCGACGACGACTTGCAGTCGGTAGCGGCGCAGTGTCTTGCGCAGCATGTAGATGGCGCTGTCGCGCTTCGCCTCGATCGCCTCGCCGACCAGATAGCGGCGGAGGTCGTGGGCCAGCTCGCCGGCGGTCTGATAGCGCCGCTCGCGGTCCTTCGCCAGGCACTTCAGCACGATCGTGTCCAGCTCGTCGTCCAGTGGTGGGCCGCCGGTGGCCGTGATCCGCGCGCTCGGGCGCGGCGGCGCGCGGAACAGGATCGTGTCGACGGCTTGGCGCAGGTTGCTGCCCAGGTCGAACGGCAGGTGACCCGTCAGGAGCTGGAACAGGATCGCGCCGAGCGAGTACACATCCGTGCGCAGGTCGATCTTGACCGATTCTCCCGCGACCTGCTCGGGCGACGCCCACGGCAGCGACCCGACGAACTGCCCGGTCTGCGTCATCGCCGAGTCCGGCTCCGCATCGGTGGACTTGGCCAGGCCGAAGTCGAGGACGTGCGGCTCGCCCTGCGGGTCCACCCGGATGTTGCTGGGCTTCAGGTCGCGATGAATGATTCCGCGCAGGTGGGCGGCCTGCACCGCGTCGCAGACCTTGATAAAAAGCTCGAGAATCGCCCGCACGCGCCGCCGCGGGTCCGTCGGTCCCGCGGCCCCGCCGGCCACCGCGCTGCCGCCGGCCGCGGGCGGGAGCGCCGTCAGCGCTTCGTCGAGCGGCCGGCCCGCCACGTAGTTCATCACGAAGTACACGTACCCGGCCGCGACGCCGGCGTCGTGCACGGCCACGATGTTCGGGTGATTGAGGCGCCCCAGCGTGTCGATCTCGCGATCGAAGCGGGCCCGGTCCGACAGGGTCGCGAACGGCCCGTGTTTCATGACCTTGATCGCGACCGGGCGGCGCGTGGCGCGCTGGACCGCGCGGTACACGACGCCCTGCCCGCCGCGATGGATCTCATCCAGGATCTGGTACCCGGGAATGTCAATCACGGCGGGTGGCGGGGCGGGTTCGCGCGCGGCCCGGTCGGTCCGCGTCAGAAACCGGCTCAGGAAGCGATTGTCCGCGCGGATCCGCTGCAGCGTGCTGCGGCAGACTTCGCACTCCTGAAGGTGTGCTGCGAGCGGCGGCGGGGTCACGCCACCGACGGCCAGGGTCTCGAGCACCTCCGCGGGGGGACACGACGCGACCGGCATGGCTCAACCGCCCACGACGCTGTCGTCGTAGCGCCGCATGATTTCGCGCAGCTTTTGGATCACGCGGTTCTTGGCGTTATAGATTTCCTGTGGCGTCAAGCCGAGCTCAGCCGAAACCAGCTCGATTGACTCCTGCCGGAGGGCGACCCGTTCGAACGCTGCGATCGTCCGCTCGTTGAAGCGCGTGGTCTGCCGCAGCTCGGCGACGGCCTGCTCAAAGATCTGCCGACGTTCCTCTTCTTCCCACGCCGCGTCGGCATCCTCCTGATCCGGCAGCGCCTCAATCGCGGACTCGCCGCGCAGCTCACGCCGGCGTCCCGCCGCCCGGCGCCAGTCCGCGAGTCGGTAGCGCGCGATCGCGATCAGCCACGAACGCAAACGCCCTTGCTGACGATCGTATTTGCGCCGCCGGTAGTCCTCGACGAAACACGCCAGCGTCTCCTGCGCGACATCCGCAGCGTCGCTGGCGTTGAGACCCATGCGGCAGAGGAAACCGATCACGATCGGTCGGTACCGGCGGTCGAATTCGTCCCACACGGCGCGATTGCCGCGCTCGTGGAGCCCCGCGAGCAGCTCCGTCGTCGTCCGCGCCAGATCCCCGGGCTCCATCAACGCGTGCTCCACTAGCGTAAGGTTATTGTAGCTCATTGGTTATGCACATCCAAGTCAATCCCGCAGGTCGGTCTGTCGCCGTTCTTTCCTGTAAATAGAACAAAAAAGGTCCAATCTGACTTGGAGAAATCACCGACGGCCGACGGAAGCATGGCAGAGGTGCGTCGCGCTGGGCCGCGCGGCACCTTCCGCCGCTGCCGTAAACGGCGCTGGGCGGCTTTGAAACAAAGGAAAGGAATAGAACCATGAAACCTCCACTTTCGATGATTGTAGTCGTGGCGGCGGGATTCGCAGTCTCAGGGGCCATTGCCCAGCCGGCGTACGTTGGCGGCATCCTGTACGAGCCGGCCGGCAGCGCGAGCCTCGGCGCGGTCAGCGGCCGTGTGCTCAGCGTCGGTAACATCGGCAGCAGCGGCGAGGATGGCGTGGCGGTGCGCTGCAGCAGCGCATGGGGCGGCGGAGTGGGTGTGGATCTCACAGGTTTCGGCGGTGTGGGTGCCAACCGTGAAATCAAGATCCGGCCCAAGGGTTGGGACGGCACGGTCAAGGGCACCATGCGCGCGTACAACGAGCCGGCCACGGGCGTGACCTACCTCGCCGCCGATTTCAGCGACAGCGGCGCCGCCGGGGCGTCGTACGTCGAGTATGACGAACTCGGCAATGCCGTTGCGGAGGGCTTGCTGCCCGCGGAAGGACTGGCAATGGGGCCGTGCCCGGGGCAATATCAGATCTGGTACGCGTCGTTGCACCTCATCAGCCTCGGGCCACCCAAGCAGTTCACAGTGACTTGGCACTATTACTGCTCCAACTGCCCGGACCCGTGGCAGTGGTTTGCCCCCTGCGGCGGAATCAGCTCCGCGCGTACGATCGTCGTCACTCCGATCTTCCCTGGTGGCGTCCCCGGCATCAGTGACGTCGATGCGCTGGTTGTGACCGGACGCGACCTGCCGGACCTGGATGGTGACGGCGTACCCGACCTCGTTGTGGGCAATGCCGACATCAAGTCGTTCCCGATCCCGTGCCCGCCCTGGGACTGCCTCGGGCCGGATTACGCTTTGGATAGCGCCCGCTGGGGGCTTGGCCAGGCGCAGATCAGCGAGCAGTGCACGCCTGACAGCATGGGGGGCTGCGACCCGAGCATCCGACGCCTGGTGGTGGACAATCTTGGCTCCTCGGGACAGGACGGCGTGGCCGTTGCGCTGCCCCCGAATAACGGCGGCGTCAGTGTCGAGTTGGCCAAGGGCAACTGCTGCCGCGGGCACGTGATCATCATGAAGGCCTTCGATGACGAAGGCCATGAGCAGCGCGTTTCGATGACCCAGACCACCGACCTCACTGGAATAGAAGAACTGGACGCGGACTTCTCGTCGCTCGGTGCCATTGGGTTCCGTCTGCGGCTCTTCGGACCGGGTGGGGTCGTGCTCGGCCCGCCCGAGGGCACCGCGTTCTACGCCGGCGGACCGAAGCCGACCTTCACCAACATGTGCCCGCCGGGCTACCGGGAGATCTGGGTGAACCAGGGGACGCCCGCAAACCCCGTCTGGGTCTTCTCGGGCTGCGAAGGGCTGTACGAATTCACGTTGCCCGGCATCGGCACAGTGCCTGGCGTGGCCTCCTTCAGCGTTGAGCCGATCGACGCGACGTCGAGCTTTGGCCAGCGCACCCGCGTGGAGGTTCTCAGCGACGATGACCAGGGCCTCGTCATCACCGGCATCACCGTCACGCCCGCCACCACTGCGTACGTGAGCGGCTTGCTGCACACCGCGCTGGGCACGGCCCAGCTCGATCCGCCGACTGACCGCCGGCTGCCCGTGCGCAACCTGGGCAGTTCCGGTGAGGACGGCGTCGAAATCCAACTGCACTCACTTCTTGGTGGCGGCGCCGAGGTCGACCTCGAACCCTTCCTGAGCACTCCTGGTGCGACGCTCCGCCACAAGTACAAGGGCTGGGATGGTCTGATCTACGGAAACCACCGCCTGGCCAGCAACGGCGACGGTTCGGCCATGTTGACGCTCGACTACTCGGATGTTGGGGCGACCAGCATCGTGATCGAGCAGCTCGACGCGAATGGCGTCGTGATTTCCTCCGCAGAGTACACCGGCCCCATCGTCGACTTGCCGCTAAACGAGGAAGAGTTCGTTTGCCCACCCGGATGTACCAAGACGATGCGTTGGTGGGAGGGCCAGCTTTGTTCCACCTGCCCGGTCGAGAGTCACTGGGTGTTTACCTGCACCTGTCCGGGCGGCGGCGGGAGCACAGATTACACGGAGCGCGTGATCACTCCGACCTTCCCCCCGGGCACGCCGGACACCCCGGGCTTTGAGTCGCTGTCGATCACCGGCAGCGGGCTCTCCGAGCTGGTGGTCTCGAACGCGAACGTCCGGACGTTTGGCCTTCCGTCTTGGGGCCTGGGCGCGTCGCACCTTGGCGAGCAGTGCACGCCCGACGGCATGGGCGGTTGCGATGAGACCGACCGGCGCCTCGTCGTGACGAATATCGGCTCGTCGGGGCAGGACGGCGTGGCCATCGACGTGCCGAAGGAGCAGGGCGGCGTTTCGCTCAGCCTCGCGAAGGGCAACTGCTGCCGCGGGCACGTGATCATCATGAAGGCGTACGATGACGAGGGCCAGGTGCAGCGCATCATCACGACGCAGGCTTCGGATTCATCCGGGACCGAGGAACTGGATGCGGATTTCACCGACCTCGGCGCCAGCGGCTACATCCTGACGGCTTACGGCCCGGGTGGCGTGGTCATCGGTCCGCCGGGTGGTACCGAGATCGTCAACGGCGGCCCCAAGGTCGTCGTCGGCACCCCGTGCCCGCCGGGTTCAAACGCGATCTGGCAGAACAACGGCACGCAGAGCAACCCCGTCTGGGTGTTTGTCGGCTGCCTGGGCATTCCGATCGACCTCATCGTGCCCGGCGTCGGCCCGCTGGTCGGCGTCACCTCGTTCGACATCAAGCCGCTGAACCCGACGTCGAGTGTCGGGCGGCTGGTCCGGCTTGAGGTGGTCAGCGATGATCCAGAGGGGCTGATCATCGAGGACATCAGCGTGTCGCCGGGTCTCAAGGGCGACCTGAACTGCGACGGCGTGGCGAACTTCAAGGACATCAACCCGTTCGTCCTGCGGCTGGCCAACCCCGCGACGTACGCCGGCACGTTCCCGAACTGCCCAAGCTACAACGCGGACATCAACAACAATGGCGTCGTCGGATTTGACGACATCAACCCGTTTGTGGCCTTACTCAGCTCGGGTCGCTGACCCGGTCGCGTGGTTGTAACGCTGGCGGACAACATCGCTGCCGGTGGGATTCGAGTCAGTAGACGGGCGGTTGGCGCGACGCTGACCGCCCGTCCGCTTTTGCGCGGCGGCTCGACGGCACGGAAGCCCGTGTGCGTTCAGGGCACCTCGAACTGCTCCAAGTAGCGAACGACGACGTCAAACAGCTCCGGCGCCTGCACGTAGGCGAAATGCCCACCGCTCGGCACGTACTCAAACGTCAGCTCCGGAAGCATCGCTCCGGCCGCGAGGGCCTGCTCGTACGCCGCTTGGAGGTTTCGCACGTTGGCTGGCTCATAGATGATGTCGTCCGCGGCCGTCATGAACAGCGCCGGGTTACGCATCTCGGTCACCCGTGCGACCACGTTGAACTCGTCCCACCCGACGGCGTCGTAATGATCGAGCGTGCGGCGGAACTGGAGCATGCCGGTGGTGCACGGAAACAGGTCGGTGATACGGCGGTACAAAACGGCGTTGCGCTGTAACTGCTCGGGCTCGGTCAAGCCTGCCAGAGACACCACCGCGGTCGCCTTGGCCCGCAGGTTCACGAAGTTGGCCGTCGTCGCTCCGGTCGAGTACCCGACCACAAAGACCCGGTCAACGCTGAGCAGCTCCAGACCCCCGGAGTCCAGCCACTCCAGCACCTCAACGACGTCGTCCACCTCGTCGGTGGCGTACGGCCCGACTTCGCTCAGGACGGGCGCCCACAGGCGGAAGCCCGCCCGCCGAAACTCGTCCCCGTAGCCGCGGAAGAAACTCAGCACGGCGGCGACCCGGGCTTCCGCGTAGGATGTGCTTGCGCCGCTGAGCAGGAGCACGAGGCTGCCGCGTGTGCCTGGCTCGGGTGACAGGTAGCCACCGATCACGCCGGGGCGGCTCTGCCGCGCCACCTGCAGCCACTGGGCATCGTCGACACCCGCGAGCGTTCCCCGGGCCGCCCGGCCGTGTTCCTCGACGACGACCACCTCCGGCAGTGGCGGAGCTGTGCAGTTCACAGCAGGAATGAAATACTGAAGATCAGTACAACCCGCCGCGAGCAACGGCACCGTGAGCAAAGACAAGGCCAGCCAGCGCGTTCGAACCTGGTTCACGACCGCTCCTCTTTCGTGCCGTGATTCTATCCGACTGCCGTGTAGCGCGTGCGGTCGCGGAGTATCCGCCCGTCGCGACTGGTCAGCGATGCACAGCCGACGAACTGGCGTCAGCCGGCGGCTCGCCAGAATTGACGTTGGCAACGCGGTCGGGCGTGGCGCGGCCGCACTCCGGGCAGACGCCGCTGACGTTGCCGGTCAGGTCGTAGCCGCAGTGGATGCAGTCTTGAGGCCGCCTGCGACGGGCCAACAGGCGTCGCGCGACGCCGGCGGGCAACGCGATGAGCGTGGCTGCGCAGAGCCCCAGGTTCGAGGCGTTGAGTATGTAGGCCCACAGCGAGCCGTGCTTCGACAACGCACGCTGGTACGATGGGTAGCCGCCGATGGCGCCGAGGACGAGCAGGGCGGCGCTCACCAGCCAGGCAATCAGCCACAAGCGGCGCGGCGCCCGCAGCAGGTCCAGCACCAAGCCCAGCATCCCGACTGTGACACCTCCGGCCACGATCACATAGGCGGAGATGCGGAGGAACGAGCCGCTTTCGCCCACCAGTGGGATGATCCACGCGCCCGCGAGGGCGCCTACGGCGAACATCGCATACTCGTCGCCGGGGTGTCGTGTTGCCGCGGCGCTGGTCGCGCACCACAGCAGCGGCAGCAGCCAGACGAACAGCCAGCGGGGACGCGGTGCGCGGCGCATCGGGACTGCCTGGGGCGACATGGTGGCATGATACTGTGGGGTGCGCTGCAGCGCGGCGTGGTTCCCGGCAGTCATTGGGCGTGATCCGGGGCAGGGCGGTTCCCAAAGCCTGGCGATGCAGGTGGGCTGCCGGATGCCGGTGGGCATGGGTGGTGGGGGCAGTTTCCGGACCCGCGGGAACTTCTTCGCCAGTCGGGGCGTCCAAACTTCCGGATGCGACTGCCAGGCCGCTGACGCGGGGACGGTGTGACATGATGGGAGGACACTTGACGAGGCGTTGGCTGAGGGGCCTCGTGGACAGTCTGGATGGCGTGGGCGAGCGACTGTTGACGTGGTATCAGGGCATCACGATCGCGACCTGCGGCCGGCTGCCGGCATGCAACCTCTCGGCCCTGAAGCTGCGCACATGGACTGCAAGCCTGATGTTCGGCGGCACCCTCCTTGTCGTGGTGCTGGCGTGCATCCGTCTGGGCGGAGACACGCCGGTCGGAGGTGGGCCGTCCGGCGTAGCAGGTTCTGAAGAGCCGGCCTTCGTGTTCGTCATTCGCTGCCGGCAGTGCGGCTGGACCCGGCCGCTGGGGGCGGCGGGGATGGATCGCGGCGTCAGTCGCGCGGGGGCGTACCAGTGTGAACGATGTCGCCAGCAGACGGCGTATCCAGTTTGGACGCCGCGCGGGGTGCTGGTCGCGGGCCAGCCGGAGGTGCGACAGCGATGAGCAATCAGCGACGCGTGCCGGCCTTCACCCTGATTGAGTTACTGGTGGTCGTGTCAATCATCAGCCTGCTCATGTCGATCCTGCTGCCGAGCATGTCACGGGCGCGCCACCAGGCCAAGTCCGCCGTGTGTCTCTCGAACCTGCGGCAGCTCGGGTACCTGCTGCTGGCCTACGCGGACGAAGACCAGGCCGACCAGGTGATTCCCATTCACGACATGATGATCCGGCGGACGGGCAACCCCTGGATCAGCGGCACCGGGCACAGCTTCGTGTGGGGTGGTCGTGACGGGCAGTTTCCATTGCCGGGGGAGAGCGGCGACATCTGGCTCTCCGGCGATGCGAAGGGTTACGTGCCGCCGGAAATGGGCGGGCCGATGTACGGGGCCGCACAGCGTCCGCTGAACCGCTTCTATCTCGGCCGCAACATCCACGCGAGCGACGCGGCGGAGATGGCCGTGTTCCGCTGCCCGGATGACCGGGGTTTTTCCGGGCAGAGCCCGGCGGTGCCGCCCGTCGTGCGCGGCCTCCCGTGCTACGAGGTCTTCGGCAACAGCTACCAGGCCCAGACGCTGACGTCGTTCATCGACGACAGCCCGTCGCAGGCGGGGGCCTTCTCGTGGGGTGTGTGGGGCCATCGCCTGCAGACGCTTCCGACGCCGGGTCAGCTCGTGCTGGCCGCCGAGCCACCGTTCTTGGATACCGCGGGCGGCGACTGGCACGCGCGCGGAAAGAAAGCGAACGTGCTGTTTGTGGACGGCGGCGCCCGCGCGACTTCGACGCAGGTCCACGCGTTGCCGGCCTGTGGCACGCTGGTGAAGATGGATTTGCCTTGCCCGCCGCTCCCGTGCAACGCTGGGCTGCTCAGCGAGGGACCAGGCTGGCGGCTGGATACCTGGCCGACGCCGGGGGCACGCATCTGGGGAGCGCCCAGCTTGTGGACCGCCGACCCGCCGCCTTTCACCGCGGATGCCATATCGCCGTGCCTCAACCGGGCGCAGTGGCCGTTTCCGGCGTACGAGTGCAACCTGGAGTGAGCGCGCCGGCGGCGGCACTGTTTCAACTGGGCAACGGGGGGCCTGCGTGCTATCGTGGGCGCTGTCACGTGCGGCGGCCACCGGGTGGCTGGCGCTGCGCGGTTGGCAGCGGAGCTATCCCGCATGCAGTCGTCCGTGGATGTACGGTCCCGCCGGCGGACTCTCTGGCTGTGGGGGTGTGCGGTGCTGGTGTTGGGTTGCGTGACGGCTTGCACGCGCGCACCGGACGTGCCCGCGGCCGTGTGGGCGAGCTACCGCGACGACGCCGAATACACGGGGTTGACGGTTGACTATCCGCTTGATGGCACGCTGTTTCCGCCGGAGCTGGCGCCGCCGACGTTTCAGTGGCACGACGGCAATCCGCGTGTCGATGCATGGGCGCTCGCGTTCCGGTTTGCCGATGGCCGCGCGCCGCTGCGCTGCACCACGGACAAGCCCCAATGGACGCCCGATGAAGCGCAATGGACCGAGATTCAACGCCGCACGCGCGAACAGGATGCGCGGGTGATCGTCCTCGGTGTGCAACGGGCGGCGCCTGGGACGATTCTGTCGGGCGCGCGCATTGCCATTCGCACATCGGCGGACGAAGTTGGCGCCCCGCTGTTCTATCGCGAAGTCAACCTGCCGTTCGCCGAGGCCGTCAAGGACCCGAGCCGCATTCGCTGGCGTTTCGGGCCGGTGTCGTCGCGCCAGCCGCCACCGATCGTGCTGGAAAACCTGCCGGTCTGCGGAAACTGCCATTCGTTCTCGGCTGACGGCGCCATGCTCGGGATGGACGTGGACTACGCCAACGACAAAGGTTCGTATGCGTTGACGCCGGTGCGGCGTGAGATGCCGCTGGCGACGAGCGACCTGATCACCTGGAGTGATTTTCGCCGTGATGATGGCCAGGCGACGTTCGGGCTGCTGTCGCAGGTCTCGCCGGACGGGCGCTACGTGGTCAGCACGGTGAAGGATCGGTCGGTATTCGTGGCGAAGCCGGAGCTGGCGTTTTCGCAGCTTTTTTTTCCGATCCGCGGGATCCTGGCGGTGTACGACCGGATGACGCAGACGTTCAGCGCGCTGCCGGGGGCGGACGATCCGGAGTACGTGCAGAGCAACGCGACGTGGAGCCCGGATGGCCAGACCATCATCTTCGCGCGGGCGAAGGCGCATCACCTGAAGCAGGACTCGGGCCAGGTGCTGCTAACCAAGGAGGAGTGCGCCGAGTTTCTCGAGGAGGGACGGACGTTTCTCTTCGATCTGTATCGCGTGCCGTTCAACGGCGGCGCCGCCGGCGTGGCCGAGCCGCTGCCGGGCGCGTCCCAGAACGGCAGGAGCAACTACTTCGCGAAGTTCTCGCCGGACGGCAAGTGGATCGTGTTCTGCCAGGCGCGCAGCTACATGCTGCTGCAGCCGGACAGCGAACTATACATCATGCCGGCGGCGGGGGGCGAGCCGCGGCGCATGCCGTGCAACACGGGGCGCATGAACTCGTGGCACAGTTGGTCGCCCAACGGCAAGTGGCTGGTGTTCTCGTCGAAGGCGACGTCGGAGTATACGCAGCTCTATCTGACACACATCAACGCCGAAGGCAACAGCACGCCGGCGGTGCGGCTGGCGGCGCTGACGGCGCCGGACCGGGCGGCGAACATCCCGGAGTTCGTCAACGCGACGCCGGACGCGATTGCAAAGATCGGCACGGCGTTCATCGACGACGTGTCGTACGTGCGGGCGGCGGACGCTTTTCTGCGGGCGCACGACGTGGATGGCGCGGTGCGGCAGTTCCGCAAGGCGCTGGAGCTGAATCCGCAGAACGCGATCGCGCACAGCAATCTGGGCGGCGTGCTGGTCACGCAGGGCGCCGTGGAGGAGGGTGTGACGCACTTGAAGGAGGCGCTGCGTCTCGATCCGACGAATGGCAGTCCGTACTACAACCTGGGGATGCTACGGGCGCGCGAGGGGAAGGTCGATGAAGCGGTCGAGCTGTTGACGCGCGCGGTACGCTATCGGCCGGAAATCGCCGATGCACAGCGCGTGTTGGGTGCACTCTTGTGCAACCGGGGTGCGGTCGCGGAGGGTGTACGGCATTTATCGGAGGCCGCGCGCCTCGATCCACGCGATGCGGTGGCACGCTTCTGTCTGGGCAAGGCGCAGGCGGCGCAAGGGCGGATGGCGGACGCGGTTCGCGAACTATCCGCGGCGGTGCAGCTCAACGCGGAGTACGTCGAGGCACTGCACTTGCTGGGACAACTGCTCGTGCAGCAGGGACGCGGTGCGGAAGCGCTCGGTCCGCTGGAACGCGCCGCGGCGCTGCAAGCGGATAATGCGCGCATCCTGGTCGATCTGGCGTGGCTGCTGGCAACGTGTCCCGATCCGAGGCTGCGCGATGCGCCGCGCGCGATCCAACTGGCTCGCCGGGCGTGCGAATTCACAGACTACCAGGCGTTTGCCGCCCTCGGCGTCCTGGCGGTTTGCCATGCCGCCGCCGGGCAATTTCCCGATGCAATTCGCGCCGCGGAGCAGGCCCGCCGGCTGGCCCTGGACTCCGGCGAGACGCAGATCGCAGCCGGCATCGCGGAGCAGATCGAGTCGTACCAGCGCGGCCAGGCATATCTGCCGCCGGCCGCGCCCCCACCGCCCGCCGGTGGACGTCCGTGACTCTGACCCGGGAGTAGACCATGCAGTACAGCAGAATGTGGCGCGGATTGGTGCTCGCCGCTCTGATCGCCGGAACGGCATGCAGCGCGGGCTGTCAGCGGAACGTCGCGGTATTGACCTACAACATCCACCATGCCGCAGGCGCGGATGGCCGGGTGGATCTCGAACGGATCGCCGCGGTCATCCGCGCCGCCCGCGCCGATCTCGTCGCGCTACAGGAGGTTGATCGCGGCGTACGGCGTTCGGGCGGCGAGGATCAGCCGCAGCGGTTGGCCGAGCTCACCGGCATGCACGTCGCTTTTGCGAAGAACATTGCGCTGCAAGGCGGCGAGTACGGCAATGCCGTCCTGAGTCGCTTCCCGATCGAGCGCTATGAGAATCACGCGTTGCCCAGGTTTGATGACAGCGAGCAGCGCGGGGCCTTGGAGGTCCACGTGCGGATCGGCGGCCGGCCGGTGGTCTTCGTCGCGACACATCTCGACCACTGCGCCAACGACCGCGAGCGGCGGGCGTCGCTCGCCACGCTCCGCGAACTGGTCGAGCGCAACGCGGATCGGACGGTGATTGTCGCTGGCGATTTCAACGCCCGGCCGGACAGCGCGGTCCTCAGCGACGCGACGGCATTTCTGCGGGACGCGTGTGCGGCCGTCGGCCACACCGACCTGACGTACCCCGCGGGCAAGCCGAGCGAGCGGATCGACTATGTGCTGGTGCTGCCGCGCGCGGGCCTGGGCTGTGTCGCATGCCAGGTGCTGCCCGAAGCGGTGGCGTCTGATCATCGGCCGGTGCTGGCGACGCTGACACTCGGCGGGCCGTAGACGCACTCCCCAACTGCTTGCGAAATGGAAGGAATTCTCACTGAGCTACGCCAGCAGGATGATGTCGTCCTGGAGCCCGGACGTTGGGCGCGGGCCGCGTTGCGGATCGACAAAGACGTCGATTTCCAGCCGCACGCCGAACTCGGGCAGGTAGATGCCGGGTTCGATCGTGAAGCCCAGGCCGGGCAGCATCGCGCGCGTGTCGTGCGTCTCCAGGTCGTCGAGATTCATGCCCAGGCCGTGCACGAGCGGGCCCGGGCTGAGGCTGTGCCCGGTGCGGTGGCGGATGTACTGCTCGTAGCCGGCGTTCTTGATCGTGTCGCTGGCCGCGCGGTCGAGCTGCCAGCCCTGCACGGGCTGCTTCGCTTTCCAGGCATTGACGGCACACGCGAGCGATGCATCGCGCGCCGCCTTCACCGTGTTGAACACCGCGCGGTGCTTCGCCGGCACGTCGCGGCCGACGAAGCCCACCCAGGTAATGTCGGAATAGACGTTTTCCTCGCCGGGCTGGTGGGCCCACAAGTCGATCAACACCCAGTCGCCGCGGCGAATCGGGGCGGGTGACTTCGCCGACGGCTCGAAATGCGGATCGCCGCTATGGGCGTTGACCGCGACGATGGGTGGCTCGGTCGTTTCGAGCTTTGCCGCCGCGAAGGCCTGCATGATGGCCTGCTGCACTTCGTATTCGTTGATCGGCTGGTTGGCGGCGACGCGCTGGCGGATGAGGTCGAATGCGCCATCCTTGGCCCGCCCGACGGCCGCGCAGGCGGCCTCATGCGCGGCGCAGACCTCGGGCGACCACACGGCGACGCTGGTCTGCACTAGGTTCGCGGACGAAACGACCTCGACGCCGAGAGCGCGGATGAGCTCAACCGTGCCGGCGTCGACAATCGACGCGACGGGCAGCGTGCCGCCGGGGGCGTATTCCATGGCGACGCGCGCGCGGCCTTCGAGGTGGTTGGCCAGCCACGCAATCAGGTCGCGCCACGACAGGTAGACCTCTTTCTTAACCGTGGCCGACTCGAATTGCGCGCGGTCAATGCCGTGGGCGAGCAGCGTCGGCTCGCCGTCAGCCGGGACAAGCAGTAGTGCCCGGCGGGTGGTCCAGCGCTTGCCGGGGACCAGTTGGGCGAGGACCGGATTGTTGCCCCGGAAGTCGTAGACCAGCCACGCGTCGATGTGCTGCTGACGCATGAAAGTCTGAGCGGCGGCGATCGCGTTCATGTCAACCTCCAAGTGCTCGGCGTTGTGTGGGGATGTTACCCGACCGATTCGGCCAGGGCGAGGTTCAACCCGGTGTCGTGGTCGCGTGCAGGCGGCGCCAGCGGCGGGCCTGGTACCAGTTGAAGATGACCGGCAGCAGCAAGTCGATGACCTCATCCGCGACGAGCAGGCCGCCGAGGACCGGCGCGGCCATTGGCTTCATCACCTCCGCGCCGACGCCGGTGGCCCAGAGCATGGGCATGAGGGCGATGATCGTTGTGCCTTCGGTCATCAGCTTGGGTCGCAGGCGGTGCACGGCGCCCGTGATGACGGCGTCCTTCAACTCCGCCAGCGAGCCGATCTTCAGGAGTCCCCCCCGCGCGCGGATGGCCTCATGCAGGTATACGAGCATCACGACCCCGGTCTGGGTGGCCATGCCGAAGCAGGCGATGTACCCGACCCAGACCGCGACGCTGAAGTTGAAGCCGAAAAGGCTCTGGAAGATCACGCCGCCGGCCAATGCGCCCGGCACCGCCAGGATGATCAGCAGGGCGTCGCGCACGTCGTTGAACGTCATGTACAGGATCACGAAGATCAGCAGCACGACCAGCGGAAAGACGATCTGCAGCGTCTTCCGCGCGCGGACCTGATGCTCGAACTGGCCGCTCCATTCGAGGAAGAAGCCCGGCGGCAGCTTGACCTGCGACGCGATTGCCTGTTGGGCCTCCTCGACGAACCCCACGATGTCGCGGTCGCGGACGTTGAGCTGCACGTACGAGCGCAGCATGCCGTTCTCGCTCTTGATGACGCTCGGCCCCTCGACAACCTGGATGTCCGCGACCTCGGTGATCGGAATCTGCACCGACTCTGTGCCGCCCGGCATCGGGGTCGCGCCCATCTCGCCGGTGGCCGCAGGTGCCGCGCCGCCGCGCCCCGTGACCAGAATGCGGCGCAGCGCCTGCTGGGTCTGCCAGAAGTCGCGCGCGTAGCGGACGCGGACCGGGAAGCGGGCCCGGCCCTCGACCGTGAGCGTGATCATCTTGCCGCCCATCGCGACCTCGATCGCATCCTGAATGTCGGCGACGTTCACGCCGTAGCGGGCGGCCCGCTCGCGGTCGATGTCGATCTGAAGGTAGCTGCGGCCAACGATCTGGTCCGGAAAGATGTCGACGGCGCCGCGGATGCCGCGCAGCACGCCGGCGATCTCGTTGGCGACACTCTGGATGCCGGGCTCAGCGACCACGACCCGGGAGACGCCGTTCTCCGTGATGGTGCGCGTGACGTCTTCCTGGCGCGGGCCGTAGACTTTGACGCCAATCATGGTACGCACGCCGGTGGCGAGCATGTCCACGCGGTTGATGATCGGCTGCGTCCAGATGTTGCCCCAGCCGGGCATCTGCAGCTCGCTGTCCAACTCCTGCACGAGGTCGGTCTTGAGCTTGTGCCAGAGGAACAGGCGCTTGCGCAGGTCCGGCTCGCGCGACGCGCACAGCGTGCGAAGCTGCTCGTCGCTGAGCTCGTGTGTGAGAAAACCACCGGCCTCGGCCTGCGTGCGCAAGGCGACGTGCAATTCCCACAGCAGCGTCCCGGCCGCGCGATCCTCCAGCTCCCAGTTGAGCGTCTTCACGCGCTGCACCCATTCGGCCTCCAGGCGCTTCTCGAAGCTCGCGAAGAGCTTGCTCGACAGCGTTGCCGCCGGGCGTTCCAGCGCGGTGAGCAGCGCGTCCTCAATGGCCCTCCAGGGCGAGGCCGGCAGGAGCAGCAGTTCCGGCGTGCGCTGCACGACGCCGAGGGCGTCCAGGCCGTCCGTGGCTGCTTCGATCAGCTTGGTCAGTTCTTCCCGCCGTGGCACCTCGACGAGCAGCCGGCCGTGCGTGTCCGCCAGCCGCGCCACCAGAGGGTTTAGCTCGGCATCCGTCGCCGCGCGACGCAGCGCGCCCTTGCGGCGGAACACATCGAGCAGCTCGGTGGCGGTCGCCATGGCGAGCTTCTGCGCCAGTACCGGCTCGAACTGACGCTGCCGATCATGGGCAAGTGTGCGCAGCACCCGGTCCAGCGCGGCCAGTCCGTCCATCGTGGCGGCGTTGGCCAGCGCGTCGGCGTCGTCCGGTTTCAGGTCGCCGGGCAGATGGCCGTTCTGCTGCAGGGCCGCGACGGCTTGGCGGGCTTCGGCCAGCGCGTCGTTGAATTGCACTTTGCGCTTCGGCCACCGTTCCCTCGGCCGCAGCGTGACGACGGTCTCGACCATGTCAATGCCGGATGGGTCGGTGGGCGTGTCTGCACGACCAACCTTGCCGACGACCTGGTCGACCTCGGGGAAGCCGCGCATGACCGCATCCCGTACGCGGATGTCGTCGGCGGCCTGGGCGATGGAGACGCGCGGCACGGTGACCGGCATGTCGAGAATGCTGCCTTCATCCAGGGGCGGCATGAACTCGCGGCCGAGCTTCGGAAAGTGCGCGGCCCACAGGGCGGTCACGAGCAGCAGGGCCAGGGCGATGCCCTTGCTGAGCAGCCGGCGGAAGAACGCGCAGCCGAAGAGCAGCGCGACGGCCAACACGGCGAGAAAGAGCACACGGCTGCCGACCAGGCCGGCGCCGATGATGAACAAGAACCCGATGAACCACAGCCCGGCGGCCGGAATCTGCATCAGCCACGTCAGAACCGGCTTGTAGATCTGGATGAAGCTGCGGACGATCCAGTTGTCTTCCTCGCGGCGCAAATGCCCGCGGATGAAGATCGGGATCATGGCCGGCACGCACGTCACGGCCAACAGCGCCACGCCGATCATCGCGAAGCTCTTGGTGAACGCGAGCGGATGGAACATCTTGCCTTCCTGGCCGCCCAGCGCGAAGACCGGCAGGAACGAAATCAGCATGATGATGACGGCGAAGAAGATCGGCTTGCCGACCAGCCGGCAGGCGCGGACCACGATCTCGGTCGTGTCGCCGCGCACCTTTTGCGACCCGAACTGCTGCGTCAGCTCGTGCGTAGCGTTTTCGACCATGACGACCGCGGCGTCGACCAGAATGCCGATCGAGATCGCGATGCCCGACAGCGACATGATGTTGCTGGGGATGCCGAGGTAGTACATCAGGATGAAAGAGATCAGCACCGCCAGCGGCAGCGTCACGCAGACGACCACGGCGCTGCGCAGATGCGTGAGAATCAGCAGGATGGCGAGGCTCGCGATGATCAGTTCCTCGCGCAGCGTGCCGACGAGCGTGTGAATCGCCCCCTCGATCAGCCGCGTGCGGTCATAGAAGGGCACGATGCGCACGCCCGCGGGCAAGCCCGCCTGCAATTGCTCGATGCGCGCCTTGATCGCGCGCGTGACCGCCAGCGGATTCTCGCCGTACCGCATCATCACGACGCCGCCGGTTGCCTCGGCGCCGTTCTTTTCGAGCATGCTCCGGCGATACTGCGGGCCGAGCTGCACGGCCGCGAGGTTGCGGACGTAGATGGGCACACCGTCGCGCTCGGTCACCACCACGTTCTCGAGGTCCTGCACGCCACGCAGCCAGCCGACGCCACGAATCAGGAATTCGGCGTTCGCCTCGAAATACACCTTGCCGCCGACGGCGATGTTGCTGCCGGCGATGGCGTTGTAGACGGCGCCCAGCGTGACGTCATAGGCCCGCAGCCGGTCCGGATCGACATCGACCTGGTACTCGCGGACGAAGCCGCCGACGCTGGCGACCTCGGCGACGCCGGGCACGTAGAGCTGGTAGCGCACATACCAGTCCTGGATGGCACGCAGCTCGTCGAGACTGTAGCCGTCGCCCTCCACCGTGTACCAGAAGATCTGCCCGAGCGCGGTGGCGTCGGGCGCGAGGTAGGGCACCACGCCCGGCGGCAGAAACGTGGTCGCGATGTTGAGCCGTTCCAGCACGCGCGTCCGCGCGAAGTAGAAGTCGGTGGCGTCGTCGAAGATGATGTTGATCATCGAGAAGTTGAATTCGCTCGATGAGCGCACAGCCTTCACCCCGGCCAGCCCCTGCAGGTTCACCGATAGAGGGTAGGTGATCTGGTCGTCGATCTCCTGCGGCGAGCGGCCCATCCAGTCGGTGAAGACGATCACCTGGTTCTCGGACAGGTCGGGGATGGCGTCGATCGGCGTCTTCAGCACGCAGTACACGCCCCATAGCGCGACCACCACCGTCAGCAGAATGACGATGAAGCGATTGCGAATGCAATACTCGATCACGCTGGGGATCATGAACCACTCCGCGCGCGGCCAGTCCGGCCGCGACCGCCGGTACTAGTGCTGGTGGCCGCCGCTGCCCTTGGGTTCCGTCGGCGGCCTGCCGCTCGCGCCGAAATACTGCGCCGCCGCCGCGGGATTCAGGCGGTTCTCGGCGTCCACCAGGAACGCGCCATCGGTCGCGATCCGCTCGCCCGCCTTCAGGCCGGACACGACCGGGTAGAACTCGCCGGCCCGCGGGCCCAGCTCGACCTGGAGCATGTCGAACACGCCCGGCTCCGTCTCGCGGTAGACGATGTGACGCGTGCCCGTGTTGATCACCGCGGCCTGGGGCACCGCGAGCACCTTCTCGAGCTGCACGAACTTGAACGGAAACTTGTCCACCGGGCACAGGGCCGGCTCGTCATACAGCCGGTCCGGCGTGATCGGGCAGAAATACCCGGTCGCGAAGCGTTCCTGGTCAATGCCGGGCCGCGGCTTGAGCGTATCGGTGACCATTCCACAGCGCGGCATTTCCTGTCCCATGTACGGGTTGTTGACCGTCCGGCCCTCCTGCACCCAATCCGCTTTCACCATCGGGCAGTAGGCGATGTACAGGGGCTCGGCGGGCGGGCTGATGCGCAACAGGCGGATCAGCTCCTTGCTGACGTCGCGGAGCAGGTCGCGCTGCGCAGCGATGTCCTTGCCCGGCAATTTGGCGACGGCCTCGGCGAGGGCGGCGGCAACCGTGGCCGCTGGACCGGGAGGCCCCTTGGCCAGCGCCAGGGCCTGCTTTTGCAGCTCACCAAGTGATTCCTGCTCAATGCGGTCGTGGACGTAGCCCGTGGTCAAAGCGAGATAGGCGCGGAGCGCTGCACCTTCCGGACTGGTGTCGGTAGTGACCGCGCCGCTCGCCGGTGCGCTGTCGGTCGGTGGCGGCAGCGCGGTGACTGTTCCGACCGGCACGCGGATGTACGCCTCAGCGTACATGCCGGGCTTGAGCTTAAAGTCGGGGTTGGCGATTTCGACACGGGCGGCGACCGTGCGCGTCGCTGGATCAACCTCGTACGCGATGAACGTGATTCGGCCGGCGAAAAGCTCCTGGGGATACGCCGTGCAGCGCACTTCGACGGCCGTGCCGACGGCCACGCCGGCGCTCTCGTCCTCGAAGACCTTGACCTGCATCCACACGCTGCTCAAGTCGGCGATCGTATAGAGGTCGTCGCCCTCATTGACGTAGTGCCCTTCAAGCACGTTCTTCGCGGTTACGAAGCCCGCGATCGGCGAGTAAATCGTCAGGTGCGTCTCAGGTTCGCCGCGCTTGAGGAGTGCGTCGATCTGTTCCGCCGTGATGCCCCACAGGAGCAGCTTCTGCCGCGCGGCCTCGAGCAGCGATTGACCCGTCGCCTCGGCGAATTCGCTCGGTCCGCTGGTCGTTGCGAGCCGGCGTTGCGCCAAGAGCAGCTCCTGTTGAGCCGTCAGCAGTTCCGGGCTGTACAGCCACACGAGCGGGTCGCCGGCATTGACGTACTGCCCGACGTAGTTCACCAGCAGCTTGTCGATGCGCCCCTTGATCCGCGCCGCGATGAAGGCCCGGCGCGTCTCGTCATAATCGACGACGCCGACCGTGCGAATCTCGCGGCTCAGCAGCCGGTACTCGACCGGCGTGCTGGCGATCCGACCCATGCGGACCTTCAGCGGCGTAAGCTGCGTGCGGGCCAGCACGCCCTCCGGCAGCGGCACGTGCTCGCCCTTCGGGCGCTTCGAGAGCGGCATCCCGCAGATCGGGCAGCTCCCCGGCTCGGCCCGGATGACGGCGGGGTGCATGGGGCAGAAGTACTCGACCTCCGCGGCAGCAACCAGGTCCGGGGCCTGCGCGGGGCGCAGCCAGCGGTCCACGTGGTTCGTAATGTTCTCCCAATAGCCCACGACCAGCCCGACGATTGCCATCAGGAAGATGAAGCGCAGGCGGACCTGCACGAGTTCCAGCAGCCACCAGGCCCGTCGCAGCCGCGATGGCTGCGCGGCAGCCTTCGGCGGTCCCGCATCGTCTGGCATGGTTCGATCTCCACGGTGGCCCGACTACCTATGATAGGACGGCAGCCGACGCCCGGGGGCGAATTCGGCGCCCGGGTAGCCTATTCGCCGCGGCGGGCTGGCGAAAGGTGTGGCACGTAGTGGGCGGCCCGGCGGGCGGGTAGAATTGCCCGCACGGTGCGATCGGCGAAAACGGGTGCGAGCCCGGGGCCTGAATGCATGTCGAGACACATTGGCTGGTGCATCCCGATCCTGGTTCTGTTTTCGACCTCCTGTGCGCGCATCGAGCACGAAGCCGAGCTGCGGCAGGCTGCAGGCGGCGTGAAGCGCGCCACCGGCCTGCAGCCGACGTGGCCGGAGGACGAGGGCCCGGTGCGCGCGCTGCAGTTGGACGACTCGCACGTGGTGTCTCTCGACACCGCGCTCGAGCTGGCGCTCGTCAACAACCGCGCCCTGCGCGCCGACCTGAACGTCATCGGCCAGGCGAAGGCCGATCTCGTCCAGGCCGGCCTGCTGACCAACCCCGTGCTCTCGATCATGCTCCGCTTTCCCTCCGGCGGCGGGCGCAGCATGTTCGACTTCGGCGTGGCCAAGGATTTCGCCGACCTGTGGCTGATCCCGAGCAAGAAGCGCGCCGCCCAGGCCATGCTCCGGCAGCGCATCCTCTCCATCACCGACACGACGATCGCGCTCGTCAACGACGTGCGCAACGCCTACTACAGCCTCCAGTACCTGGCGCTCGCGCTTGACCTCCAGCGGCAAAATCAGCAACTAATCCGCGAGGCACTCGAAATCGCGCAGGTGCTCCTGCAGGCCGGGCAGAACACGCAACTCGACGTGAACCTGCTGCACAGCCGCTATCTCGAAACGGAATTGGAGGTGCTGCAGCTCCGCAGCGATTACCACACCACGCAATCGACCCTGCTGCGGCTCATGGGCCAGGCGCTCGCCCCGCAGGAGTGGAGCCCGACACCGCTGATGCTCGCAGCGCCGTGGACGCCGCTCGCGACGGATGAAACGCCGTTCATCGATGCAGCGCTGGAGCAGCGGCTCGATATCGCCGCCGCCCACTGGGAACGCGAGTCGGCCTTTGCGGACTACCAGCAGCAATTGCTGAAGTTCCTGCCGAGTCTGGCGATCGGCGTGGCGGGTGAGCGCACCGCCGGCCGGGCGCTGCCCGAACGCAAGATCATCGCCGACACCATCAAAGCGTCGATCCTCAACGGCGCGCCAACCGTGCCCGAGTTCGAGAGCCCGAGCCAACGCCGCTACGCCCGCAGCCAGGAAATCAAATTCCTGCTGGGGCCGTCGTTCGAAGTACCGCTGCCGATCTTTGACCAGAACCAGGCACAGGTGGCCAAGGCCCAGTACCGTGCGCGCGAATTGCAGCAACGCTACGAGGAGCTGGAGCAGCGGGTCATGGAAGGCGTCCGCACGGCGGTGACACTCCGCCGGCTGGCGGAAGACCGGGCGCGGACATACCGCGACGAGCTCCTGCCGCTCCGCACGACAAACCTGCGGCTCGCCGAGACTGAGTACCAGTCCGGCCGCGAGTCGATCCTGACGGTCTTGCTGGCACAGGAAGAACTGATCCGCACGCAACTGGGCTATGCCGCCGCGGTGCGCGACCTGGCGATCAGTGCGGCGAATCTCGAACGGCAACTGGCGGGCCGGCTGCCGGAGCCGGCGGTGGAGGCGCCGGCCTCACAGCCCACGACGTCGCCCAGCGTGGAAACACGGGAGTCATGAGAGTGTGTAAGTCACGTCGCATGTGCCGGTTTCTGGCGGCGTCGCTGTTCCTGTTCGTCTGCGGCTGTGAGCGCACGCCGGAGAAGGAAAAGTCGCCCGCGGGCGCGGCGCGCGTGCGGGCTTCGGCCGGCGGCCTCCAGATCGGGTCACCGGCGCCGCCGCTGGGGTTGGAGACACTGCTTCAGGCGCCGCAGGGCGCCACGGCGAGCTGGGAGGCCCTGCGCGGCAAAGCGGTCGTGCTGGAGTTTTGGGCGACGTGGTGCGGGCCGTGTGTGGCGGCAATTCCACACCTGAACGAGTTGGCGGAGAAATACGCCGGCAAGCCGGTGCAATTCATTGCGGTCACCGCCGAGCCGGAGAGCAAGGTGGCGCCGTTTTTGGAGCGCAAGGCGATCCGCGCGTGGGTCGGGCTGGATACGGACAAGTCGATGCACGCGGCGTACGGCATCGAGGGGATTCCGCTGACGGTGCTGGTGGATGCGCAGGGTAAGCTGGCCGGGTTCACGCACCCAATGGGCCTGACGGCGGGGTTGCTGGATGACCTGATCGCGGGCAAGCCGCTGCCGAGCGTCCCCGAGTCGGGGAACGAGTCGGACACGGTGTCCGCCAGGGGTGCGGAGGAGGAAAGCGGGGCACATCCGCTGTTTGAAATCACGATTCGCCGTGGCGCGGCCGAGGGGATGACGAGCAGCAGTGCCGGGATGTTGACGATGAAAGGCGCCGACCTGCCGCAGGTGCTTTCGACGGCCTACGGCTGGCCGCGTCACCAGATCGACATCGCGTTCGCGGTGCCGGAAGAGTACTACGACGTCGAGGTGCGCGTGCCGCGCGCGCAAGACGCCGCACTCCGGCCGATGTTGCAGCAAGCGCTCGAGGCGACCTTTGGTCTGCGCACCCGACGCGAGCCGCGAACGGTAGCGGCGTACGCTTTGACAGTGCCGAAGGGTGCGACTGCTAAGCTGACGCCGGCGGCGGCCCCGGACGGCGGCCAGGCCACACAATCGGGGGCGGGCAGCATGGAGTTTGTGAACGTCTCACCAGGCAACTTGGCGGCTTCGCTCGCGGAGCTTCTGCAGCGCCCAGTCTTCAACGAAACACAACTGAACGGCCGGTACGATGTCAGCCTGCGTTGGGACGAGAGCAAGCCGGACGGCCTGCTCGCCGCGGTCCGCGAGCAGTTGGGTTTGGAAGTGACGCCGGTCGAACGCCCGGTGGAGACACTCGTGGTGGAACAGGCGCCGGGGCGGTAAAGTCTCGTTGGCGCAAGGCGGTTCCGGGGAACCCACGCTCGCGCCTTGGGCATCCGACATGAGCGCACCGGATTTCAAGATCATCGGGTTGAGCGTGTGGGTACTTAGCCGCGAGTTTGACTCGTCGGACGACTACTGGGACGGTAACTGGCTCTTGGTTCGCGCACTGTGTGAAGCCCACGGGGCGGTCGTCGAGACCACAGGTCCGATTCTCCATCTGGGGGAGTTGGAGCAATGGTTGCACGAACTGCGCGCGGCCCACTCGTCACTCAACGGAATCGCCACACTTGAGTGCACAGAACCCAACCTCAGCGTGTCATTGTCACTTACGCAGGGGAACGGCGAACTTGTAGTTGATCTTACCCCTAACCACATGATGCAGAAGCACCGCTTTCGATTTGAGATCGACCAGTCGTATTTGCCCGCGCTTTGCTCCGAACTTGAGCGGCTACTTGCGCGCTATCCGATTCGAGGACAGCGATAGCCCGTGGGCGCATGTTGACATCAGTTGCCATTATTTGTCCGGCTCCACCTTGTCGCTTCGTGCTCCGCTGATCACGATCCACAAGGCGCTCCAGGGGTTCCACGCGCTGCGCTGGCCTGGCGCTGCCGCTTCGGGTTCTGCGCGCTGCGGCGCTTCAGCCGGTGCCAACATGGCGCGAACGTCGCTTGCGCCGGACCGCCGACTTCCGAATTCTGGCTTCATAGTTGTGACTTCGCGCTTCACGCCGTCGCTCGGCAGGAGCCGCGCCCTCTCTTGCGGCCTCGCCCCGCTCACTTCTGACCTCACACTTCTGCCTTCAGCCTTGCTGCCGCGCCGTTTGCTCCCCGTCGCCGCCCGCGTATGATGCCCGCCGATGCAGTTCGAGGTTTACAGCGGCGCGAAGGCGGGTCGGCCACGGCTCCTGCCGATCGTCACGGCCGGCCTGCTGGCGGGTGCACTCGGTCTGGCGTGGTGGCAGGTGCACACGCGGCACGCGCTGGGGCCCGAGCAGGCCGTCGGTGATACGCCGCTGCGCGTCCAGCCGCCCCGCGGCTGGGTGCGTGATCCGCGCGACCCGCGGGCGTTCATCCTGCCCAGCGCCCGGCGCGGCCGGCGTGACCAGCGCGCGTTCGAGCGCCGCATTCAGTTCGAGTACACGCGCCTCCCGACCTTCCAGACCGTGGTGCAACTGCTGGCGGCCGACGTGCTGGGCAGCCGGGGCACCGTGGCCCAGGCGGAGCGCGTGCGACTGGGTCCGTACCCCGCGGTGCAGGTGCACCAGATCGTGCCGATGCTCATGGGCCGCACGCGGCTGCGCGGCGAGATGATCACACGCTTCACCTGCCTGCCACGCGGCCACGTGATCAAGGTGCAATACGAGCCGCTGGTCGACCTGCGGCCGGCCGACGTCGAGATGCTCGACGATGTCTGCCAGACGCTGCGCATCGACGATCCGACGCTCAACCGGCCGGCGGAGGAGTTTCTGGCCGACGCCGGTCTGAAGCTGCCGCTCGAGCGCGGCTGGCAGGTGGTGGGCACGGACTTTCCCGAGGTGCGCGGAGTGTTCATCTCCGCCGCGGCGGAGCAGGGGCCGGCCTGGTCGATCGCGGTTTTGCGCACGTGGCTGGTGCCGGACCGCACGCCGGGGGATCTCCTGGGCGACCTTGCGGCGCGGTTCTGGTTGCGCTGGGACGCGGCGAGCCTGCTGCACGAGGAAGCCCATGCCGCCGGCGGCCAGGTTGTGGCGCTGCGGCACCCGGACCTCGGCGAGAGCGACATCCTGGTGCCGTCCGCGCGGGTTGTACGAATCTCGCCGGCACGGGTGGTCGTGTTGCTGGTGTTCACCGACGCCGCCAATGCGGCCGAGGCCGACCGGGTGGCGGGGCGGATGGCGGCGGCGCTGCAGATCGTCGACGATGGGCCGGTGGAGCTGGAGGTGGCCCGCGCGGCGGGGGCGCAGTTGGCGGCAGACCTGCGCCAGGCGGGCCCGACGGCGCGGTGGGGACGCGAGGCCCGCGAGGCGGTGTATCAAAGACTGAATTCCAACGAGGTCGTTATCGTGCAGCGCGCGGCGGCGCAGGGCCGCCCGGAGCGCGGCTACGAAGGCGGCCTGTGGCGCCGCATGGGTCAGTTGCGCGAGGAGCGCGTGACGTGGACCGTCGACGGCCGGGCGGGGGCCTATCGCTGGCAAGGCGACTTTTTCATCGCGCAGGAGCCGGTGCAGGTGGTCGAGCAACGGGGGCAGCCGACCGGGGCGGTGACGCGCCAGATTCTGACCAGTGACGGGGCGCGGCACCGCTGGTCGTTCACGCCCGGCGACGCGTTCGTGCCGCCGCCGGTGGAGTCGATCATCAACGGCTGGGTGGCGCGGAACCAGGTCCCGGTTGCGCTCGTGGAGACCTCGGTGACGCTCGGGCCGGGCACGTGCAGCGTGCTGCTGCGGTCGTTGCCTCCGGATGGTGCGTTTCGCCGGGTGCTCGTGCAGGAGGACTACTGGCCGCTGGGGCTGATCGAGGCGTACGACGACGCGCACGCGGAGCTGGAGTACGAACTCGTGCCGGGCAAGGAATACCGGCGCCGGCGCTAGTGGAGCCCGGATGGCCGGGCGGACGGCGGGGCAGGGGGTTTTCAGCCCGGGCGCTGCCGCGTATGCTCTTCACTTGAGAAGACATTTGGAGGTCTCGTAGAATCCTGGCACTGGGTGGCGTAATGGAGACGCACGGCGGGGGCCGGCGGTGCTGTCGCAGGCATGGGCACGATCAATCTCACTCCGTCAACCTGGTCACCGGCGGTCGCCACGGCTGACGCCGGCGCTGTGTCCGGGAGCGCTGCCCCGGAGGCCTTTGCACCCGCGGCCAGCGCCGAGAGCCGCACGGGGGACTTCCACGGCATCGCCTGGACGTACAGTCCCGGGGTGCAGGAACTGCTCACGGCTGTGCCGGCGGGCGCGTGGGCCCAGCCCCTGGCGCAGGGCTGGCAACGGGTCAAGCAGAACGCGCGGCGCGAAGTCTGGCGCGCGGTCCTGCAGGCCACGCCGTACTATGTGAAATACTACTTCAACGATTCGTGGCAACAGCGGGTGCGGAGCCTGCTGCGCGAGCCGGCGTGCCGCGCGGAGTGGGAAGGCGGCGTGTTTGCGCGGCGGGCCGGCCTGGCGGCGGTTCGCCCGGTCGCATACGCCGAGCGGCTGGCGCGCGACGGTCGGGCGTGCGCCGTGCTGGTCAGTGCCGGGATCGAGCCGGCACAGCCACTCAACGACTTCTGGCTCCAGCTCCAGTCGGACGATGACGTCCGGCGGCGGCGGCGCGACGTGGCGCAGCTCTGCGAGCTGCTGGCCGAGATGATCGCCCGCGCGCACCAGGCCGGGTTCGAGCACCTGGACATGCACGCGGCCAACATCCTCGTGCAGCCGGTGGGGCCGCGTACCTACCGCACGGTCTTCGTGGACCTGCAGAGTGCGCGGCGGGACGTGCCGCTCAGCGACGGCGCGGTCGTCCGCAACCTCGCGCAGCTCAACCAGTGGTTTCGGCGGAATAGCTCGGTGGCGGACCGGCTGCGCTTCCTGCGCGCCTACCTGCGCTGGCGGAATGAATATGAAACGGCGTTCGAGCACGGGCGCGCGCTGGGGCTGGGTTTTGCCGGCCTGGTGGCGGCGTTGGATGCGGCGGCCCGCCGGCATGCCTGGCGGCTGGGCGCGCAGCGTGACCGGCGCAGCGCGCGGACGGGGCGCTACTTCACGCGACTGCGACTGCCGGGCGGCTGGCGTGGCGTGGCCGTGACGGCCTGCAAGCACGCGAGCGACGAATCGCGTGCGTCGCAACTGGTGTTCGCGCCGCGCTGGTGGAGTCAGTGCCTGCAGCAGCCGCTGCGATGGTTCTCCGCGGCCAACAGCACAGCGTGCAAGAACTCGCATTCCGCGCAGGTGTGCCGCGCCGTGCTGCCGCACGAGGGCGAGGCGCTGGCCGTGATCATCAAGCGCCCGCGGGCCCGCAATGCGTGGCGCTGGTTCGCGCAGCTCTGGCCGCCGTCGCGCGGGCGGCGCGGCTGGGCGATCGGCCACGCGCTCTTGCACCGCGATATCGCAACGGCCCGGCCGTTGGCCATGCTGGAACGCCGGTGGGGGCCACTGGTGCGTGACAGCCTGCTGATCACCGAGGCGCTCCCGGGTGCCGTCGATCTGGAATCGCACCTGCGCGCGGAGTACGGGCGCCGCACGCCGGCGGAATGGCGGCAACTCAAGAATACGCTCGCCGAGCTGCTCGCGTGGCACGTGCGGGTCTTCCACGAGCGCGGCTTCGAGCACCGCGACTGCAAGGCGAGCAACATCCTGGTCGTGCCACACGACGCGCCCAAGCTCTTGTGGATCGATCTGGATGGCGTCCGGCGTGCGCTTTGGCGTGTTCGCCCCCGCCGGCAACGGGCGCTCGCGCGGCTGTACGTCAGCCTGGGCGGTCTGCCGGGCGTGACGCGGACCGACTGCGTACGTTTCCTGAAGACGTACTACGGGGGCTATGGCACTGCGGCGGATGCTTGGCGGGCCGAGTGGCCCGCGCTGGCCGCCGCCAGTGCGCGCAAGCAGCAGGCCAAGGCGGCGCGACGGGCCTGGAAGCGGGCGCATTACGGCCGGGAGTGATCTGCTGGCGCGGCGGGCGCGGGGCTACTGGCCGACCGCGACCGGCTCCTCGCTGCGGATCGTGGGGACGAAGATCTTCTCGCCCAGCCCGAACTTCAGCACGAACTTGAACATCTCGGGCAAGTCGTTCAGGCACGTCAGGTCGTCGTGGGTGTCGGTGCCGATTGCCACCTGGACGCGGTGATTCGGCAGCACCCGGAACCAGCGTTCGTGGTTGGCGAGGGGCAGCAGCTTGGAATTCAGCTCGTAGATGATACGGGCGTTCGCCAGGGTGCGGACGACCTGGTCCATCGACGTGTTCGGGAACTGCGCCGCGATGTCGGTGTGCGCCAGGATCACCGGGCATGGCCAGCGGCGCGCCTGGTTGGCGAGCTGCGTCAGCCCGGCCCAGTCCACGTACTCCACCAGCACGTAGTCGATGCCGGTGAGCATGGCCCGGACGCTGTCGACCAGCCCCTTGTTCAGCGGCCAGTTGATCTCGGCGCCGCAGTAGATCTGCATCCGGCCGGCCCAGCGCTGCCGGGCCTCCCTGACCATCGCGATGTAGTTGCGCGTCTCCTTGGCGAACAGGCGGTCGAATTCCTTCTCGTTGTGGACCTCGCGCGACGACGGCGTGCAGAACAGATGATCGGCGATGCCGATGCCCAGCACGTCGTGCCCCTTCAGCGCCTTGCAGTCCAGGTGCGCCTGGCAGAGCTCGTCGACCGTGTAAGCTCCGTCAGAAAACGGCGTGTGGTTATGCAGGTTGTAAATTCCCAGAGTCATACGTCCTCCCAGCCGCGGGCAACCAGTCCCCGGTGCCCCTTTTGCCGCGCCTTCACGACCCGATCGTCCGGACCCGGCCCCAATGCCGATGCGGCCGGTGGCTCTTCTGGCGGTCTGTCACCCGTGCCAGCCCGTGCGCGCTAACCCGCGCAGTGCCAGACCGGCTGACGTTGCACCCACCCGGACTCCGGGGCACAAACTCTCACTGAGCCCGCACTTGCGATCGTGGGCAATCCAGCGCGCCCTGCGCCGGTCGTCCCGCCTCGCACGGTTGCACTATACCGCAGGCGACCGGACCATGTCCACCCCCTTTTGTGCGCGGCGACGGCGGCTCCGCGACGCGCCCCTGGGGAACCTCAGTCTGTGACCGCTCCCGGAAGCGCCTTCTGCGCAGCCTGCTGAGCGTCGCGCCGCACGCTCGACATTATCGCGCCGCGAAATTCGCGCGTGTGGCGTGAACCTTTCGCCGGTTCAGGCGTAAATAAGAGTGAAGACATTCCAAAAGTGACGCTTCTCCTCCTCCTCTGGCATCCGAGGCGGCCGACGATGAGTCGGCCGCCTCGGGTGTTTTGTAGCCGGCGCCGGCGCTGGCCGCTGGCTGGTCGACGACCACTCTGTGCTTCAATAAGATACCGCCCGTTCAACGGTCGATCAGATTGGCCCGCGGGTGGCCCGTGCAACGAATTCCATGAGAATTGCTCCAGCACTGCTACTGCCGCTCATCGGGGCGTCGGTGTTGGGTGGGGACCGGCCTTACGAGGTCGCGCTGACCCCCGGCGGACAGCCCGGACAGGTGCGCGTGAGGCCGCCCGCGGATGCAACCCTCCCGGCCGGAGCGGAGCTGGTGCTTGCCGAGCACATCCACCCCCGGGCCGTGGCGAGCTCGATCGAGGCTGCGCAGGATGGGCCGACCTTCGCGGTCCCAGCCGGGGTGGTGCTGCCGGGAGACCTGCGCGGCTGGCGCGGCTGGATACTTCCGCCCGACCTGCTGGCCACGCTGGTCGAGCACTGGCCCGCATCCGCCGTGTTGCAGGCGGAAATCGACGCGGTCGGACCGGGCGGCGCGTCCGTGTGGGTGCGTGCGGGGTCGAACCAGGGCGTACGGGTCGGCGATCACTGGTGGCTGCGCGTGGGCGGCCAGCCGGCCGCGAGTTTTGACGTGCGCCACGTTGCGGCGGACGTGTGCTTTTGCGGCGTGACGCAGTTGGCGCGCGACACGGCGCTGGCGCCGGACCGCGTGGTGGCCTTGTGGCCGGGCCCTGGGCAGCGCCGCAGCGGCCAAGCCACCTCCGCGGTGGCGTTTTTGGAGGAGCGGGGCAGCGGGACGCGGGTGTGGATCGCGGCACCGGTCGGCGCCGCTTGCCCGCCTGAGCCGCACGTGGAGTTCTATCGCGGCGGCCGGTACGTCGGTCATGGACTGGTGGAGCAGCGCGACGAGCGCTTCTGGTATGCCCGTCTGCTGCCCACGGCGGTGGAGGTCACGGAGCAGTCGGGCGCTGTTGCGGGTGCGAGCTCGCGGGCGACTACACCGGCGACGCCGCCCATGCCGTCGAGCGCACCCACGCTGGGGATCGCGCCGGCGCGGCTGTCCGTGGGCGATGACGTCGTGATTCGCACACAGGCGGATATCGACGCGCGGCGCTTCGTCGCGCGGGTCTTCGACCTGGCACCCGCCGGCGCGCTCATCACGGCCGGCGAAGCGGATCAACTCGCGGCCGGCGATGTCCTGGCGGTGTATCGCCACGGAGCGGAAATCGGGCGGGCCGTGGTGCGGATGGTGCAGCGCAGCTACGCGGCGGTCAGCCCGCCAGAGTCCGAGGTCACGCCGGCGTTCGAGCTCCGCGTCGGCGACGAGTTGCGGGTGGGGCGGCCGCCATCGCCGCCGGTCGTCGTCGGGTCTGTCCAGCAGGTCAGGGGCGATTCCTTGTTCACGGCCCGCTTGACGAGCGCCGCGCCGCCGCCGGGGACGCCGCTGACCGTGCGTGCGGCGGGCCGAACCGTGGGCGTTGCACTGCTGCTGGCGACCGGCGGTGGCGAGGCCGGCGGCATCGTGCTCCCAGCATCTCAGACGCGGCCGCTAGCGCCGGGGATGCAACTCATTATCGAGCCGGAACCGCCGGCTTTCACGCCGGGACGCGACGTTCAGGCATCGCCGGCGTCGAATTAACCCGACTCGGCCGGCGGCAAAGAGGCGCCGCGGCACAGTTGCTACTGCGAATCTCGCGTAGCAGTCTGCCCGCGCCTAACGTGGCCTCCGCGTCGGCGGTCTGAACAACGGGCGGCGTCGGCCGCGGCGGCATTTCGAGTTTCAAGAACTGAGGTGCGGTCATGTCGAAATGGATATCGCTCTGCATAACTCTCTTGGCCGCACTATTGGGTACGCTCGGCGGCTGTGCCCAGCCGTATCACGCCGTCGTGAAACCGGGCGTGCGGCTCAGCGCGCTCTCACCCGAGCTGCAGGGGCTGACGGATCAGGCCATCGAGACGTACCTGCAGGCCGAGGCACGTCCGACGTTCCCGACCGCGGTGGCGATTGCCAGGCTCGTGGCGCCGCCGGGTTATGCGCGCTTTGCGCGGTCCAACGAGTACGCGCCGGCGCTCGAGGTGCCGGGCGGTGACGAGGCCGCCGGCTGGCGCCGGCTGGTCGCGGACGGCACCCAGGCGACGCCGGCGATCGTGGACCAGGTGCAGTTCATCGGCACGCTGCTTGCTCCGGGCCGGCCGACGCTCAAATCGCTGCGCGACGCGGCGGCGCTGCTGCACGCACCGGTGCTGCTCGTTTACATGCAAGACGACGACGCGCAGAGTGGGTACAACGACCTCGCGATGGCCTACTGGACGATTGTCGGCCTCTTTTGCGTGCCCGGCCACACGGTCGGTCACTACGCGGCCTGCCAGGCGGTGTTGGTTGACACACGCTCGGGTGTCATCCTGGCGACGGCCGAGGGGGAGGCCAAGCGCAAGGAGCACGTGCTGCCCGGTGCCGTCGACATTGCCAGTGACCGTACCGCGCGCGAGGCGCGGCATGAGGCAGTGGCGACACTGCAGGCCAACGTGCGGGATGCCCTCGCCGCCGTGGCGGCCAGGAGCAGCGTGCGTCCACCCGGGCAATAGAGGCTGGCAAAATGTCCGGGCGGCTGAATCCGTGCGCATGCACTCGTCCGCGCGGCAAAATCCGTGGTACAATCCGGGTTTGCTGGCGGTCGGCTGGCCGCCGCGCGGATGTGAAGGTGGACGGCACGAGTCCGTCGTTGTCCGCTTGGATGAACCTGTATAATCCCCTCGTACGCAGTGACTTACGAGGTGTATGCCCGAGGCGAGGGTGTAGCTCAGTCGGTAGAGCAACGGCCTTTTAAGCCGTGGGTCCTGGGTTCGAGTCCCAGCACCCTCATCGCCACTGATCGGATTAACATCTTTCCTGGTAAGCAGTTGCGGGCGCGCCGCGCGCTCGTGGGAGGGGGAATCCCAGGCTGCGTGTCGCGCTCCGATCGGGCTGCCCACTCGACCGATCCAATGGGTGGCGAAACCGCGGTCGGAGCGCAGGCCTGTGCAGCTTGGCCGGCCCTAGCGGATCTGGATATTATGCGCCTCCGGAGGCGAGCCGCGCGCAACCGCCTGGCGCGGAAGTGGCCGGCAGAGCTGGGCAGGTTCGCAGTCCGGAACACGTCTGGCCGGTGCTGCTGAGCAGCCGGGAGCCTGGCATGCTCCCGGTTGGCGGGCGGGTCGGCGACCCGCCGCGGTGGCCGTCGGGAGTTCGGAAGTGTACGAGCGCACTGCTCGGCGCCTGTGGACGGTGCTCGCTGTGCGGGTGGTGCTGCCATCCGCGCTCTGCTTGGCGCTCTATTCCGTCGCGATCTACGTGATCATCCTGCCGGCGTTCGAGCAGGGTCTGCTGGCCCGCAAGAAGGAGATGATCCGGGCCCTGACCCAGACGGTCCACGCCGCGCTGTCCCGGTTTCACGAGCGCGTCACGCTGGGCGAGCTCACGCTGGACGAGGCCCAGGCGGCGGCGATCGCGCATGTCCGCGGGCTCCGCTATGGCCCTGACCGCAAGGACTACTTCTGGATTTCCGACCTGCGCCCTTACATGATCATGCATCCGTACCTGCCGGAGCTGGATGGTCAGGATCTCACCAATTACGCCGACCCGGGCGGCACGCGTCTGTTCTATGAATTCGCCCAGATCGTCCGCCGCGACGGCAGCGGGTACGTCCGCTACCTCTGGCAGTGGAAGGACGCGCCCGGGAAGGTGGCGCCCAAGCTCTCGTACGTGGAGGGGTTTGAGCCGTGGGGCTGGATCGTCGGCACGGGCATGTACATGGACGACGTGGCCGCGGAGATCGGGGCCCTGTCGCGCAAGCTGGGCCTGGCGGCCGCGCTGATTCTCGGCGCAGTGACCCTGCTCTCCGCGTTCGTCATCTGGCAGAGCTACCAGTTCGAGCGTCGCCGGCACGGGGCTGCGGAAGAACTGCGCGCCAGCGAGATACGTTTTCGCGAGCTGTTCAACAACATGAGCAGCGGCGTCGTGGTCGGTGTGGCGACCGACGAGGGCGCGGATTTCATCCTCAAGGATTTGAACCACGCCGCCGAGCAGCTGACCGGCGTCAACCGCGCGACCGCGCTCAACCGGAGCTTTCTGGATGTCTTCGCGGCGTTCCGGGACGGTGGCCTGCTTGAGGTGCTCCAGCGGGTCTGGCGCACGGGGTTGCCTGAATTTCACGCACACACCCGGCGGTCGGCCGGCCGGGTCACGCTGTCCACCGAGAGCTACGTCTACCGCCTGCCCGCGCACGAAGTAGTCATCGTGACGGACGACGTTACCGAGCGCGAACGCGCCCAGGCGGCGCTGCGCGAAAGCGAGGCCGGCTACCGGCTGCTGGCGGAGAACGCCACCGACATGATTGCGCGGCACGCGCCGGACGGCAGTGCGCTGTACGTCTCGCCCGCGTGCCGCGCGCTGCTGGGATGCGAGCCGGACGAACTGATCGGTCGCACGCCGTTTGATGTGGCGCACCCGGACGACCTTCCCGCGCTGCGGCGCGCGCTCGAGCAGATCATGGGACCGGAGGGGATCGGCGTGACCACCTATCGCTGTCGGCGCAAGGACGGCGCGTATGTCTGGCTGGAGACCGTGGCGCGGGCCATCCGCGATCCGGCCTGCGGCGTGATTCGCGAGTTGATCTCGGTGGCCCGCGACGTGACGGAACGCAAGCGGGCGGAGGAGGAGCACGCTGCCCTGCGCGAGCAACTGCACCAGGCCCAGAAGATGGAGGCCATCGGCCAGCTCGCCGGCGGCGTGGCGCACGACTTCAACAACCTGCTGACCGTGATTCTGGGCAGCATCGATCAGCTCAAACGTACGCTGCCGGAGGGGGGTGACCCGTCGCCGGCGCTGGACGCCATGGAGCGCGCGGTCGACCAGGCCGCCGGCGTGACGCGCTCGCTGCTGACGTTCAGCCACAAGCTGCCGACGGAGAAACGCCCCGTGGAACTCGGGGTTTTGGTGGAGGGCGCCGCGCGTCTGCTGCGGCGCGTGCTGCCGACTGCGATCGAGCTGGTGGTCGAGACAAACCGCAAGGCCCCGGTGTGGGTCAATGCCGATGCGACGCAGATTCAGCAAGTGCTCCTGAACCTGGCGATCAACGCGCGGGATGCGATGCCGGAGGGCGGCACGCTGCGCATCGCGCTCGGGTCGGCGGAGCCCGCGCAGGTGGCGCCGGACCTGCGGGCGATGAGCCCGGCGCACGGGTTTGTCCAATTGGCCGTGAGCGACACCGGCACGGGCATCCCGGCTGAGATCCAGTCACGAATCTTCGAGCCGTTCTTCACGACCAAGGAGCGCGGGCAGGGCACCGGGCTGGGGCTCGCGATCGTGCACGGGATTGTTCAGGATCATGGTGGCGCGATCGCGGTCGACTCGGCCGTCGGGGCGGGGACGACCTTCCGGGTGTGGCTGCCGCGCATCGCCAGCGCAGCGGCGTCGGCCGCGCGACCGGCGGCCGCCGCGCCGCCGCGCGGCCGGGGCGAGCTGGTGCTGCTGGCGGAAGACAACCAACTGGCCCGCGAGATTCTGGTGGCGGAGCTGCGGAGCCAGGGCTACACGGTGCGCTCGGTTGGTGACGGCCCCGCGCTGCTGGAGGCGGTGGGACGGTACGGGGCGGCGGTGCGGCTGCTGATCGTGGACGTGGACATCCCCAAGCGCAGCGGACTGGAGTGTCTCGCCGAGCTGCGCCGGGCCGGCAACCAGACGCCTGCGATCGTGGTCACTGGAACGGTGCACACAGGCCTCGAGGATGAGCTGCACGGGGACACGATTCTGCTGCGCAAGCCCTTTCAGATGGCGGAACTCGGGCGGCTGGCGACGGCGCTGCTCGACGCCGCGAACCGCGAGGAAGCGCTGCCGTGAGCGTGCGCACGACCGTGCTGGTGGTAGACGACCAGGCGCTGGTGCGCGAAACACTAGCGCTTTGGCTCCGCACGGCGCCGGACCTGGAAATCGTCGGCTGCGCGGCGCACGCGGACGAAGCTGTGACGCTGGCAACCGAAAAGCAGCCGCGCGTCGTGCTGATGGACGTAGACATGCCGGGCCGCCAGGCCTTCGAGGCGGCCCGCGTGCTCCGCGCGCGCTGCCCGGACGCGCGGATTCTCTTCGTCAGCGGACACACGCAGGACCGCTACATCGAGCAGGCGCTGGCCGTCGGGGCGGCGGGGTATGTCGCCAAGTCCGAACCGGCGGCCACATTGCTCGGCGCGATCAGGACGGTCGCGACCAGCGGCGCGTACTTCTCGCCGGTGGTCCGGGCACGCCTGGTGTTCGCGCCGGACGGGGTCCAACTGGCCGAGCAAGCGCGGACGCGGGCCACGATGCTGACGGAGCGCGAGACGGAAGTTCTGCGTCACCTGGCGCGCGGCCTGTCGAAGAAAGAGATTGCGGAAGTCACCCACCTCAGCGAGCGCACGGTCAATCGACACTGCGCGAACATGATGGCCAAGCTGGACATCCACGACCGCGTGGCGCTGACGCGTTTCGCGATCCGCGAAGGGCTGGTCGAAGCCTGAGCGGGGGCGCGGCTGATCGTTGCGCGCCGCAGCCGTCGGCGGGCTGCCGGCGTTCAACGACCGTAACGCTGTGCGCTTGACGCGATGCACGCCAGATAACGTGTCCAATCCGGCGGCGCAATGGAGCATACGCTCCATGACGGTCCGCCAACCCGTACCCGATATCCCTCATGGCGAATGGGTTGACGCTGCCTGCCTGCCCCCTGCGCCGACCGTGGCTGCGGCGATGGTCGGCGTGCGGGGCCGGTAATGGCGGGCGGCGCAGTGTCGGCCGCTTTGGACCAGCAGTGTCGGACGCGCTCGACGCGGAGCGCGCATCGCGCGGTGCGTGTGCCGGTCGGGCGATGTGGTTTGGCTGCGCCTGTGCCTCATGAGGATACCGTGATGTTCAAGAACATGAGTTTGTCGAAGAAGATGGCCCTGGGTTTTGGCGTGTTGATCGTCATCGCCGGTGTGCTCGGCGGCGTGGCCTGGTCGGGGCTGCGCAGCGTGGCGGCCACGGCCGCGCTGGATGCCCGCGGGGCGGCGTGCCTGGACACGCTGAACAAGTGTGCCACGCAGCGGCGCGATTTTGCCCTGAAAGGGTTTGCCAAGGCGGACGGCGAAACCAAGACCGCCGCCGACCTCTGGCGCGACTCCTATGCGCAGTTGACCGACGAACTGCGCGCGTTGCAGGGGGCCGCGGGCCTCAGCGCCGCGGAGCGTAACCTGGTCGGCACGGCGCTGGAGAAGGCCTCGGGCTACCTGGCGGCATTCGAAAAGGTGTCGGCCGCGCGCACCGCGCGGGACGAGGCCTTCGCCGAGTGGGGCAAGGTGGGTCGCAACGTGACCGCCGAAATCGAGAAGGCCCTGGCGGATACCATCAACCCGGCCGTCGCGGCAGCGGTGCAGAGCCAGAAGTTGGAAGACATCACGCGCTGGAATGAGATTCGCAACAGCCTGAACGCCGATTTCGTTGAAGCTTTCCTCCTGTTGCGCGTGTCCGCCGTGTACCTGCTGGCCACCAACCAGGAACCGCAATGGGTGGCGTTCCAGGAGCAGTTGAAGCAGGTGAAGACCGGGCTGGCGACTTGGACGCAGTCGGTTTCCGGCGAGCAGGGCCTGGAGTCGCTCGCGGCGAACCTGCAGGGTTGCCTCCGCGACTACGAGGCCGCCGGTCAGAAATACCATGATGGCATTGTTGCGGACCAGGGCGCGAGTGCCGAGATGGCCGCCACGGCCACCGGCATCGTCGACACCGTGAACCAGCTCAGCACCGCCCTCAAGAACGACATGGCGGCCATCACGGCCCGGACCAACAGCCTGACGCTGGGCATGGCGGTCGGTGCGATCATCCTCGGCGTGGTGCTGGCCATGCTGATCACACGCAGCATCGTCCGTCCGATCAACCGCATCATTGCCGGGCTGAACGAGGGTTCGGACCAGGTGAACGACGCGGCGGCGCAGGTGGCGGCCGCCTCGCAGCAGCTGGCCGAGGGTGCCAGCGAGCAGGCCTCGTCACTGGAGGAGACGTCCAGCGCGCTGGAAGAGATGGCGGCGATGACGCGGACGAACGCCGAGAACGCGCGGCAGGCCAACGAGCTGAGCGACCAGGCGAAGACGGCGGCGCAGGACGGCGACCAGACGATGACGCAGCTGAACAGCGCGATGGCGGGGATCAACGAGTCGTCGGGCAAGATCAGCAAGATCATCAAGGTGATCGAGGAGATTGCGTTCCAGACGAACCTGCTGGCGTTGAACGCGGCGGTGGAGGCGGCGCGGGCCGGCGAGCATGGCAAGGGCTTCGCGGTGGTGGCGGACGAGGTGCGTAACCTGGCGCAGCGTGCGGCGCAGGCGTCGCGGGAGGTCACCGGGTTGATTGAAGACTCGGTGGGTCGGGCCCGGGAGGGCACGACGGTGGCCAGCGAGGTGGCGAAGTCGCTGGGCGCGATCGTCGCCGACGTCACGAAGGTGGCGGATTTGGTGAACGGGATCACGCGGGCGTCGCAGGAGCAGGCGCAGGGTGTCGACCAGGTCAACATCGCGGTATCCCAGATGGACAAGGTGACGCAGCAGAACGCGGCGGGAGCCGAGGAATCTGCGTCGGCGGCCGAAGAGCTTTCGGCGCAGGCCACGACGGTCAAGGGCATGGTGGACGAGCTGGCCGGCGTGATCGGCGGGGCGAAGGCCCAGGCCGCGGCGCAGGCTCGGTCGGCCGCAGCCTCGGCGGCCCGCAATCAGAAACGCGCCGGGATGCGCCACCACTTCGACTTCAAGAAACCGCAAAAGTCTGAACCGGCCCCGGCGAATTCACCGAGCCAGCCTGAGGCTGTGCCTGCCCCAGTCGGCGAGCCGGGTCTGAGCGACTTCTAAGCGGCGCAGGGGACCGGTTCGCCGCCCGTGCGCGCCGGACCGGTTGGACAGGCGCCTGACAGCAAATTCGAAACCGAGCCCCGTTCCTTGTTGCCGGGCGGCGCACGGCGCGAAAGCCGGCGCCGCCCGCTTTACTTGTGGCGCGGGCCGGCCCGCCTGCTGCCGTGCTACGCCGGGCAGCCGGCCGGGCCGAGCGGGCCTTTTCTCGGACGGGGGGTTGCCTGGGCCATGATTCGTCGCGCCCGGCAGGGCGGCGGAAGTCGACAGGGCGCAGATTCCGCGGCTCGTCCCGCCCGGCGGCACGGTTGCACTCTCGGACCGTCCGTTAAGCCGTCGGCCCGAAACGCCGATGCATAGCGGGTGCTGTGGCCACCGCACGTCCGCGGTGGTGGCGGAACCGTCGCGGACTCGGACGAGGGTGACTTCCAATGAAGAACTTGGGACTACGTGGCAAGCTGTACTTCGTGGCGGCCGTGGTGGTGCTCGGCTTCTGTGCGTTTGGCCTGCTCGCGCTGAACACGTTGCAGGTCGTGCAGGTTAACGGTCCGTACTACCGCAGCATCGTGCAGGGCAAGGACGTTATCGCCGACGTGCTTCCGCCGCCGGAGTACATCCTGGAAACCTACCTGGTAGCGTTCCAGATGTGGGCCGAGCCGGACGCCCGGGAGCAGGCGCAGCTGGCGGAGCGCGTCAAGACGCTGGAGTCGGACTACCAGGCCCGGCACGAGTTCTGGCAGGGAGACCTAGCGGCGGGCGAGCTCAAGACGCGCCTGCTGGTCGATTCGTACACCCCGGCACTCGAATTCTACAGGATCCTGAACAGTCAGTTCCTGCCGGCGATCCAGCGCGGCGAGCGCGACGCGGCCGCGGCGCTGTTGAGCGGGGCCCTGAAGGAGCAGTACCGGCAGCATCGCGCCGGAGTCGATCAGGTCGTGGCCCTGGCGACGCAGCGCAACCAGAACGACGAGCAGGAAGCGCGGGCTGTCATCCAGGCGCGCACGGCGTGGATGATTGGCATCGGCGGTGCGATCGGCCTCGGCCTGATTCTGACGTTTGCCGCGCTGGCGCGTGCCATCGTCCGTCCGATCAACCGCATCATTGCCGGGCTGAACGAGGGTTCGGACCAGGTGAACGACGCGGCGGCGCAGGTGGCGGCCGCCTCGCAGCAGCTGGCCGAGGGTGCCAGCGAGCAGGCCTCGTCACTGGAGGAGACGTCCAGCGCGCTGGAAGAGATGGCGGCGATGACGCGGACGAACGCCGAGAACGCGCGGCAGGCCAACGAGCTGAGCGACCAGGCGAAGACGGCGGCGCAGGACGGCGACCAGACGATGACGCAGCTGAACAGCGCGATGGCGGGGATCAACGAGTCGTCGGGCAAGATCAGCAAGATCATCAAGGTGATCGAGGAGATTGCGTTCCAGACGAACCTGCTGGCGTTGAACGCGGCGGTGGAGGCGGCGCGGGCCGGCGAGCATGGCAAGGGCTTCGCGGTGGTGGCGGACGAGGTGCGTAACCTGGCGCAGCGTGCGGCGCAGGCGTCGCGGGAGGTCACCGGGTTGATTGAAGACTCGGTGGGTCGGGCCCGGGAGGGCACGACGGTGGCCAGCGCGGTGGCGAAGTCGCTGGGCGCGATCGTCGCCGACGTTGCGAAGGTGGCGGACCTGGTGAACGGGATCACGCGGGCGTCGCAGGAGCAGGCGCAGGGTGTCGACCAGGTCAACATGGCGGTCTCACAGATGAACAAGGTGACGCAGCAGAACGCGGCGGGAGCCGAGGAGTCCGCGTCGGCGGCCCAGGAGCTTTCGGCGCAGGCAGCCACGGTCAAGGGCATGGTGGACGAGCTGGCCGGCGTGATCGGCGGGGCAAAGGCCCAGGCCGCGGCCCAGGCCCGCGCGGTGACCCGCACACGGAAGACGGTTGTGAATCGGCTCAGCGCCACATCCCCGTCGCAACCGCAGGACGCAGCGACCGCAGTAAAACAGCCCGAGGTCGTGCCGGCTCCAACGACTGAGCCCGGCTTGGGCGACTTTTAGGCCAGCCGGGCGATTCGCATCCCGCCTGCGCCCCACCGCAGGCTTCAGGGCGGTGCACGGTGTTACAGCCGGCGCCGCCCATTGTATTGGTGGCTAGAGTTGCCCGTGGTGCGTCGCGGCCGTCACGGACTGGGGGGCAGATGTTCCTGCTGCATGTCGGACAGCCGCGTGGCGGCCCGAAGATAGCGGGCGTGGAAGTCGGCCGGGGCCATGTGCGCTGCGGCGGCCAGCTTGGCCAGCATGACCGGGTTGTCGAGGTCGCTGCGCTCCAGCCGGATCTGGTAGGCGCGTCCGACGGTGTATTCGTCGGAGCTGATGTTCACCATGCGTGTCTGCGTCCGGTTGGTCTCCGGGTTGATGATGTCGTTGAAGTCTACCGTGGTCAGGTTGCCGTTGACCAGCGTCACCATCACGCCGGTGCTGTTGACCGACGGGTCGCTGAACAGGCGGATGCTGTGGTAGCCGAGCGCGCGGCAGTAGGCCATGTCGTGCGGCGTCGGATCGGCGGAGCGCAGCTCGTAACCGATGTTGTGCGTGATGAGGGCGAGCGCTTCGCCGCGGGCTTTGAAGCGGCCCTGCAACTCGCGCTTGAGCAGTTCGAGCAGGGGGACCTCCGACAGGCGCATGTGGCCCGCCGCGTCTAGCGGGACCTCGCGGCCGAGCAGACGCTCGATCTCGGCGCGGTCGCCCAGGCGATAGGCCAGCCCCTCAGCGATGACGGCGACGCCATCGCAGCGCCCGAACACGGAGCGCTTGAGGATCGCGCCCTCCAGCACGTCGACGATGGACTGCACCGAGCTGCGTTCTTCGAACTCCTCGGGGATGAGCGTCACGGTGGCACCGGCGGCCTGCCCGATCGACATGGCCAGCCAGCCCGCGCTGCGCCCCATCGCGCTGATCAGGTACCAGCGGCCGGTGGTCTGCGAGTCCATCATGAGGTTCTTGAGCAACTGCGCCCCGATCATGCGCGCCGTCGAGAAACCGAAGGTCGGCTGGTTCTGCGGCAGCGGCAGGTCGTTGTCGATCGTCTTCGGCACGTGGACCACGCGCAGCCTGCCGCCGCCGGCCTCGGAGATGAAGCGCGCGCTGAGCGCCGTGTCATCGCCGCCGATCGTGAGAAGGTAATTGATACCCAGCTCGCGCAGGCGGCCCAGGGTGAGCGACACCTTCTCGGCGTGGGGCTGGGCGCGCTTGCCGGACTTCAACGCGGCCGGGTCGAGCAGGTTGGTGCGGGCCGTCCGGAGGATCGAGCCGCCTTCAAAGTGAATGCGGGCCACGCGCGCGATTTCGAGCCGGACCGTGTGGGTAGGCGGGTCGAACTCGTCGGAGCACAGGTGCCGGAACCCGTCGAAAAAGCCGACCACCTCGAAGCCGCAGTTGATGGCCTGAATGGTGGCGGCCCCGATGACAGCGTTGATGCCTGGGGCCGGGCCCCCGCCAACGACGATTCCCAATCTGCGTGTGGCCATAGTCTTATACCGCCTGCGAGCCGGCTGCTGCGCCCAGTCCGGGTCCCGATTACTGAATCCAAGCGGCCGCATGCGGCCGGCCACCGCCGGGTCCTGGCCCGGGCGGCAGGCGCAGAAACGAGTAGTTTACGCCAAGACGGCCTGCCGTTCAAACGGCCTCGGCGGGCCGCTCGCCGAACGGGCGTGCCGGCGAGCCGGGGGGCGTCGGCCTATTGCCCGGGAGGACGCGAGCCCCTATACTACGTGGCTCGACTTGAGCTAAGGACACCTGACTATGGCGAAAGTGAAGCAGAAGCCGCACAAGGGGCTGAGCAAGCGCTTCAAGCTGTCGGCCAACGGGAAGCCGCGCTACAAGAAGTCATTTGCGGGCCATCTGATGAGTGGGAAGTCAGGTCGGCGGCGCCAGCGGCTGCGGCGCCCGGCTACGTTGACGGGAGCGATTGCCGATAACGTGCGGCGCGCTCTGTGCGCCGGGTAGGCCCGGCCAGTCCGAAGGAGTAGGTCACATGCCACGCGTTCGACCCGGTCACGCGACTCGTCGACGACACAAGAAAATCCTCCGCGCCGCCAAGGGCTTCTGGGGCTCACGCAGCAAGCTCTTCCGCTCGGCCAAGCAGTTCGTCATCAAGGCCCGCGTCTACGCTTTCCGCGACCGCCGTGTCCGCAAGCGGGAGTTCCGCGGACTCTGGATCATCCGTGTCAGCGCCGCGTGCGAACAGCGCGGGCTCTCATACAGCAAATTCATCGCCGGACTGAAAAAGGCCGGGGTCTTTCTGAACCGCAAGATGCTCAGCGAGGTCGCGATCGCCGACCCCGCCGCCTTCGACAAACTGGTGGAACTCGCTCGGGCACACGCCACGGCGGCGGCGTAGCTGCCCCTGAACCGGCCGCGCCGCCCGACGGTCGTGCGTGCGACGGCTGCGGGCACGCGACCTGAGACGAAGACGCATGGACGACGTGGCGGCGCGGCACGACGATCCGCTGGTCGTATACGTCCCGACGGAAGACGGGGCGCGCATCGCGGTCAAGCGGCGACCACAGCCGGGGGGGCAGCCGGTCATTTTCCTCCACGGTCTGGCCGTCAATGCCGACCTGTGGGACTTGCCGGAAATCCGGGGGCGCGACTTTCACTACCGCAGCCTGGCCCAGGTGTTGCACGCGGCCGGCTATGACATCTGGCTCGTGAATCTCCGCGGCCACGGCGCCCCCCGCATGCTTAGCACGCCGGCCCCGGACCAGGCCGACTGGTGCGTCGATCACTTCATCACGCTCGATGTCCCGCCGGTCGTGGACCATGTCCGCGCCGCCACCGGGCGGCGGCCGTTTATCGTCGGTGCCAGCATGGGGGCCATGACGCTCGCCGGCTACGTGCAGGGGGCGCGCCTGTGCAACGGTGCGGAGACTGCGTGCGTCACGGCGGAGCGCGAACTCGCCGAGGCACGTCAGCGCGGCCTGGCCGGCGCGGTGTTCGTGGAATTCCCGGCGGCGCTGCGCTGGCCGGACACGCTGTACGACGAGGAGGGCCGCATCCAGTGGCGCACGCTCTTGCGCGATTTCTGGCGCAACGACGGCGATGTGAATTACCCCTTCGAGATGCTCTCACGCTGGGGCTGGCTCCACGCGCTGCTCGAGTCCGCCGGGCAGGTGCCGGTGAACTGGGTCCTCGCCGAACAGAACGGCGCGCCGTGGTATCGGGTCCTGCCGGCGCCGCTGGCCGACGGGGTTGAACAGGTCGAGCGGGCCGTCGTCCAGGCGATGCTGCGCATGGCGGGCACCTTCACGGGTGCCACGCACCATCGCGCTGAGGTCATGCTCGCCGGCCGGCGCTACGTGCTGGACCACATGAAGGCGGGCGTGCTGCGGCAGATGGCCAAGTGCGTCCGCCGCCGGGCGTTCGTCAGCGGCTTCGGCCCGCCGGACCACGTGTATTCGGATCATTACGAGTGCGTGACCCTGCCGACGCTGGTGGTGCAGGGTGGCCGCGACCGGATCGCCAATGCCGACGTCGTCCGTCGCGAGTTCTTCGAGCGGATTTCGGCCACGGATAAGCAGTATCTGTTCTACGAGGAGATCGCCCACGGCGAGCTGGAGGCGGCGCCGGTGGCGAGCGAGCGCGTGTATCCCGAAATCCGGGCCTGGCTGGATGCGCATCGGCCGGTCGGCAACTGATGCAGTGGTCGCGCCCGATTTCGAAGCCTATCCTTAGATTCGAGCGCCGCGCCGTTTGAACCATGGCGCAGGAGCGCGGCGGGCGCTAGATCGGAGCTGCCACGCATGAGTTCTGCTGATCATTCCGCGCCGGGTGGCGTCGCCGACGCGGCGCAACCACTGCCGGGCGTGAAGCACGTGATTGCCGTCGGCGCGGGCAAGGGTGGCGTCGGCAAGAGCACGATCGCCTTGCTCGCCGCGGTGGGTCTGCTGCGTCGCGGGTTCAGGGCCGGCCTGCTGGACGCGGACGTGTATGGCCCCTCGCTGCCCAAGCTCACGGGCACCGACGGCCAGGAACTGGGCCTGACTGAGCAGGGCCAGGTCAAGCCGGCGGAGGTCGACGGCCTCAAGCTCGTCAGCATGGGGCATCTCATCGGGCCGGAGCAGGCCGTGATCTGGCGCGGGCCGATGGCGCAGAAGTACCTGAAGGAGTTCCTCGACCGCACGGACTGGGGCGGGCTCGATTACCTGTTCGTCGATCTGCCGCCCGGCACCGGCGACATTCCGCTCACGCTGGCGCAGAGCATTCCGCTCACCGGGGCGGTCGTGGTGTGTACGCCGCAGGACCTGGCGCTGCTCGATGCCGTGCGGGCCTTGCGCATGTACCAGAAGCTCGGCGTCGAGCCGCTCGGCATCGTCGAGAACATGAGCTACTACATCTGCCCGCACTGCGGCCAGCGCGACGAGATCTTCGCGCATGGCGGGGCGCAGAAAGCCGCGGCGGAGTTGAACGTGCCGTTCCTGGGGGCGATCCCGCTCAACATCGCGCTGCGCGTCCACGGCGACGCGGGCCGGCCGTTCGCGAATTTCACGGACGTCGAGCCGCACATCGCGGAAGCGCTGAACCAGTTCGTCGAGCGCCTCCAGGCCGTGGTTGCCGAGCAGGCGCAGAAGCGCACGCCACTGCCGCAGATTCGCATCACCTAGCCGTGCCCGCGGTGCTTGGCTGCCGGCGCGCGATGCGTTACGGTCATGGCGGGTGCCTGGGCGTGAATGGCGCGGGTGCCCGACTCGGAGGCGAGTGTGCTTGAACCTGCGCAGCCAACGCGGCGACGCCTGGAAATTCGCGGACAAGTACAGGGCGTCGGGTTCCGACCGTATGTCTATCGCCTGGCGCTGGCGCGCGGCCTGTGCGGGTACGTCGCCAACGACAGCAACGGCGCCGTGGTGGAGGCGGAAGGCGCGGCCGCGGCGCTCGACGCCTTCGAGCGCGACCTCGTCGACCAACTCCCGCCGCTGGCACGCATCACGAACCTGATGCGCTTGGAAGTGCCTGCTGCTGGCGAAACGAGCTTTCGCATCCGCACTTCGCAGGCCGACTCACGCCAGCGCCCCGAGGTGACGCCGGACGCCGCCACGTGCGCCGCCTGCCGGCGTGAGTTGCTGGATCCCGCGGACCGGCGTTACCGCTACCCGTTCATCAACTGCACGGACTGCGGGCCGCGCTACTCGATTATTCGCGATGTGCCCTACGACCGGCCGCAGACCACGATGCGGGCCTTCACCATGTGCCCGCCGTGCGCAGCCGAGTACGCGGACCCGGCCAACCGGCGATTCCACGCGCAGCCGAACGCCTGTCCGGACTGCGGCCCGCAGGTGCGGCTGATCGGCGGCGCCATTACGGATGCCCCCGATCCGATCCGCTCCGCCGCGCGCCTCCTGCGGGACGGCGGTGTCGTTGCCGTGAAGGGCCTCGGCGGCTATCACCTCGCCTGCCGCGCGGATCTCGAAGAAGTGGTCCGACGCCTCCGGACCCGCAAGCTGCGCGATGGGAAACCGCTAGCTGTGATGGTGGCGGACGTCGCGGCAGCCGGCCGGTTGTGTCGCCTGAGCGGCGCGGACGTGGATGCGCTCACGTCGCCCGCCGCGCCGATCGTGCTCGCCCCGCAGGCGCCAGGGCACGGCCTGGCGCCGTCGGTGGCGCCGGGTTGCCGCGATTTCGGCGTCATGCTGGCCTACACGCCCGTGCATCATCTGCTGTTCGCCGAAGGACTGGGCCCGCTGGTGATGACCTCGGCGAACATCGCGGGCCAGCCGCTGACATACCGCGATGATGACGCATTGTCAGACCTCGGCGACGTGGCGGACGCGTTGCTCGTCCACGATCGCGAGATCTTCCGGCCGATCGATGACTCGGTGGTGCTCACCTTCCGCGATGAAGTCGTGCCGCTGCGCCGGGCGCGCGGTTACGCGCCGCGCCCCCTCCGACTGGCCGGTTTGACCAGCGCGGGCGGTGGCAAGACGCCGCAGCGCATCCTCGCCGTCGGCGGCGAGCTGAAATCGACCGTGTGCCTGCTCGCAGGCGACGAAGCTGTGCTGAGCGAACACCTCGGCGACCTGACGCACCCGGCGACCTATCGTCATTTCATGCGCGCCATCGACCGGCTGAAGCAGCTTTGCGGGTTCACGCCGGAGGTTATCGCCTGCGACCGGCACCCGCGCTACCTTTCGACAGAATACGCTCAGCGACACGGCTTGCCGGTCATCGCGATCCAGCACCACCACGCGCATATCGTCAGCGTCATGGCGGAGTGGGCGGAGCGCGGGCCGGTGATCGGCCTGGCGTGCGACGGCACGGGTTGGGGCACGGATGGGGCCGTGTGGGGTTGTGAGTTGCTGCGGTGCGACGCCGGCGGGTTCGCGCGCCTCGGCCACCTCGCGTACTTCCCGCTGGTCGGTGGCGATCGGGCGGCGCTCGAGACCTGGCGACCGGCGGTGGCACTCCTGCGCGCGTCGGAACCGGACGATTGGCGCACGCTGCTGCACGACTGTACGAATTCTGCGTGTCCCGCACCGGAGCAACTCGATGTCTTCGAGCGGCAGGCCGCCGGTGCCATCAACGCGCCGCGGACCTCCAGTCTCGGACGCGTGTTCGACGCCGCCAGTTGCCTGCTGGGTTTGTGCGTGCGGAACCGGCACGAGGCGGAAGCGGCGATGCGGCTCGAGGCAGCGGCCGAGGAGTGGGCCGGCGCGAGCGAACCGCTGGCGTTTGACGTGGCCGTGGAAGACGGACGGGTCTCGTTCTCACTGACGTCGGCGATCTGGGAGCTGGCGGTGGCCCGCCTCCGCGGCGAAGCGGCGCCGGCCCTCGCAGCCCGCTTCCATGAAACCGTCGCGCAAATGCTTGCCGCGGCGGCGGGCCATGGTTGCCGGCTGGCCGGGGTCAACACGGTCGCACTCTCTGGCGGGTGTTTCGCGAATCGCCGGCTGCTCGCGCGGCTGACCGAGTTGCTCGAGGCCCAAGGGCGTCGCGTGCTCTATCATCGACAGGTGCCGTGCGGCGACGGCGGCGTGGCGCTGGGCCAGGCTGTCGCGGCGGCCTGGCAACTGGCCGGGTCACGTGCCCCCCGGTAACGTACGCAGCGCATGTCTGCCCACGTTCCGAATCCACCGCCGACGCACCGCGCCACGCCCGGCAAGCCGTATGCGCTGCTCGCGCTGCTGCAGGTGCACTGGTTCATCCGGCTGCGCTGGCTGTTCGCGGCCGGCGCGCTGACCGCACTCGCGGCCGAACGCTTCATTGTGCCGACGGCCCGGCGCCCCGCGGCTTTGTTGGCCGTGGTGCTCGCGGTCGCGGCGATCAACGTGGTCTGGGTGCTGGTCGCGCGCTTGCTGCGGCCGCGACTCGAGGACCCGGGCGCGGACCAGCGGGTAGCGATCCGCCATGGGCAGTTGTTCGTTGGTGCCCAGATCGCGATTGACCTGCTGCTGCTGACCTGGATCCTGGCGCTGACGGGCGGCGTCGAAAACCCGATGGCGCTCTTCTACCTGTTTCACATGGCGATCAGTGGCCTGCTGCTGCGTACCTGGCAGGCCGCGCTGCAGGGGCTGTGGGCGGTGCTGCTATACTCGGCGATGGCGGTTGCGCAGGCGGGCGGCTGGCTGACGTACTACCCGTTCATGGCGCAACTGCCGCGCACCGGCTTGTTCACGGTGCCGACCTACGTCGCGCTCGTTATCACCGTGAACGCGCTGGCGGTCCTGGGGACGCTGTATTTCACGGATCGCATCGGCCGCGTGCTGAATCGCCGCGAAGACGTCCTGATCCGGACGAACGTCGCCCTGGAGCAGGCGCGGCAGGCGATTCAATTGCTGCAGGAGCGCAGATCGCACTTCATGCAGACCGCGGCGCGTCAACTCCGACAGCCGCTGGAGACGGTGCGGACGCTGGCGAAGCTGGTGTGCGACGGCACGGTCCGCGATCCCCCGAGCGTCCGCGGCACCTGCGACCGGATCGCCGAGCAGTGTCGCGCGGGCGTCAACCAGGTCGCTGCGTTGCTGACACTGACGCGCGTACAGGACGCGGACCCACGCCGGCAGCGCGACGCCCGCGCCGACGTGTCGCGCATCGTCCGCGAGCTGTGCGCCAAGCATGCGCCGATCGCCAGCGCGAAAGGCGTGACGCTGAAATGTGTCGGGAGCACGGAGGGCGGACTGACGGCGCAAGTCCAGCCGCCGGACCTGTGCGACTGCCTCGGCCACCTGATCGAGAATGCGCTCAAGTACACGCCGGCGGGCGGGCACGTGGAAGTGCGCGTTCTCCGTGGCGCCGCCGGCCCCCCGTGCGACGCGCGGGCGCTTGGAGCCGGGCGCGTCGCCAGCCCGCGCGTCGAGGACTTCATTCACGTCGCTGTGGCGGACACCGGGATTGGCTTCGGCGAAGATGTCGATGCGCGCGGCATGGCCGCAACGGGCAGCGGATCGCTGTTCGATGCGTTTCGCCGGGGCGACGAAGCGTTGGCCGCCGGGATTCCCGGCAGCGGGCTGGGGCTCACGATCGTCCGGGCGGTCGTGGAGCAGGCGGGCGGGTACATCCATGTCGAGTCACGGCCGGGGCAGGGGGCGACGTTGACTGTTTCGCTGCCGGCGGCGCCGGACAACCCTCAACCGCCGTGATTCGGGTACCTGCCGGCGGCATGCTGGCGGCCGAGCACGATGTAGCTGGCGCCGACGCGGCCCAAATACTCGCGATCTTCCGGCGTGACGTCGCGCGTGATCCGCGCGGGCAGACCGACGACGAGCTTCCCGTCGGGGATAATCATGCCCGGCGGGACGAGCGCACCGGCGGCGACGATACAACCTTTGCCGATCTCGGCGTCGTCGAGCAGGATCGCGCCGATGCCGATCAACGTCCCGCGTCCAATTCGCCGGCAGTGCACGACCGCGCGGTGACCGATGGAGACGTCATCAGCGATGTCAAGCGGCACGCCGGACTTCGTGTGAATGATCGTGCCGTCCTGGACATTGACGCGCTGGCCGATCGTGATCGCGGAGACGTCGCCGCGAATCGTGACGTGGTGCATGACGGTCGAGTCGTCGCCGATCGCGACGTCGCCGCCGACGTAGGCCGTGGGGGCGATGTAGACGTTGCGGCCGATGGTGGGGCGGATGGGGTTCTGGCTCATACGTGCTGGGCGACGACCTTGCGCTTGCGGGCGGCGAATTCCGGGGCTTCTTTGATGCACGTGCCGAGGATCTTCAGCGACTCGGCAAATGCAGCCCAGCCCGCGCGGCTCAGGTCCGCCGGCTGCGTGCCGATGTCCGGGTAGCCGTCGGCGTCCGGCTGGACGTGCTCCCAGTTCTGGAACAGCCGGCCCCAGTCGCTCGCCAGCACCTCCTGCATCATCCGCTTCGCGCGCATCGGGTACCAGAAACTGTCGTGGTAGATCACGCTCGCGATGTACGCCCACGGCGCGAGAACCGTTTTCAGTGACCACTCGACCGGCTTCTTCAGCGGGCCCCAGTAAATCAAATGCTGCATGCGGCTGGCGAACGTCATCTTCTGGAACGGGCCGGCGAAGTGCCAATTCTCGTTCGCCGCGGACGCGTCGCCGACCAGCTCGATGTCGCGTGGATCGCCGCAGCCGAGGCCGCGCTCATGCGCGAGTCGGATGAACTTGATCGACAGCGGGTCCATGCCCATCAGTTTCGCCGCGGTGGCGTCGATCGCCGTCTGGTCCGCGCTCGCGAGGATCACGTTCTTCACGTGCGGGAGCATGCAGCGCGGGCCGGGTCCGTCGCCGGCGAACGTGCCGTCCATGACCGCGAACACGCCGCGGTGGATTTTTTTCTGGATCATCAGCAGGTCGACGAGCGTCTCGTGGATGACTGGGTGTGTCCAGTGCCGGCGCTCATTCAGCAGCCCGCCAAACGCGTTTTTCATCGCGCCGGTCGTGGTCGTGAAGACGTGCGTCTTGATCGTCGGCAGGTGGATGATGTTCTCGCCGATGAAGCGGCGGGGGATCATGAACCCGCCGGGGTAGACCTCGTTGAGGCAGAGGAACTGCTTGGTGAGGTCGCCAACGGCGTCGCGGATGTTGATCCAGTCCTCGCCCTCGTAGAGGTGGACGTTGCGCAGGCCGTGGGCCTCGATGACGTTCAGTTGCTTGTTTTCGCGTTCGCCGAGGTGGGCGTCGATGACGACGGTGCGGTTATGGCAGGCGTGGATCAGGTTGGAGTCATAGCCGTCGGCCTGCATGGCCCGGATGACCCCCTCGAGCTGCCACGGCACGGTCGAGCTGCCGGGGAAGAAGAAGTGCCAGGAGATGTTGATCTTCAGCGCCGTGTCGGCGTCCTTGGCGACCACGTCCTGGTAGCCGGCGAGATTAAGCAGCTCGTGGTAGTCGCGGAGCACGGTCCGCGGGGAGGTCTTGAGGATGGCGACTTTCGCTTTGGGCACGGTTACGCTCCTGCACCGGAAACAGCCGGTGAGTGTGGGATTCTAGCACGGGAGGGGAACGAGGGAACAAGGGAACGAGGGATCGAGGGCGGGGACAGCATAGGCACTCAGGCACGCAATCCGAGCCCGACGCGCAAGCGCGGGTCCCGCGCGGCGTGGCTTGGCACGTGGGAACGTCGGCATGTGGGAATGTGGGAACGGGCGGCCCGCGGCCCAGGATCCGCAGCGGCAGCGCCGGGCCCGCGCAGCACGCGGCGGCGTCGGGTCGGTTTACCTCTGGCTCATGGCTGACGGCTCACGGCTCGCAGCCTAGCGCGACTACTTCTCGCCCGGCAGGGCGCGCGAACCTGGCCAGCGGTTTCAACCGCCGGTATGCGACGCACACTCGCTCCCTCCTCTTTCCGAGCCCGCGCGGCTCGAAAGTGTGGTTCTATGCGGACGATTGCCGACTCTGGCTGGCTTGGGGGACCGACCTGCGGTCCGTCGGTCGACAGGCCGGAGGCCTCTCCCCCAACCAAGACGAACCGGGAGCTACGCCCGTCCCGGACGGCGACTCGGGGGGCGGTCGCTCCAGGTCGGCTACAGGGGGCCGACGCTACGACACCTGCGCGACACCGATACCACACGGAGGACTTGACCGGCAGGATGTTGATGCCAGAGGTGGCAAAGCTGGAGCTTCGCACTCCCCAGAGGAGGCAAAGCTGGAGCTTCGCACTCCCCAGGGACGGCGAAGCTGGAGCTTCGCACTCCCCAGGGACGGCAGAGCTGAAGCTTGGCACTCCCCGCCACACAAAAAAGTGCCCCACCGGTGCACCCACACCGGTGGGGTCTTGAGACGCCCGCGACCTCGGGCACTTCGCGGGCGCTTTTCCGTGTGGCGGGCTACCTGGGGGATAGGCCTCTGGCCTGTCGCTGACCGACCGGAGATCGGTCCCCCAGGTTGGTGCGCTGGCACTACCGCCGGTAGATCACGCGTCGCACCGGCAGGTCGCGGCGGTCGTAGTGGTCGCTGCGGGTCTCGGCGCGCACCATCCCGCCGTGCTGCGTGCTGCCGTACGCGGTCGAGGTCGCGTTGACCCCAAACGGCGTGGCAGTCGCGCGACCGCCGGCGCCGACCGTGCGAGCGAGGCCGCCGGTCGCGAGGGCGGTGCCGATGCTGGTAGAGGCTTCGCCGTCCGCGCCGATGCTGAAGTTAAAGGTCGTCGCATACGCCGGCCCGCGATTCGGGGCGACGGCGAGGCTCAGCGACAGCGTCAGACCGTCCTCGTCGACACCGATCGCGACCGAGCGGGCGGCGTTGACGGCGCCGGTGCGCGTGTCGGTGCGGGCGAAGCCGGCGTCGCCTTCGTAGCGGGCGGTGCCGGTGGCGGTGCCGGAGTGACGCCGGCCGGCGGTCGCGCTGGCGGACGTTTCAGCTTCGCTGGCGAGAGCGGCGGGGGCCGCGGTGAGAAACAGTATTCCGGTCAGGGTGTTGAACAGGGCGGCGTTGGTCAGCATGCGTTTCATGGCTCATCTCCTCGCTGGAGGACTCGGTGCTCAGTTCTTCGCAGTGATGGACGAGCGATGGGGGCGGGGTATTCAAGGTCGGCGCGGGTTCGCAGCCCAAGCAGTTCAGGGCCGAAGCACCGTCATTATCGGACGGTCAGTGCGGGTGGGCAGACGCTACGTCGCGCCGTCGTGCAGGATGCTGCCAAGCCAAGTCTGCACGCTTTCGCCACGGTAGATGATCAGCAGCACCGCCACGCCCCACAGGAGGATGGCGGCCTGGAACGGGCGGTCGCGGAGCAAGACTTCGGTTGGCCCGTCGACGCGGCCGTGCTCGACGAGCAGCGCGAACCGGAAGATCGCGTAGACGACGATCGGCAACGTGTACAGCAGGTAGTTCGTGCCGAACACGTCGAGGGTCCGCTTGTCGTTGGCGTACAGCATGAAGCTGACGACCGCGATGCCGGCCGCCAGCGTCGTCATGTGATTGAGCAGCTCGGGCGTGTACTCGGCGAGCGTGCGGCGATGCCGGGCCGCGTCGTGCTGCGTCCCCGCGTTGCCGAGCGCGTTCAGCTCGCAGCGGCGTTTGCCGAACCCGAGGACGAGGCAGAGGGTGAACGTGCACAGGACCAGCCAGTGGGAGATCGTGACACCGACCACGAGGGCGCCGGCCACGGCCCGCAGCACGAAGCCCAGTCCGATGGTGATAACGTCCAGCAAGGTCGCGTGCTTGAACCAGAATGTATAGGCGGTCTGCAAGACCACGTAGAGCGCGACGACCACGAAGAACGCGCGGTTGAGCGCCCATCCGCCGAGCAGGCCGCCCACGAGCAGCAGCGCGCCCCAGATGGCGGCGGCCGAGACGCCGACGCGGCCGGACGCGATGGGCCGCAGGCGTTTCGTGGGATGGATGCGGTCCTCGTGGCGGTCGTGGATGTCGTTGAAGACGTACACGGCGCTGCTGACGAGGCAGAAACACGCGAAGCCGAGCAGCGCGAGCACCAGGCTGGCGCGATCATCCAGCTTGAGCCCGAAGACCAGACCTGCAAACACGAACAGGTTCTTGGTCCACTGCCCCGGTCGCATCAGTTCCAGGTACGGCATGGACTCCTCTTGCCCGGGCCGCGCCGATCCGCCCGCGTGCGCGGCATTGTGCGGACCGGGCCGCGGCGGGTCAATCCGCGGCGAGCGGCATGTCGGGCTGCACGTCGGTCGGCAGATCCCACGCGCTGGGCAGGGGCCCGCCGATCTCCAGGCGACCGCCGGCGCCGGCGTCACTGGGCAGGCGGAGCGTGGCTTGGTCGCGGCCGGCGCTCAGATGCAGCACCAGTGGGTTCTCCCCCGTTTCGACGCTGACGGCGGGTGTTACGGTGGCGTCGGCGCGGTCGGGGATCAGCACCGCCACGAAGATTGTTGTCGCGCCACGTTCGAGCGGCTCGAGCTCGATCCGCCCCCAGAGCGGCTGTTGCCCGAATTGCGCGCCGAGGAGGGTGGGGCGGCCGAGGCGATACCAGGCGTTCTCGGCGCCGCGCCGCTCAGCAGGAATGATGAGGCGCTCGAAGCCGTCCGCGTCACCGCCGATGTAGGTGCGATCGACGTGGCGACCCTCCGCGATGCGCAGGCGCCGGGCGGGCCCGCCGACGATCCGCTGCGCCTTCGTCGTCGGCAGCGGCGCCGTGAACCAGAGGCTGCCGTCGCGATCGGTCCAGCGCAGCCACGCGGCGGTGTCGCAGCGCCACACGCCGGCGTCGTTGGTGCTGCCGGCGACACGCGTACTCGCAGGCAGGTCGGTGCCATCAACCGTGGGCCGTGCCGGCAAATTGAGGATCCACGTGGGCGGCGTGCGGCCCTTGGGTGTGGTGACGCGGTCCACCACCACCAGGACGCGGCCCCAGACGAAGCAGAACGTGCGGGTATACGCGCTGACTGCGCGGCGGTCATACGCCGGGGCCAGATCGAGCGCCAGGTATGCCGCGGTGTCGTGCCAGCCGTACGCGAGCTGCCGGCCAGTCAGGCGTCCCTGGCTTTCGAGCGGCAGGGCGAAATCGGTGCACGTGTGTTCGATGCAGCGCTGTCCGCCGCTGGGCAGGTAGCGCTGGCCGTACCAGTTCACCACGCGGGCGGGGTCCCAGAGCACCAGCGCGTTGTGACTGATCGTCGCGGTGCAGTACTGCTCGAAGTCGAACGGCGTGTTCTGCTGGCCGAGGTATTGCGCCCCGCCCTTGCTGGCAATTGCCTCCAACAGCACGTCGTTGGCACCGCTGACGACCAGCTCGCCGGAACGACAGAGGAGGAAATGGCCGGCGTCAAAGTGCTGGCGGCGGCGCAGGAAGGGTTGCCCGGCGTCGATCCAGACGACGGTGGCATCGGAGCCCGCGGGGCCGCGAAAGAGGACGGCGCCGTCGAGGTTGCGGGCCGTGGGGAGCTGGCGCGGATCGCAGCGCGGGATGCCGGTCGTGTCGAACGCGATGGCGACCCAGCGCCACAGCGTGGTCAGACCTGAGGGGTCGGGCTCCGCCAGGGCGGACTCGATGCGGTCTGCGAGCAGAGCCGCCGCGGGGTCGCGGGTCCGGGCGGCGATGAGGTGCGCAGTCACGGGCAGCAGATCGCGCCAGGCGGGCGCCGGCGTAACCGGCGCGGCGTCGCCGTCATCGTGCAGAAAGCCGTGCCGCAAAGCGGGGTGATCGAGCTGCTCGAAGAGGTAATGCTCAAGCCAGCGACCGACGCTGGCGCGGTAGTCCGGCCACGCGTCGCGCTGCAGGAGTCGGCTGGCGATTTCGATGGCCAGGGCGGTATCCGCTTCCTCGTCGGCGGCGCGGGCGGAGCCGGTCGGGCTGCGCCCACGCCACGCCACATATTGCGGAAACGTTACCGCGAAATAGTCGCGGGCCGCGTCAAGCAGCCGCGTCCGCAGCTCGACCCAGCTCTGGCTGGGCTCGTCTGCAGGGTCGATGGCGGCGGCCACGGCCACGGCCGCGAGCTTTTCGCGAAAGCGGCGGGTTTCCAGCGGACTGTCGCTCGGCGCCAGGGGCGCGGCCCGACGGCGTAGCTCGATCAGGAACTCGTGCCGTACCGTGGGCGACAGTGCGTCCCAGCACCAGTCCAACGCGATCGCAAGCTCCAGCGGATCGGTCGCAGCGCCAGCCGGTTCGCGGAGGGCGGACTCGATCAGTCGCAGGCGCACGCGATCGGTCGGGTCGTCGTCGGCCACGACGTGGAGAAACGCGGCGGCGAGCAACTCGCCGGGCAGAACATCGTCGCCACCGCGCGCGACCAGCCCGGCCCGCAGCGCCTGGAAGTCAGCGGCGCGAACGCCCGAGCGCCCCCAGCGCGGGTCGGCGCTCGCCGGCGCCGGCAGACCGCAGACATGCTTCAAGCGCGGCACGTCAGGTACGCTCAGGAGCAACGCGGGGTGTTCGCCGGCGCGGCAGAGCGGGATGGCGGGCAGAGCCAGCACGAAGCCAGCCAGGGCGGGAAAGGCCGCGCGGCGAGGCCGCGGGGGAGGCGGATTGTCGAGCGTGCCAGGATGCACACTGCTAGCGTCGCGGCTGGAGGCGCGGGCGCCAAGGGCCGCGCGCGGCTGGGAGCGATCACGGACCCAGTTTGGCTGAAATACTGACGGCAAGGGCTTGGCAGAGAACTCGCCGTGCGCGCTTCGCGTACCAGGGTTGGACGGATACCGCAGGCTGCGCGCTCCTCATGGTTCGGTTGCGCAATGACCGATATAATAGTCGCCCGTGTGCCGCGCAGGGCTGTCGCGCGGCGCAACGCGGTATACGACAATGATTTCAAGCTGAGGCCGCTTTCGGAAGGTCTGCGGGGTGTTTTGCTGTAGACCGACGCAGGCCCGGCACGCTCTGCCGCTGAGCTCGGCGGTGAGCGTCGGACGTAGACATCCCGGCTGTGCCGGAGAGATGGGAGACAACTGTGCCCGAAGCCGGGCCGGCAGAGCTGGTGGGCGAACGTGGGGGCGAGTCGCCGACGGGCGCGATTCCCGCGGCGGTGGTGGGGTATGCGCGTGGGGGGCGGGAGCGGTCTTTACGCGTCAACGTGGTCTGGGCGCTGGGTGGCAACATTGTCTCCGCCGCCAGCATGTACCTGCTGATGGTCGTGCTGGCGAAGCTGGCGACGGTAGCGACGGTGGGCGTATTTGGCGTCGCGCAGGCCGTGGGCTTGCCGGTCAGTATGCTGCTGAGCCTGAAACTGCAGCAGGTGCAGGTGACCGACGCGCACCGGGAATACGATTTCGGGCATTACTTCGCGCTGAAGATAATCACCTCGCTGGTGGCAGCGGTGACCATCGCGGGGATCGGGTTGGCCTGCTATCCGGTCGACACGGCGGTTGTGACGGCGCTAATGGGGATTGGGTACGGGATCATCGAGGTACGCGAAATCCTGATGGCCGTGATGCAGAAGGCGGAGCGCATGGACCGCGCCGCCGTCTCGCGGACTTGGATGGGCCTGTCCGCCCTGGTCCTTTTCGCGGGCTTCTTCTGGGTGACGCGCAGCCTGGCGGCGGGCGTGATCGGGCTCGTGCTCAGCCGGTTGATAGTCATCGCGTTTTACGATCTCCCGATCGCGCGCGGTTTGTTAGCGGCGAGCCCGCGGAACGCGGGGCACACAGGCCTGGCGCCATGCTGGGAGTGGCGCCGGTTGGGGACGCTAGCGTGGCTGTCAGCGCCGTTGGGGCTCGTATCGGGCGTGGGGATGTTGTTCATAAGCATCCCGCGTCTGACGCTGGACAAGTACTGCGGGACAGACGCGGTGGGGTACTATACCGCGATCTCGGCGCTAGTTTCTGTCGGCGTCGTGCTCGAGGGTGCCATCGGACAGACGATCAGCCCGCGGTTGGCCCGCTATTTCGCGGAGAACCGGCGGGCGTTCTGGTGGCTGCTGCTCAAGGCGGTGGGTGTGTCGGTGGCGTTTGGTCTGGGCGGCGTGGCATTGAGCGCTGTGGCGGGCCGGCAGATACTGTCGCTCCTGTATACGCCGGCGTACGGTGAGCACCATGTGCTGCTCATTGAGCTGGCACTGGCCGGGACTCTGCTGTTCTCGTTTTCGACGCTGAACGTGGGGCTGGTCGCGACGCGGCGGTTTGGGGTACAACTGCCCGTATACGGGCTGGCGGCCATGGCCTGCGGCGTGGCGAGCTTCGTGCTGGTGCCGCGGATGGGGCTGCACGGAGCGGCGTGGGCGATGGTGATCTGCAACAGTGTCGGGCTGATCGGCTGCGCACTGGCGATTCTTGTGACCGACCGGCGATGTCCGCCGCGCGCGCAGCCGGTGGCGACCACGCGGCTGGAGGTGCTGGATCCGGAGAGTCGGCCTGATGTTTGACGTGCTCAAACAGGACTACCTGGCGAGCCGGGCGCGCGGACGCGCGACAGCGGGGCGCATGCTCTGCCGCGCGGTGTCCGATGCCGGTTTTCGCGCCATGTGCTTTTACCGGCTGGCGCGCTGGTGCCGCGCGCGCGGCTTCCGGCTGGCGGCCGTCCTGGCGGAACGACTGATGCATCATCTGTCGCATTGCTGGATCAGCTCGCTGGCGGAAATCGGCCCGGGCTTCCGCGTGGCGCACGTCTGTGGCATCGTGGTGCCGCCGGGTGTGATCATCGGCGCGAACTGCGAAATCCGGCAGAACGTGACGCTGGGAGGGAACCTGGACAAGCGCGGCCCGGATGGGCGGACGAATCCGCGGATTGGGGATGGGGTCTCGCTGGGACCGGGAGCTGTAGTCCTGGGTCCGATCGAGGTAGGGTCGGGCACCTTCATCGGGGCGAATGCGGTGGTCACGCAGTCCGTGCCACCGAACTCGATCGTGGCGGCGTTCCGGGCCGAAGTCACGGGCGAGCGAGACGCGGAGGGTACCCCCGTTCGCGATGCGCGGCGCGTCTTTCTCTCGCGACGCGAGCTGTTTGAGCGGATCGACGCGCTGGAGCAGCGTCTGGCGGAAGTCCAGCGCGGCACGCCGCAGCGATAGCGGGATACCGGTGCCGGCATCGCCGACTTGCGGCTGGCCGGTCTGGAGCAAGAGAGCGCGGAACATGCTGATCGACTCGCGCAAGCTGGTGGCCCCCGGAGGCGACGCCGGTCTGATCGCGCTGAGCGGCGGCGGCTGCGCGTGGGTCACCGGGTACTGCTTCGTGGGCGACGAACCGAAGCTGGGGCGCGAGCTGGCGGAGACGGTGCACGCGGCGGTGACGGCGCCGGACGCGCGTGCGGCGCTGGCAGCGCTCAACGGCAGCTTCTGGGCGGCGCTGGTCAGCGGGGCGCGCGATCGCGTGGACGTCGTGACAGATCGGTTCGGGACGCGGCCCCCGTACTACGCGTTGGAGGCCGACGGCCTGCTGCTGGGGGAGGATTTCTGGAGCCTGTGCGACGCGCTGGCCGCGCCGACGTTGTCGGCGGACGCGGCCGTCGAACTGCTGACCTACTGCTACGTGCTGGGCGAGCACACGCTGGTCGAGCAGATCCGGGACGTGCCAGGCGGCACCCATCTGGTGTTCCGTCTGGATCCGCGGACCGGGGCGGCGGCGCTGGCGAGCCGCCAGTGTCACTGGCGGCACGACCTCCGGCCGGAGGCGCGCCCACCGGGCGTCATGGTCGCCGAACTGGGGGAGGTCTTCCGCAGGATGTCGCGGCGCTACGGCGCGCTGGTGTCGCGCTTGGGCGTTCAGACCGTCGGTGTGAACCTGAGCGGGGGGTCTGACTCCCGGACGATCGCGTGCCTGTTGCACGAAGCCGGGGTGCGTATGCATTTCTTCACGAGCGCCTGGGTGCCGGGCGAGGTGGCGTCGTCGCTCGCCGTGGCACAGGCGCTGGGTGCACCCCACACGATGCTGCCGTTCTGGGCATTGGGGAATCCGGCGCCCTACCCGGCGATTTTCTGGGCGCTCGCGCCGACGACGAAATTCACGATCGCGAACCACGTAATCGGACTGGCGACCTATGGCATCGGCGGGGTGGGGGCGCTGGTGTCCGGGCATTTTGGCGACCCGGTGGCCTGCGGGCAGATCACGTTTCCGGAGTATGTGCGGCGTGGCAGCGGGCGGCCGGTTCTGATGCGGCTGATGGAGCGGTTTCACGTGCGCTGGCGCCCGGCGGCGCTGCGGCCGCTGCTGCGCGGGGAGCATGCGGAGGCCACGGCGCGCGCCATTGAGCACTTGCGGGCGCTGTGCGCGGGGGTTGAGGCGTCGCACGATCTGGGGATGGTCCCGCAGGTGGACCTGGAGCAGCGGCAGCGGCGCTACGTGCTGCGCGATTACCTGGCGCAGCGCCAGCTCGTCGAGAGCTTCCTGCCGCTGAACGACAACGAGTTCATCGACTTTTTCGCGCGTGTGCCATTTGAATGGCTGGCGGGCCGCGCGCTGTACTACTCGGCGCTGCATGAGCACTTGTTCGTCGGTCGGCGCCGCGCCCTGCGAGGGATACCGATCAACGGCGAGCGCTCGCATACGATCCGGTACCCCGCCGCGCGGTTCCTGAAGAAGTACCTGCAGGACCGCGCGTCCGGCCTGGCGTGGCGTATCGGCCGGCGGCGACGGCAGTGGGGCGCGGGAGATGCGCGCGCCGTTTCTGATGCGACCTGGGTGGGTGACGCGGGGGAGGGTGCGTGGCTGGCGGATCTGGAGTGGCTCTGCGACTTGGGCGCGCTGCGACGGCTGGTGGCGGAGAATCTCGGGAACGCCGCGTTCATCGTGAACAAGCTGTGGGCGCTGTATACGGTGGCGCGTGTGTCGCGGCGGATACAGCGCCGCGAGGTGCCGGCATGCGGGTGACGCGCGGGACGCGCATGGTGCTGTCCGTCAGTCTGGCGCTGCTCGCCGGGCCGCGGGCGGGGCACGCCGCGGACGACGACGTGGCCAACGTGCGGTTTCGTGGCGACGGCACGGTGTTGGGGATGCGGATCGGCGCGGTGCAGACCAGCGCGGAGCCGGTCCGCGTCGAGACGACCGGCGCACGGTTCGAATATGCCGGCGGCGTGCTCCGGGTGTTTCAGGGGCTGTCGGAGCCGCGGCGTTGCGTGGCCACGCTCACGCTGGGTGGCGCCCCTGTGCTGGAGGCGCGCGAGCAGACCGAGGACCATGTGCTGCTTTGGTCTGCGGCGGCCAACGTTGGAGTGTATGGTGACTCGACGCTCATTTTCGCGCCCCACGCGGAATTGCGGCTCACGTGCCAGGGAGCGTTCAAGCCCGAGTACGAGGGACGCCAGGACGGCGAGCTGCTCCTGATTGATGAGCGCGGCGGGCTGGCGATCTACCCGCAGCGCCACGAGGCCGGGTACACGGTCAACAAGATCGTGCTGCAGCGGAGTGACTGGGTGGCCGACTACACGCTGCGGCCGGGGCAGCGGGTGATGCTGGCGGCGTTTCCCGGCCGGCCGTTCGACTGGGAGCGGTCGTTTCGCACCGAGTCGGTGATCGTGTATGGCAGCATGGGCAAGGGCGCGGGCAACCCGTACGGCGAGATGCCGTCCGCGCGCGAAATCGGCGCCCTGGCCCGCCACTTTAACATCATGCTGGTCTGGCACTGGGGGCTGTATGAGGGTGGTCGGCCCGAGCCGCCGCACGTGATCGTCAACGAGGCCGAGTTTCGGCGGCTGGTGCAGACCGCACAGAGTCAGGGCATGAAGGTCGCGCCCTACACTTCGCTCTTTGCGCACGTGCGCAAGTTCGGCGAGGTGGAGGGGTACTATGACTTCGTGCGGATGCTGGTAGAGCGTTACGGAGTCGCGGGGATCTACATCGACGGGATGTGCTTCGACTACCACCTCAGCAAACTGGACGACAAGATCGCCAACTGGGAGATGATCCGGCGGCTGCGGCAGTTGCTGGGGCGCGACCGCGTGATCGTGTTTCACGGTACGCACCTCGGCACGCCGACCGCGACGATGCCGAACGTGGACACGTACTGCGACGCGACGATCTTCGGCGAGGGCGTGACGTTCAAGTCGGTCGAGGATCCCTACGTGCGCTACCAGGTGCGGAAATACGACATTTCCAACACGGTGGCGTACTGGCTATACGGCCGGAACGGGAAGCCCCCCGAGGGCATCACGTGGGAGCAGTGCGTTGATGCGCTGGTGGCGATGAACGGGCGGGGCCTGAGCTACAGTTCGGTGGCGGTGCACGAGCCGCCGCGCAACAACAAGTACGTCTGGGGGGACGGCAACACAGGACGGTATCGTTACTATCTAGGCAAGCTCGCACCGGTCCGGGCGGCGTATCTGGCACGGCTGCCGGGCGGCGAGCGCCGGTCGGACCCGGAAGCGGGTCGCCGGGAGTGATGGACCGCGTAGGTGACACGATGGAAAGCAACGCCGCGTTGAGACGATGCCAGCCACCGGATGCACTCGACTATGGCGCGGCGTTTTGCATCCCGCTGCTGATCATCGCGGGCTTCTGCACGGTGAACACGCAACTCGTGCACTGGTTCCTGGCGCCGCTCTTTGCCTGCGGGGTGCTGGTGTCCGTGGATGCGGTGCGCTGGCTGCGCGCGCGGATGGACACGTATGATCCGAAAGGGCTGATCGGGCTGATCGGCGTGCATTTCTTCCTGGTGGCGCCGCTGCTGGTGGCGCACTACGATCCCGAGCGCGTCAACGACGTCTACGTGTCGGACTGGAAATTCTGGCTGGGGGCCATGGGCGGGCTCAACGCGGCGGGGCTTATCGGTTACCAGCTGGTACAGCGCTGGGCGGCGCGCGGGCCGGCGCGGAGCGGGAAGCGCCGCTGGGCGTTGAACCCGGACACCGCCAGCGTAGTGATCCTGGTGGTCCTGGTGCTGGCCATCGCGGCGCACGCGATTGTCCTGTCCCGCATGGGGGGATTGGCAGGCTACGTGACACGGCGGACGTACAGCGACGTACGGGTCGGAGCGGACACGCGCGGGCTGGGCCCGCTGATGGCGCTGGGGCGGTCGATCCCCATCCTGGTGGTCATTCTGCTGACGACTTGGCGTTACCGGCGCCTGCAGCGGTCGAGCAATCTGATCATGGTCAACACGCTGATGATCCTGGCGATCGCCGCGCAAGTATTCGTGGCCGGTTTGACCGGGAGTCGGGGGGCGACGGTGTGGCTGCTGTTCTGGACCGTGGGAATTGCGCATTTCTTCTGGCGCCGGATTCCGGTCGCCTGGGTGGTGATCGGCATGGTGCCGCTGCTGGCGTTCATGTACGTGTACTCGTTCTACAAGAACGTGGGCAGTCGCGTGCTAGAGCTGGCCGAGGGCAGGACGGCGCGCGTCAGCCTGGAATCGGAGACCCGGCGGACGTTCACCGGCATGCTGGTGGGAGACCTGAGCCGGGCGGACATTCAGGCGGGCGCCCTCAAGGTGCTCTACGATGGGCCGTGGAGCTACAGGCTGCGCTATGGCGCGACGTACCCGACCGCGATCGTGCCGCTGATTCCGCGCGCGCTGATGCCCGAGAAGTCCGAGTCGGGCAAGGTCATCGCCGGCACGGAGATGTTCACCGGGCCGGGCAGCTACGCCGAGCTGGGCCGCATCCTATACTTCGGTGGCGGCCGGCGCATGACCAGCGTCTACGGGCTGGCCGGCGAGGCGATGCTGAACTTCGGCGCGCTGGGCGTGGTGCCGGCGTTCGCGATCTTCGGATTCATCACCGGACGCGCGCGGCGGCGGATCCTGAGCTACTCGGTCGGCGACGCGCGCCTGCTCACGGCGCCCTTCGTGAGCATGGCCCTGCTGCTGTTGCTGACGCACGATCTGGACAACCTGGCCCAGCAGGCCCTGTTTAACTGGGTCGTGCCCGCGACGATTCTGTTCTTCGTGTCAACGAAGATTCCGCAGCGCGCTGCGGCCCCCTGGCCGGCGGTCCCGGGGGTTGTGCCGAGCTCGGCCTAGGCCCGTGCAGCCGGCGTTGCGCCGCCGGTGGCGGGTCGATCACCGCACGTGAGCTCTCGGATGCGGATCGTCTACTTCGACTTCACGAACAACTTCGGCGGGGCGCCGCAGAGCATGCTCTACCTGGCCGGGCAGCTGGCGCGCGAGCACGCGGTGCACGTGGTCGACGTGTACGGGCGTTGCAGCGCCTACCAGGACGCGGTGCGCGCCGCCGGGCTGCCGTACCACGTACTGCTGCCGGACGCCCGCTGGACCTACATCGGTCAGGCGGGGTTGCGGCGGTTGTGGGCCTTCGCCCGGCAGTTGCCCGAACTGCTGCGCCTGCGGGCCCGCGCCGTGCGGGCGATTCGGGGGATCGACCCCGACGTGCTGTGGGTGATGAATGAGAAGTCGCTGACCGTTGTCGGCACGAGCCCCGGCCTTCGCCGGTACCCGATCGTGCTGTTCGTGCGCGGCTGGGGTACGCCCAACCAGGTCAGTCGCTGGCTGCGGTGGCTCATGCGGCGCCGGACCGCGGCGGTGGTGGCGGTGTCGACGGCCACGCGCGCCCAGCTCGCCAGCGTCGGCGTGCCGGACCACAAGCTGCATCTCGGCTCCTCGTCGATCGACGTCGACAAGGTCAGCCGCCGAGCCCACGAACCTCTATCGCTGGAGTTGCCGGCCGGCGACCGGCAACCGAAGATCCTGCTGGTCGCCGCCCGGCCGGAGCGGGCCAAAGGACACCTGACGGCCGTGCGGGCGCTGGCGCGCCTTAAGGCGGGGGGCTACGATCCGGCGCTGTGGATTCCCGGCAAACCGGCGGTCGGCGCCGACGACCGCTTTGTCCGGGAGCTGCAGCAGCTGGCTGCGGAGCTGGGCGTCGCGGACAACGTGTACTTCCTCGGGTGGGTGGAGAACATGCCAGCCCTGCTCCAGGCGTGCGATGTCGCGATACTCCCGTCGCACACGGAGGGGCTGCCGCGTTCGATTCTGGAGGCGATGGTCGTGCGCAAACCGGTCATTGCGACCCCTGTCGGGGGCGTCGGCGACTGTATCGTGGATGGTCGCACCGGGCTACTCTTTCCGGTGGACGACGATGTCGCGCTGGCGGACCGCCTCCGCCGCATATGGGAGAACCGCGCGCAGACCGCGGAGATGGTGGCGAGTGCGTACGCGCATGTGCGTGAGAACTTCGATCCCGAGCGATACGTGCGCCGCGTGGCGCGCGTGTTTGGCGCCGTCGCGCGCCGGAGGCCATGAGTGGTGAGCGAGTCGCGCACGGAGCTCGATGCGACCGCCGGCGCGCCGTGCGTAAGCATCACCAGCGCGTTCTACAACACGGGGCCGCCGCTGCTGGACATGATCAAGTCCATCCTGGCGCAGACGTTCACCGATTGGGAGCTGGTCTTGGTGGACGACGGGTCGACGGATGGCAGCCTGGAGCTGGCCCGGTCGGTCGTCGATCCGCGCATCCGCGTCTACTCGAACGGCACGAATCGCGGGCGGTCGTACAGCCTGAACCGTCTGACCGCCCTCGCCCGCGGCCGGTTCATCGCGCGGATGGACTCGGACGACCTGTCCGCTCCGACCCGGATCGAGCGGCAACTGGCGTTCCTGGCGCAGCACCCGGAAGTGGATGTGGTTGGCGCCGGCATGGTCTATATCAGCCGCGACGGCGCGCCGATGGGGCAGCGCCACGTCCCGCCGACCCACGCCGAAATCTGCCGCACGCCGTTTCGCACGTTCGGCATCTCGCATGGCTCCATCCTGGCGCGGCGGGCGTGGCTGGAGCGTTTCCGGTATGACGAGTCGATCAACCTGGCGGTGGACTCGAACCTGTTTCTGCGTGCGCACCTGGAGACGACATTCGCCAACGTGCCGGAGCCGCTGTACTACTACCGGTTCGAGCCCTCGTTTCGGCTCAGCAAGCAACTGGCCACGCGGCGCATCTGCGCGCGTTATTTCTTTGACCACTGCCGCAGGGCCGGGCGGCTGGATCGGGCGTTCTGGTACGCGGGCGTGCAATATGCCAAGGCGGCAATCACCGTAGGTATGTTCTACACCGGCCTGCAGCGCCGCCTGTTGGCGCATCGCTTTGACCCGCTGACCGCCGCGGAACGCGCGGCCCACGTTCGCGCGCTGGAGCAAATCCGCAATCAGCCGGTCGCGCTGGGTGTCCGTCCGGCGGGCGCGCCGGCCGGCTAGCGGCGCGGCCATACGCATGAAGGGAGCAGTCATGCTGAAAGGAAAACGGGTCCTCGTCACCGGCGCCGGTGGCTTCATCGGCTCGCACCTGGTCGAGGCGCTGTTGGCCCGCGGGGCCGCCGTCCGGGCGTTCGTGAAGTACAACGGGCGCAGCGACATTGGCATGCTGGCGGACCTGCCGCGGGCGGCGCAGGAGAGTCTGGAGATCGTGTTCGGCAACATCTCCGACCCGTTCTCCGTGCGCGCGGCGGTGCGCGGTTGCGACGCGGTATTTCACCTGGCCGCGTTGATCGGCATCCCCTACAGCTACGTCGCGCCGGCGGACTACGTCGCGGTGAACGTGCAGGGCACGCTGAACGTGCTGCAGGCGTGCCGGGACGAGCGCACGCCGCGCGTTGTGCACACGTCCACGAGCGAGGCCTACGGCACCGCGCAGTACGTGCCGATCGACGAGGCCCACCCGCTGCAGGGCCAATCGCCGTACTCGGCGAGCAAGATTGCGGCGGACAAGCTGGCGGAGTCGTACTTCCGCAGCTTCGATCTGCCGGTGGTGACCGTGCGGCCGTTCAACACGTTCGGGCCGCGGCAGTCGGCGCGGGCGTTCATCCCGACCGTGATCAGCCAGGCGTTGAGCGGTGACCACCTGCGCATGGGTGCGCTCGACCCCGTCCGGGATATGACCTTCGTGAAGGACACGGCGGAGGGCTTCATCACGGTCGGCCTGTCGGACAAGGCGGTCGGCGAGGTCGTGAACCTGGGTGTCGGCAGCGGCGAGACGATCGGGACGATCGCGCGGACGATCCTGCGGATGATCGGCAAGCCGGAGATGCCCATCGAGCAGGACCCGGCCCGCGTGCGGCCAGCGAAGAGCGAGGTACTGCGGCTGATCAGCAACAACCAGCGGGCCCGCGAATGGTGCGGCTGGACGCCGCGCTACACGCTCGAACAGGGCCTGGCGGAGACGGTGGCGTGGGTGCGGCAGAACCTGGACCGGTATCGCCCCGGTGTGTACGCCGTATAGCTGCGAGGTGCAAGCACGATGGCTGGTGTGGAGATTAAGGACGTCCGCGCGGTGATCCTGGCGGGCGGTAAGGGCACGCGGCTGAAGCCGTACACGACCTGTTTTCCCAAGCCGCTGATGCCGATTGGCGAGATGCCGATCATCGAGGTGGTATTGCGGCAGCTCCGCTCGTGCGGGTTTCGCAAGATCACGATCTCGGTGAATCACCTGGCCGAGCTGATCCAGACATTCTGCGGCGACGGCGCGAAGTGGGGGCTCGACATCACGTACTGCATGGAAGACAAGCCGCTCGGCACCGCCGGCTCGATCAGCCTGGTCGCGGACCCGACCGACCCGCTGCTGCTGATGAACGGTGACCTGCTGACCACCATCGACTACGCCGAGATGGTGCAAAGTCACGTGCGGTCCGGGGCATGCGCCACGATCGGCGTGTTCGACCGCGAGGTGCGGATCGACTTCGGCGTGCTCAACATGGATGCACGGGGTGACCTGATCACATACACGGAGAAACCGCGGCTGCACTACGCGGTGAGCATGGGTGTGAATGTGCTCAGCCGGGGAGCGCTGGCGTTCATCCCGCGCGGCGGGTACCTCGATATTCCGACGCTCATGATGAACATCAAGGCGGCCGGTAAGCGGGTCAGCACGTTCCGCAGCGAGTGCGAATGGCTCGACATCGGGCGGCCCGATGACTACGAGCAGGCGATCGAGGAATTCGAGCGGTCGAAGGCGAAGTACCTGCGGGAGCCGGCCTGATGCCTGGGCGCGTGCTGGTGACCGGGGCGGCGGGCTTCCTGGGGCGGCACCTGTGCAGCTATCTCCAAACCACGAACCCCGGGCTGCACCTCGCCGGCACGGACGCCATGGCGGGGGCGGCAGCGCCTTGCCGCGAGTTTCACGTCGTCGATCTGACGGATGCGGAGGCCGTGGCGCGTCTGGTGCACGAAGTCTCGCCGGACTGCGTGATCCATCTGGCGGGCACGTTTGGCACGGGCCAGCCGCTGGACATTTATCGTGTGAACGTGCTGTCGATCGTGGCGTTGCTGGAGGCAGTCCGCCGGCACGTTCCGCGAGCCACGGTCGTCGCGACGGGCTCGGCCGCCGAATACGGTCGCGTGCCGCCCGAGTGCCTGCCGGTCACGGAGACGTGTGCGTGCGTGCCGGTCACGCCGTACGGGCAGAGCAAGCTGGCCGCCACCCAGATCGCGCTCCTGTACCACCGGATGCACAGCCTGGCGGTGGTGGTCGTCCGGCCGTTTCAGTTGCTGGGCCCGGGCGTCACGACACGCTTGGCGCCGGGGGCGTTTGCAGAGCAGCTGCGCCAGGCGCTGGCGGAGGGACGACGTGTGATCCAGGTGGGTAACCTGGAAAGCCAGCGGGATTTCCTCGATGTCCACGACGCGGCGGCGGGGGTGTGGGCCTTGTGCCGGCGGCCGGCGCCGGGGGAGGTGTTCAATTTGTGCTCCGGCCGACCGACCCGGATGGCGGAACTGCTGCAAACGATGATCCGCGTCTCCGGTGCCGACGTGCAGGTCGAGATAGATCCCGGTCGGCTGCGTGGGGCCGCAGACGTGGCGGCGGTGTATGGCAGCTTCGAGAAGTTGCGCCGTCACTGCGGCTGGGAGCCGCGTTGCGGTCTGGAAGAGAGCGTGCGGGCGATGCTGGCCTGAGACCTGAGGCACGGAAGCGAATATGGGTGACACGTCTGACCGACCGCGCATGGCGATTCTGGCCACGGTGCCGCTGACGATTCGCGCGTTCTATCGCCAGCCGCTCGCGGCACTGGCGGAGGCGGGGATCGACGTGACCGTGATGTGCGCCGGGCGGGCCGGGGACGTTGCCCCGCTGCCGCCCGGGGTTCGGTTTCATCCGATGGACTTCACGCGCACGACCAATCCGCTGCGGGATTTGCGGGCCGTGTGGCGGCTGTTCTGTGTGTTGCGGCGCGAGCGGTTTGACCTGGTACAGTACAGCACGCCCAAGGCGGCGCTACTGGGGACGCTGGCGGCGCGCGCGGCACGCGTGCCGGTGCGCATCTACCTCATGTGGGGCCTGTATTACGAGGGGCAGCAGGGCTGGCGGCGCAAGATCTGGATCTGGTTCGAGAAATTGCTCTGTTTCCTCAACACGCACGTAGTCATGAACTCGTTGGAAAACCTGGAAGTCGTGGTGCGAAGCGGGATCGTGCCGCGCGCCAAGTCGGCGGTGATCCGCCATGGCAGCCCGTGCGGCGTGGACCTGAGCGAGTTTGACGCGGCCCGCTGGGCACATTGTCGCCCCGCATTGCGGCAGCAACTGAACATCCCCGCCGAGTCCGTCGTGATCGGCCTGTTCGGGCGGCTGACTGGCGACAAGGGTGTGAATGAGCTGGTGGGCGCCTTCGTGTTGCTGGCCCGGCGCCACCCGGGCCTCATCCTGCTGGTCGTCGGGCCGCGCGACGAAGAGAAAGACCGGCCGCAGCCGGAAACGCTGGCGACGCTGAGCAGCCACCCGCAGATCCGCAATCTCGGTTGGCAGGACGTGCTGCTTCCGTGCTTCGCGACGATCGACATCTTCTGCCTGCCCAGCTATCGCGAGGGCCTGCCCCAGGCGGTGCTCGAAGCGCAGGCGATGTGCCTCCCCGTTGTGTGCACCGACATCATGGGCTGTCGCGACGCCGCCGTGCATGGCGAAACGGCGTTTCTGGTTGCGCCGCGTAGCACGACGGCGCTGCTGGAACCGCTGGAGCGGCTGATCACCGATCCGGATCTGCGGGCGACGATGGGCCGCAACGGGCGACGGCGGATCGAAGCGCTGTTTGACGCGCGCGACGTGGTCCGCGAGATGGTGGCCCACCGGCTGGGCCTGTTGGCGGAGGCGCGGAAACACCGGCGATGACCGCGAAGGCACCCAACCCGCCGGTCCTGACGGACAGGCCGCTGCGCCTGTGCGTGATGACGACGGTCGGCAGCTCGATCCAGGTTTTGTATGCGGGACGCCTCGAGTATTTCCAGTCGCACGGGTTTGACATCACGGTTGTGTGCGCACCGTCCGAGCTGGATGCGGCGATCCGCGCGCGCGGCGTGCAGTTGCACACGTTGCCCCTGACCCGTGCCATCACGGTGGGGGCGGATTTGCGAGCGCTGTGGGGCTTGTGCCGGTTCTTGCGGCGCGCGCGGTTTGACCTGGTTGAAGTCGGCACGCCGAAAGCCGCACTCATCGGCACGCTGGCCGGGCGGCTGGCGCGCGTCCCGTGCGTGATCAATCTGGTGCACGGGCTGGCGTACGAGGGGCGCAGCGGGCTTGAAGCCCGCATCGTGCGGTTCTCGACAGCGCTGCCGTGCCGGCTGGCGCATCACACCATCGGGGTTTCGCCATCGGTGTGCGCGGCGGCCGAGCGGGACGGCGTGTGCGCACGCGGGCGGATGCACATCATCGGGCGCGGAAGCTGCAACGGCGTGAACTGCCGGCGGTTCACGCCGGAGCACCGGCGGCATGGCCGCGAGATTCGGGCACGCCATGACATCCCGGCGGACGCGGTCGTGGTGGGCTACCTGGGGCGGATGACCCGCGACAAGGGTATCGTGGAACTGGCAACGTCGTTTCGCGTGCTACAGGCGCGCATCCCCGGGCTCATGTTGTTGCTGGTGGGCGGCTACGAGGAGCGTGATCGGCCGCCGGCCGAAGTCGTCGAGTTCCTGGCGACCTGTCCGGCGGTGCGGCACGTCCCGTGGCAGGCGGACCCGGTGCCGTACTACGGCGCGTTCGACATGGTAGTGCTGCCGAGTCATCGCGAGGGGTTGCCGGGCGTGCTGCTGGAGGCCGCGGCGCTGGGGCTGCCGGCGATCTCGACGGATGCGACCGGTTGCCGCGACGCGCTGGTGGATGGCGAGACCGGCATCCAGGTCCCCGTCGGCGATGCGGAGCGATTGGCGGCGGCCATCGAGCGGCTGGCGATGGACGGCGAGTTGCGGCGCCGGCTGGGGGTGGGTGGCCGGGATTGGGTCGTACAGCATTTTGACCAGGAGCGTGTGTGGCGCGCGTATGCCGAAGAATATCGGCGGCTGCACGCGGCAACGCAGCGCGGGCGGGTTCGTGCGGGCGGGGTGTGGAGTCGCGGATAGCGGCGCCGGCCAAGCTTGCGGCGGACCGTCGGCGGCTGCAAGATGGGCGCGGAGACGGCGTTGACGGCGCGTCGTTGAGCCGGACGGTCTGCCGTTGTGAGGGCGTCGAATCATGAGCCAGACGGAACTGACGCGACGCGACGTGCTACGGGCGGCGGGTGCCGGCGGCCTGGCGCTGGCGCTGCCGGCGTGGGCGTGGGCGGACCAGCCCGAGCGTCGCCGGCCGAACATCCTGTACATCATGACAGATGATCATGCGGCGCACGCGCTGAGCTGCTATGGCAGCCGCATCAACCAGACGCCGCACATGGACCGGATCGCGCGCGAGGGGATGCGGTTCGCGAACTGCTTCTGCACGAACGGGATTTGCGCGCCCAGCCGGGCGACAATCCTGACGGGCAAGTACAGCCACCGCAATGGCATCCTCGATAATCGGCAGGAGTTCGACGGTGGGCAGACAACGTTTCCGAAACTGCTGCAGCAGGCCGGGTACGAGACGGCGCTGATCGGGAAATGGCACCTGAAGACCGATCCGACGGGGTTCGATTACTGGGACATTCTGCCGGGGCAGGGCATCTACCACGATCCGGATTTCATTTCGCCGGAAGGGCGAAAGAAGCACAGCGGCTACGCGACGGACATCACGACGGACAAGTGCGTGCAGTGGCTGGCGGGGCGCGGGCGGGAGCGGCCGTTTGCGCTGCTGTGCCAGCACAAGGCGCCGCACCGGCCGTGGGAGCCGGACGCGAAGCATGCGCGGCTTTACGAGGGCGTGGACATTCCCGAGCCGGTGACATTCAACGACGACTACGCGACGCGGTGCGACGCGGCCCGGCAGCAGGCGATGACGATCGAACGCCATTTGAAGGAGAAGGACGTCAAGGGCGCGCCGCCTGACGGGCTCACCAGGGCGGCGCGGAAGAGCTGGTACTATCAGCGCTATATCAAGGACTACCTGCGCTGCGTGGCGTCGGTGGACGACAACATCGGGCGGCTGTTGGACTATCTCGACAAGAACGACCTCACAGAGAATACGATCGTCATCTACACGTCGGACCAGGGCTTCTTCCTCGGTGACCATGGCTGGTATGACAAGCGCTTCATGTACGAGGAGGCGCTGCGGATGCCGCTGCTGGTGCGCTATCCACGGGCGATCAAGCCCGGAAGCGTGAACGAGGACCTCGTGCTGAACATCGACTTCGCGCCGACGTTTCTGGATTGCGCGGGGGTCAAGCCGCCGGCGGAAATGCAGGGCGTCTCGTTCCAGCCGCTGCTGAGCGGGCAGCGGCCGGCGGACTGGCGCACGTCGATGTACTACCGCTACTACGAGAATGGCCACGGCGAGCACCAGGTGTTGCCGCATTACGGCGTGCGCACCCGGCGTCACAAACTCATTCACTTCCTGGGCGGCCTGGATGCGTGGGAGCTTTACGATCTGGAGAAGGACCCGCACGAGCTGCATAACGTCTATGCCGAGCCGGCCTACGCGTCGACCGTGCAGGAGCTGAAGGCGGAGCTGGCGCGGCTGCAGAAGCAATATGGCGATACGGAGGAGGCGACGAGCCAGCCGACGACGGCGCCGTGATGGCCATGGCGAGGGCGGGGCGGACCGCACCGGGGCTGTGAGCCACCTATGGTTCCGGCCGGTGCGTGTGTTGCGGCCAGTCGCGGGTGGCGGCAATCACATCCGCGAGAGCGCCGAAGCGAAACTCCCGCAGCATCCGATCGACGCGCCCCGGGAAGCGGTGGCGCCCGGGCCGCTGGTGCAGCCAGAGTTTCCACGAAACCGGGTAGCCCAAGTGGCTCAGTTCGTGCGGCGCGTACTCGTACGGATGCATGTAGATCGTGGCCGGTTGCCGTCGGGCGTTGAGCTGCACGACGCCGCGCCGCAGGAACCAGTAAGGGAACAGGCGGAAGTAGCCGCCGCCGCCGACCGGGACGCGACGGCCGGCGAATTCGTAGACGGCGACCGGGAATTCGTAGAGCGTGTGTCCCGCCGGCGTGTGGAGCTGGTGCGGGTAGCGCGGCGCGCCGTCAATGCCGTAGCGTGGCATCTGTTTGGGGAAGATGGATGAATCGTAGCGGTAGCCCGCCTCGACGAGCACGTCGAGGGCCCAGAGCGTCCGGCGGGTGATCGTGAAGGCCGGCGCGCGGTAGCCATACACTGCGGCCCCGGTGATGTCTTCGAGCAACTTCTTGGACCGTTCGACCGACTGCCGGAACTGCGCCGGGGTCTGGGTATGAACGAGCTCGTGCCCCCAGCCGTGGCTCTGGATCTCGTGCCCGGCGGCCTGGATCTCGCGCACCAGGTCGGGGGCCTTGTCGGCTGCCAGCCCCAGGACGAAGAACGTGCCGCGGACAGACCGCGCGGCGAACGCCGCCAGCAGCTTCCGCGTGTTGGCCCGGAAGCAATCGGTCAGTGGAAGCGTCGGGTCCATCACGGATTGCGGCCAGTCCTCGACATCGACCGTGACGGCGTTGAGCACACGTGTGTCGAGGCTGTCTGCGCTTGCGCGGGTCATGACGCGTCGACGTCCGCCACGTAGATGTTGGAAGGGCGGCCGTGGCTGGTGATCTCGCCGGCCAGGACGAAGCCATGCTTGCGGTAGTAGGCGTTCGCGCGTTCGAGGTGCGCGCCGACCATCACCTTGAAGCGCGCGACGCCGCGGGCGCGGAATTCCGCGCGGAGGGCGTCCAGCAGGGCGGTCGCGAGGCCGCTGCCGCGCGCTTCGGCCGCGACGACGATCGACAGCAGCTCCGCCTGCGGGTATTTGCCCTCGACTCTGGCGGGATAACGCAGCGTGTGCAGGATTCGCCGCAGCATCCGGATGCTGAAGAGGTGTCGCAGGCTGGCGACGCCGAAGGCGAGCCAGTGACGGCGCAGGATGCGCCGATACATCCGTCGGACGTCGATCACGCCGGACACGAAGCCGGCGACGCACCCGCGCGCGTCCACGCCGACGAAAATAAACGCGTCCTCACTTGCGTTCAGGGCCGCATAGACGCGGGCCAGCACCCGAGGCCCCAACTCGGGGAGCACGCCGTACGGAATGCACTCCGCGTGGTAAGTTGCGACGGCCTCGGCCTCCGCGGGCTGCATTCGTCGCACGGTGTAGGCCGCGCACGGTGCTGCCGGCGCGTGAGACGGATCGGATTGTGGGCTGCGCAACTCAGGCATGCCGCGCCACCTGCTGTGCCATAGCGCGCCCGATTATAGTTGCGCGCGGGGGGGATCACCACGCCGGCGCCGGCCACGACGATTCCTTATAATCCGTTGTATCGGCCGGGCTACGGTACGAAACGGCGTGGCCCGCCTTGGCGCGGCTACTCGCACCCGGCCGACGGTAGTAGGATGGGCTCCCAAGCGGATGTCAGGGGAGCACTATGCGACGGTACTTCGACAACGCGGCGACCAGCTATCCGAAGCCGCCGGAGGTGACCGCGGCGGTGCTGGACTACCTTGAGCGCGTCCACGCCAGCGCGGGGCGCGGAGCCTATCGCGAGGCGCTCGAGTCCCGCCGAATGCTGGACGACTGCCGCACGGCGCTCCGGACACTGTTTCACGCCCGACCCGCCGATCAGGTGATCTTCGCGCTCAATGGGACGGATGCGCTGCACCTCGCGCTGCGGGGCATCGTCCGGCCGGGAGATCACGTGGTCACCACCTGCCTGGACCACAATTCCGTCCTGCGGCCGCTGAGCGCGCTCGAAACACAGCTTGGGGTCCGCTGGACGGCGGTCGCGGTCGATCCGGACACGACCCGCCTCGACCCCGCGCGGTTGGCCAGCGCCCTACACGACGACACCCGGCTCGTCGTCGTCAATCACGCCAGCAACGTCACCGGCGTACTGCAGCCCCTCGAAGACATCGCGGCCGTGTGTCGGGCGCGGAGGGTGCTGCTGCTGGTGGATGCCGCCCAGTCGGCTGGGCACGTGCCGATCGATTTCGAACGCCTCGGGCTGGATCTCCTGGCCTGCCCCGGACACAAGGGCCTGCTCGGCCCGCTCGGGACGGGCGTGCTGCTGATCCGCGCGGGCGTGGCGGACCAGATGAGCACTGTCCGCGAAGGCGGGACGGGGTCGGAAAGCGAGCTGCCAGTGCAGCCCGCCGTGTTGCCCGATCGGTTCGAGGCGGGCAGCCACAACGCACCCGGTCTGGCGGGCCTGTTGGCGGCCGTGCGGTGGATTGAAGGGCGTGGCCTCAGTGCGTTGCGGGAGCATGAATTGGCGCTGAGTCGCCGGCTGGCAGAGCGGCTGGATGGCATTCCAGGGCTGCGGTGGTTTGGGCCGCGGGCGGTCGAGCAACGGGTGGGCGTATTCAGCGTGCGACTGGCGGGGCTGGCCCCGGTGGAGCTGTCGGCCACACTGGAAGAGCACTTCGGCATACTGACCCGCAGTGGGCTGCATTGTGCTCCGTGGGCGCACCGGACCATCGGTACGCTCGCGGACGGCGGTACGACCCGGCTTTCGCTGGGGCCGCTGCTGACGCCGGCGGACGTGGATGCGGCGGCGGCGGCGCTCGCTGCCATCGCGCACCGCACCGGCGCCAGCGCGCCGGCCGCGGCGTTTGGCTAACGCCCAGTCGGCGTGCGTGTCCTGCCGAAATGGCGCGGGCAGCCCGGCTCCGGACCCCGCGCCGGCGCGCGGGAATCGCCGGGCGCCGCGGTGGACAAAGCCGCCGCCGTGGCGCATATATGTATCGTCATGGTGGCGATCGGCCGTGGCGCGGCCTTATAGTACGTTCGTGAGAGAGACATGCCGCTGCGCGCGAGCGTCATTCAGGAAGGGAGGCGTGCCTTGGCACAGATCAGGCTTGCCATAGCCGGAGTCGGAAACTGTGCGAGTTCGCTCCTGCAAGGGCTCGAGTACTACAAGTCCCGGGACCTCACCGAGACGGCGGGGCTGGTGCATCCGGAGCTGGGCGGGTACCGGCTGAACGATATCCAGGTCGTGGCCGCGTTTGATATCGACCGGCGGAAGGTCGGCCGCCCACTGGAGGAGGCAATCTTCGCGCCGCCCAACTGCACCAAGGTCTTTCAGCGTGAGTTGCCATCGTATGGCGTGCGGGTCCAGATGGGGCCGGTGCTGGACGGGGTGGCCGACCACATGCGCGAGTATCCGGAGGACATGGCGTTTAGGGCGGCCGACGCGGCCCCGTGTGACGTGGCCGAGGTGCTCCGCGATTCCGGGGCGCAGGTGCTGGTGTGCTACATGCCGGTCGGCTCGGAGGACGCGGTCCGGCACTACGCGCAGGCGTGCCTGGATGCGGGCGTGGCGATGGTGAACTGCGAGCCCGTGTTCATTGCCTCGCACCCGGAGTGGGCGGCCCAGTTCCGGGCGCGCAACCTGCCGGTGATCGGCGACGACATCAAGAGCCAGTTCGGGGCCACGATCGTCCATCGCATGCTGGCCCGCCTGATGGGTGACCGCGGCGTCCGGCTGGACCGCACGTATCAGCTCAACACGGGCGGCAATACCGATTTTCTGAACATGCTGGACCAGTCGCGGCTGCGCTCGAAGCGCATCTCGAAGACCGAGTCCGTCCAGTCGCAACTGGACGTGCCACTGGCCGACGCCAACATCCACATCGGGCCGTCCGACTTCGTGCCCTGGCAGCGGGACAACAAGGTCTGTTTCATGCGGCTGGAGTATCGCGGCTTCGGCGACGTGCCGGCGAATATCGAGCTGCGCCTGAGCGTCGAGGACTCGCCCAACAGCGCGGGCATGGCGATTGACTGCATCCGCTGCGCGAAGCTGGCCCTGGACCGCGGCGTCGGTGGCCCGCTGCTGGAGATTTCGGCGTTCACGATGAAGCACCCGCCGCAGCAGTTCCGCGATTCCGAGGCGCGCCTGGCGCTGGAGCGGTGGATCGCCGGGCAGTAGGGCATGCCCGGTGGTGCGTAGTAGGCCTCGCGACCAGCACGGCGGGCGCCCGAGCTTGCCGGGGGGGGCCGCGGGTTGGCCCATGCGTTCAAACCTGCGTGGCCGGATCATCTTCACCCGACAACTGTCCAAGGGGCCAACAGCCCGTGCCGGGTCGTGGCGATTGCGGCGCGCGAGGCAGCGGTAACTCCGCCCCGGAATGTCGGTTGCGCCCGTGCGCGCCGCGGGGCCGCGCGAAAGTTGAATTTCGCGCGCCGGAATCGCCGATCTGTTGGGTATACTTAGTGTGTGACAGGGCTCAACGGATCAGCCCCTGCGTTGTGCGATAAGGAAGAAACCGTTTGCTCGAACCGTTAAGCTGAACCCTGGGAGGCCATGACGACTTCCCCCCGACGGAGGCGCCTTGAGCGTTGGGTCGGGGCAGCGCGGGCCACCCACCTTGACCAAGGGTTCAAGCAAACCTCTTCCACCGGCAACAGCGGAGGTTGGCTCCGACCACGCGACGGACCACCGCCCGATCGGCTGTGCGGTCCGTCGCATTTTTGTAGGCACCTTCAGCGACAGGGGGGCGTCCGCCGGTCGCTGCGCCACGCGCGCGGTTGCATTGGCCGCATTCTGAGGCATACTTCTGGTTAGAGATGCGTCTCGCGCGTCGCAGGGCCCGGGTGTTGTGCGCAGTTCCATCTGCACGCTGGGGGCTTGGAGGATCGCCGCCATGAGAACTGCTCTGATCATCGCGGGCAGTCTGTCGCTGGCGACTTTCGCCCTGGCGGACGTGCGAATCTTTGTGACCCCCGCACAGGCCGGTCACGGGCTCACCGATCCGACTCTTGCCTTCACGCCGACACTCAGCACCGTGCTGCCGAGCGGTGAGGACATCAATGCGTACGATTTTTACTATTACGCGTGCCACAGCTATCCGCCGGTGGACGCGCCGTCCGGCACGACCGCAGACCCGATCAGGTTGGTGGACGGAGACTTCGGCTACGTCTGGCTCCAGTTCCGGGGCGAGCCCAAGTCCAGCAAAATCAACGGCTTGCAGATCACGATCCGCGAAGTCGGCCAGTCCGAGCCGGCCGCGGATATTGCGACGTGCTGGTATGTGCTCAACGGTGGCTTTCGCAAGCGATGGGACGGGGCCGCGACGCCGCCAAGTTATCCGGAATGGCACAACAACCCGCAGACCCTGGCGTGTACGCGCGCGTATGGCATCGTGAACAGCGGCGATGACGCGCACATGCTGTTCGATCACCAGACCGACGGGCCCTATTATTCGGGGGTCACGTTGCTCGGTAGCGTGTATGACCTGCCCGCGATGATCAAGTATGAGATCCTCATCACGGAGATCTCGTACGCGAGCGGGGAGGCGCCCGAAGTTTCGGGGGGCGTCTTCTGGCGCTTCGTGCCCGAGCCGACGAGCCTGATGTTGCTGGTGCTGGCGGGGCTTGTGATTCGGCGGCGGTGATTCAGCTCGGCGTACGCAGGGGCTCCGTCAGCGAGCTGGGGCTCAATGGGAGCATAGCTTCATCGAGCGGAGCGCTGATCCACGGCTTGGTTGCGCCAGACCGTGCCGCCCGAACGCTACGGCAGTTCAGATACGAATTCGCGCAGGGCGGTGGCGAAGGTGGCGGGCTGCTCGATGGGCGTCAAGTGTCCCGCACCCGGGATGACGACGTAACGGGAGCCTGGAATCATGGCGTGCATGGCCTGCATGCCGTCCGGTGGGGTGATCGTGTCGGCGGCGCCCGCGATGACGAGTGTCGGGCAGTCGATCTGCGGCAACGTACTGAACGACTCGCGGCGGCCGGCGAGGGCGCGGCTGGCGGCCGCGACTCCCGCCGGTGGCGTACGGGCGATGCGGGCGCGCCACTCGGAGCGCAATCCGGCCGGGGCTGCAGGGGCGAAAAGATCGCCGATCATGGCGTCGGCCGCGACCTGGCTGCCGTCGCGGAGCACGGACTGTGCCAGCGCCGCGCGGCGCGCGATGCCTTCCGGGGTCTCAGCGTTCGCTCGGCAATTCGCGAGCACGAGGGCACGCAGGCGGGCGCGCTGTTGCCGGAAGAACTCCAGCGCGATGACCCCGCCCATGGAGAGGCCGACGGGCACGACCGGTCGAGTCTCGCTGATGGCATCCAATAACGCTGCCAGGTCGTCCGCAAACTGCGTGATGGTTACTTCCGGCGAGACGGCACTGCGGCCGTGACCGCGGAGGTCGGGCAGGATGCACCGCCAGCGGTCGCGCAGTTGGTCCGCCACGGGCAGCCACATTTCGTGCGACAGTGGAAAGCCGTGGATGAACAGAATCGGCGGGCCATCGCCGAGGACTTGGCAGTGCAGAACACCATCACCGATCACAAACTGCATGGCGCTGTGATGCTCGCGGCCGGACGGGCCAGACGCCCGTACCACCCAGGTGGATGAGCGGCGGGACGCCCATGCCACATCCACGGGCGGGAGGCCCACACCACCCACGCCCGTGACACCCTGGCTTGCTACGGCGCGCTCGTCAGTAGCGCGACGAACGGGTTGATGTCGCGGAAGCTGACAACCCCGTCGCCGTTGATATCGGCGTTCAGGATATTACAGTCCGGGTACAGCGTGGCGTATGTCTCCGGGTTGGCGAGCGCCAGAACGAACGGGTTGATGTCGCCGAAGTTCACTACGCCGTCGCAGTTCAGGTCGCCGAGCGTGATTGGCGGCTGCGCGTAGAACACGACCACACAGGGCTGGCCGGAATAGCCGATGACCAGATCAGGCCAGCGGTCGCCGTTGATGTCGCCGAACGCGAGGGCGGTGCCGACGGGGCTGGCGTCGTACGACCACGTGGGGGCGCTATCCAACGCGCCGTTGCGGTTCAGGTAGATGTTCGTCATGCCGTTGGAGAAATGCACCTCGGCCAGGTCGGGGTCGCCGTCGCGATTGACGTCGCAGAAGCGCAGGTCGCTGTGGCCGAAGTACGCCGCCGTCGAATTCCACACCGGCGTCAGGCTGCCGGCCGTGTTGCCGTAGAGCAGCGTCGGGCTGTGTCCGAGGGCCAGGTCCGGCCAGCCGTTCTTGTCCACGTCGGCCCAGGCCACGCCTTTGTCGGTGTCGGTGTTGCCCGTGGTCCAGCCGGGCGTCGTCTGCAGCACGCCGTTCAGGTTCTTGTAGATGCCGCTCTGGAAATTCGCCCATTTCGAGACGGCCAGATCTTCCCAGCCATCACCGTTGTAGTCCGCGAAGGCGAGGAAATTCTGAATCGACGTCTCGGCGGACTGCCAGCCGGGCACCGTCGGCAGGGTGCCGTTGTTGTTGATGAAGCCGTACATCGGGCGGTACGGGTCGCTCGGGTTGTTGCCCTGGTTGGCTGTGAAGACGTCAAGGTCGTTGTCGTGGTCGAAATCAAACAGGATTGCGTAGTTGTTCCACGCGGCACCGGGTTCCTGGCTGCTCCAGCCGGGTGACGTGCTGGGACCTGTCGCGCTGCCCCAGTAGATCACGGACGGCGACATCGAAGAGCCGCCGTTGGCCGAGAAGATGTCGGGGTAGCCGTCGCCGTTGATGTCGCCCACCTGGACGTCGCCGGTGGAGACTTCGTCCGTGGAGACCCAGGACGCGTTGGCCTCGAGCTGGCCGCCGGTGTTGTAGTAGATCAGGTTTTCCCAGTCCGTGTACGGCGGGTAGCTGTTCGAGATGTAACAGCCAACGATGACGTCCGGCCAGCCGTCGTTGTTCACGTCGGCGACCTGCAATCCGCCGACCTGCCGCCGAATGGTATTCTGCCAGTCGGGCGCGGTGCCGTAGTACACGTCGTCGCCGCGCATGGTGACGGTCCCGTCCGTCGGGTCGGGACGTAGCAGCACCACTTCCTGCCCGTCATCGGAGATCTCCAACCGCGTTTCCTGGGCCAGAGTGGCACTGGGTAGCCAAGCGACTGAGACGATGACGAGTGTGATCGTGATCCGGTGCCGCATGTTCTGCCCTCCAAGAGCGCGTGGCGCTGCCACGCCGGCCAACTGACCGCATTATAGCGAAAGCCGCGGCCCAAACGAAGCCCTATCCGCGCATTGTGCGTGGCGAGCCCGGCGGCCGGCGGTTACGATCTTCCGGCTGGACGACACAGGAGGCGCGTGGAATGTCCGAGCCGATTCGTGTTCTCCGCGGGCGTGCGTTGTGCCCGGCGGTCTGCCTGAGCGTGGTCTTTCTGCTGTTGATCGGCTGCGTGACGCCGAGCCCCTATGGTCGGCCGGGGACGCCGGTTCCGCGGCTGGGTGATGAGATCGTCGTCTGCGGCCAGCTTGTGCACACGGGGGCGCCGGTGGTGCTCTGGATGGACCCCGGCGGCTACGACGCATACCGCGCCGAGTGCAAGTTCACGCCGGAGCGCGAAAAGCCCAGCCGGCCGGTCAGCGAGTCTCCGATTCGCTACGGCACGTTCCGGCGCCACCTGCCCGACGACGTCGCCGAGCGCGTGCGGACGGAGGGCTGGAGCCTGCCGCTGTTGCAGCAGCACGTGGACCAGTTCGTGCTGCACTACGACGCGTGCGGCACGTCGCGGCGCTGCTTCGAGGTGCTGCATGATCTGCGCGGGCTCAGCGTGCATTTCATGCTCGATCTCGACGGCACGATCTACCAGACGCTCGATGTGAAGGAGCGGGCCTGGCACGCCGGCACAGCGAATGATCGCAGCGTGGGCATCGAGATCGCGAACATCGGAGCCTATGGGGACATGCGCACGCTGGACAAGTGGTACGCGCGGGATGCGCTGGGGGGCGTGCACGTGACGTTGCCCGAGTCGATGACGGTAAGTGGCATCCGCACGCCGGACTTCGTCGCCCGTCCGGCGCGGAACGCGGTCCAGGTCGGCGAAGTGAACGGCGGTTGGCTGTATCAGTATGATTTTACCGATGCGCAGTACGAGTCGCTGATCAAGCTGACGGCGACGCTGTGCCGCGTGCTGCCGCGGATCAAGCCGGACTATCCGCGGGACGCGAACGGCCGCCTGCGCACGTCGGAGCTGACGGCAGAAGAGATGGCCGCGTTCAGCGGGCTGCTGGGCCATCTGCACGTTACGAGCGGCAAAGTGGACCCCGGGCCGGCGTTCGACTGGGAGCGCCTGCTCACCGGCACGCGGCGCCTGTTGCGTTGAGCATAGCCGGCGGCGCGCACCGATGAGAACCGGGTTGGGCTGACCGACCGAAGGTCAGTCCGCCAGAAGCAGATCGCCGAGAGGAGAGGCCGGCTTTCCGAGAGGAAGGTGTCCAGATGCGTTATCGCAGACTTGGTCGGGCCGGAGTCAAGCTGTCAGAGATCGGGCTGGGAAGCTGGCTGACGTACGGTTTTGGCGTCGCGGACGATGCGGCCCGGCAGTGCATCCGCCGTGCGTTCGAGCTGGGTGTCAATTTCTTCGACACGGCGGACGTCTATCATCGCGGCGCCGCGGAACAGGTTCTAGGGCGCGAGCTGCGCGACCTTCCGCGGCGCGATCTCGTGATCGCGACCAAGTGTTTCTTCCCGATGAGCGAGGGCGTCAACGACCGGGGCCTGTCGCGGAAGCACATCTGCGAGAGCCTGCACGCTTCGCTGACGCGGCTGCAGACCGACTACGTTGACCTCTATCAGTGCCATCGCTTCGATCCCGACGTCGAGCTGGATGAGGTCGTGCGGGCCATGGACGACCTGATCCGGCAGGGCAAGATGCTGTATTGGGGTGTCAGTGAATGGCCGGCGGACGCGATTCGCCGGGCGTGTGAGATCGCGGCACAGATGCACGCAGCGCCGCCGGTGTCGAACCAGCCCGAATACAGCCTTGCCGCCCGACGGGTGGAGACCAACGGCGTGCAGGCGGCTTGCAGCGAACTCGGCCTGGGGATGGTCGTCTGGAGCCCGCTGAAGCAGGGCGTGCTGACCGGCAAGTACTCCGGCGGCAAGGTCCCGCGCGACAGCCGGGCCGCCAGCCGCGAGATGAGCATGTTTCTGAAGTCGGTCGACCGCGACCTGGCGGACCGGGTGGATCGCCTGCGGCCGATTGCGGCGCGGGTGGGCGTCTCGCTGGCGCAGCTCGCGCTGGCGTGGCTGCTCCAGCGGGATGCTGTCACGAGCGTGATCATCGGTGCGACGCGGGTGGAACAGGTTGACGAGAACTGCCAGGCCGTGGGGATCGAGCTGGCAAAGTCGGAATTCGCCGCCATGGATGAGATCTTCCCGGCGCGCGAGTGGCAGTAAGCGCCGCGGGCGCTGAGGGCGCCGCGTGCAGGCCGTGTTTCGGATACCATGCGGCGTCCGCCGGGCGGCGTGTGGGCGCTGCACGACGGGGCTGATGCAGGGATAACGCCATGCTACGAAAGGTCCGCGCGTGTGCGGGAGTCGTCGGGCTCGTGTTCTGCGCTGGTTGTGCTGCCACGCGCTCGTTGCCGGTGAGTGTCTACACGGACAAGTTGGAGGGGGCGTGGGTCGGGCAGATGGTCGGCGTCTGCTACGGCGGGCCGTACGAGTTTCGCTCGGTGGGGAAGATCGATGAGGGCGAGTACCGGGCTTGGCAGCCGGAGTATATCGTCGCCGCGCTGGAGCAGGACGATTTGTACGTCGAGATGACGTGGCTGGCCTGCCTGGAGGATCACGGGCTGGACGTGACGTGTGCGGATGCCGGTGCCGCGTTCGCCGCCACGCAGTATCCGCTCTGGCACGCGAACGAGGCCGGTCGCGAGAATGTCCGTCGCGGGATTCAGCCGCCGGCGAGCGGGCATCCCGATCATAACCCGCACGCGAATGACATCGACTACCAGATCGAGGCGGATCTCATCGGCATTGTGTGCCCCGGCCTGCCGCAGGAAGCCAACCGGCTCGGCGACGTGTTCGGGCACATGATGAACTATGGCGACGGCTGGTACGGTGGCCTGTTCATGCAGGGCATGTATTGTGCCGCGTACTTCGAGAACCGCGACGTCGTGAAGGTGATCGAGGCGGGGCTGGCGTGCATTCCCGCCGAGAGCCGCTACGCGGGCTGCATTCGCGACGTGCTGACGTGGTGGCGCGAGACTCCGCACGACTGGCGGGCTACTTGGCGGAAGATCGAGGCGAAGTACAACGACGATCGCGATTGCGTGCCCGGCAAGGCGTTCAACATCAATGCGCATCTCAATGGCGCTTACATTGTGATGGGGCTGCTGTACGGCGGCGACGATTTCTGGCGGGTGTGCGAGATCGCGACGCGCTGCGGGCAGGATTCGGACTGCAATCCGTCGTCGGCCGCCGGTGTGTGGGGTTGCATGCACGGCCTGGCCGGCATTCCAGCCGAGGCGCACGCCGGGCTGCCGCAGTTGGGCGACCGCAAGTTCGCGCACACGCGCTACAGCTACGGCGAACTCCGCGCGACGTGCCGCCGGGTGACGGAGCAGATCATCCGTCGGGCCGGCGGCAAGGTCTCGCCGACGGAGTTCCGCATCCCGGTGCAGCCGCCGAAGCCGGCCCCGCTGGAGCAATGGGCCGGTCCGCCGGTGAAAGCGGTCTGAGTGCGCCCAACGCACCCATCCCTCCCAAGGCGGGGCAGGGGGAGGGTTGAGGCGATCGGCATCGTACCCCCTCCCTGTGCTTCCCCTGAGCGGGGGAGGAGTTCAGGTGAAAGTGCCGCCCGCGCCGCGCTCCGCGTGTAGAATCTGTGCGATAGGAGAATCCCATGAGACGCTTCGGGCTGATTGCAGCGCTCTTGTGCCTCGCTCATGCGGCCGGCGCGCAGACCACCGCGGACGACCCCAACAGCACCATGCAGGAGATTGATGAATGCGGCGTGCTGGTGGCGGGCATGGGGTGCGTGCTGTTCGAAGGCGCTGGCGGCCAGTACGTCATCCCGGATGCGGGCGATTTCAACTTTGGCGACGCGGTGCGCGTGGTTGGCACGCTGGATACGAACTGCATGACGATCTGCGGCGACGCCGACGGGTGCATTCGTGGTGCCGTGCTGTACGATCCGGCGGTGCTGCCGTGCGGGACGGACCTGCCGAACTTCCCGGGTGACTTGATCAGCGGCTTATGCACCGCAGCCAGTTCCGTGCTGCTCGCGCTCACGCTGGTGGGGCTGTGGAGTGCGCGCCAACGGGCGCACGCGCCGGGCGCGCGCTAGTTCCGGGGCGCACGCGGTCGGCGCCGCAGATTTTCGGCCGCGCGCGAACTTTCCGTCAGCGGCGCGCGACGTGAAGGGTGGAGCGCGCGATTCGTGGACGACGCCCTCACACGCTTGGAAGCTCTCTACCGTGACGTGGGGCCGGGGTTGCTCGCGTACCTGCGCCGGCGCTTCGGCGATCATCATGCCGCGGAGGACCTGCTGCAGGAGACGTTTTTGCAGGCGAGTCGGCGGATGGAATGGCTCGCGGAGGCGGTTTCGCCGCGTGCCTGGCTCTTCGCGATTGCCCGCAACGTGGCGCTGACCGCGCAACGCCGCCGCCGACCGATGCAACGGTTGCCGGCGGATGTGGCAACGCGCGGGCAGCCCGTCGACGCGCGGCTCGAGCACGTGCGGCGCGCGATCGCGGAGCTGCCCGACATGTTTCGAGAGACGCTGGAATTGCGTTTGCGCGACGAGTTGTCGTACGAAGAGATCGCCGATGTCCTGCAGATTCCAATCGGCACGGTGCGGTCGCGGCTGCACCACGCGCTGCGGCGCTTGCGCGTCGCCGTGCTGGACGCGGATGTATGAGGCGGCTGCCCGCGCGATGTGAGGCAACAGCGATGGACACGGAAACACTGGAACGACTGCTGATGGATCGGGCCTTGGGTGGCCTGACGCCGGACGCGGCGGACCTGTTGACGGCGTATCTGGCGCATGACGCTGCCGCCGCGTCGCGGGCGCGCGAGTTTGATGCGGCGGCCGCGGCGGCCCGTGCGGTGCTACGTTCGGGGGGCGGCGGGGCGCTGCCGCCATTCCCTGCGTTGCGGCTGCACAAGCTCGAGGAGGCGCGCCGGCGTTTGCGGATCGTACGCAACGTCGCGGGCTTGGCGGCGGCGTTGGTGCTAGGTTTGGGTATTGGTGCCGGCTTGTGGCGTGGCGGGGGCGGCCTGCCGGGGCGTGTGCAACCGCAGGTGGCGGTTGTGCCGGAGACGCGGCCGGTGGCGTTGGCGGGTGGATTCTGGTCGACCGAACGTCTGATCGAACATGCGCGCCAGGCGAAGCCAGCCAATGCGGCGCGTTTAATCTGGAATTCAGCGGTCTCTGTACCGAGACCGGGAGGCGAGTCATGAAACGGTTGGTTGTATTGGCAGTTGTATTGTTGGGCGGCGTCTGTGGCTGTCTGCCTGAGAAACGCGTCACCTGGTCGCCCGATGGACGTTGGGCGACCGTGAGGCCGACGGACGGTCTGTATCTCTGCGACGAGTCCGGCAGACTCTCGGCGCGCGTGGCCGAGAGCGTGCGTTCGGTGGCGTGGTTGCCCGACTCGAAACAACTCGTGTGGTCGCGGACGGAACTCGTGAAGACGTGGGAGGCGCTCGAGCCGCTGCTTACGCCGGAGCAGCGCAAAACGATCGAAACGCGTGGCCCGCGGCTGAGAGAGGAGTTGATGACGCATCAGGGCGGCTGGGACGGCTTTGAGCCGGAGTCGATCCACGGGCTGAGTGACGGCGAGACGCCGGCGTTGCTCATCTACGTGCGTGACAAGCTCGGCGATGGCTTGGCGGAGAAGCTGGGTGAGAAGTGGGACGAGCTGAAGGGGATGAGTGCGAACGCCAACATGCTGGAGCTTGTCCGGCTGAACGACGCCGGGACATCCGGACCGGCGCGCGTGATCGTGCGCTCGATCAATGCCTACGAGGATCTGTGCGTATCACCGAGCGGGAAGCTGGTAGCGTATCGCAGCGCTGCCGCGAGCGGGAGCCAGCCGCCGGCGCTGTTTGTTGTGGCGCTCGACGGCGGGACGCCACAGCTCGTTGCGGACCACGCGGCGGCGTATCCGGATTGGTCAGCGGACAGCCGCTACATCGTGTACGCGGCCACGAATACGCCCGGTGACGACGATGACAAGAACCTGCGGTTGGGCGTCGTAGCCCGCCGGCAAGTTTGCGGGGCCGGTGGGACGCCGCTGGCAGAGCTGCCGGACCCGGAAGAACTGGCTGGCATCGTGTTTCAGAACTGGGTGCGGGTGCGCTGCCTGCGCGATGGCCGCGTCCTGTTCGCCACGCTCGAAGTGCACATGCCCTGTGTGTCGGCGGACATGCCGCAGCGGGCCGGCTTGTTCGCCGTGGACCCCGGTCGCCAGCCGGGCGTCACGCGGCTGACGGCGCGCGCGGCGGATGACACGCTGCCTGATGCCTTGATGCTGTTCGAGCTTAGCCCCGATCAGCGGCATGTCGCGGTGCCGGGCGGCGACGGTCGCATCGCGATCTTCACGGTCGCAACCGGGGATATCTGGGCGGTGCTGGGCGAAGGGGAAGTCGATCAGCTCCGCACAGTGCCCGCATGGCGGAGCAACAACGAACTGTGCTGCGCGGTCGTGCCCGGGCCGAAGGGTGAGAAGCAGCGTGCCGAGATCGCGTTGCTGAAACTGGATTTTGACGCGCGGCAGGTAGAGCGCCGGATCATCAGCACGACGTGGCCGCAGGAAGTTGTGACAGAATTCCTGCAGGACAAGGACTCCGCGCCCATGAGCCAGCCAGCTAGTCAGTAGACGTGTGGCGCCTCGGAAGCGCCAATTCCCGCAAAGCAACACTGAGTGCATAAGCGCCGCGAGCCCGGCGTTGGCGGTCGCCGGGCTCGCGGCAGCATCGGAAGGGTCGCCACCCTTCGAAGGGAGGCCGGTGTGGGTCTAATGCACGGGACCCGCGGAGGATCGGTCGGCGGGTCGCGTGCTGGCTTGGGGGTCCGAGTTACTGGGTTTCGCCGTTGTTGTTTCCGCCGTTGGGGTCCTGCTCGAGCATCTTGCGCAGGTAGCCGTTCTCGCGGCGGGTTGCTTCCAGGTCAAACAGCATGTACTTGATGCCGAGGCGCAGGAAATCGATGCTTTCCTGCAGGCTGCTGACGCTCTTCTTGATCTGCTCGTGACGGTCCTTCGTCTCATCCGCCAGCTTGCGGAGCCGGTCGCGCTCGCCCTCCGGCAGCGCGTCGATCTCGGAAACCAGCTCGGCCAAACGCTTCTGGAATTCGGCCTCGTTCATGCTTCTTCCTCCTCAGGAGATCACCGGGCCGTGGGTCGAATTCAGCCGGTGGGACGATTCCGTCTCGTCCGCGTCCAAGAGCGTTGAATTATACCCCGCGTGCTGAGTGGCCCGATGCACGATGCGCTGTAGGCGCAGCAGACCACCGGGCTGGAGGGCGCCAGCCGGCCCGTCCGGGCTGTGAGAGCATTTTTTATGAGCGGTCGGTGCCGTCCGGTTTGCCCCGGCTTCGCCCGGCTCGTCGGTTTCGGCCCTGGTTCCGAAAACTCTGGCCCGGACGCTCGCTCGCACTTGAGCCGGGGCTGCGCTTAGGATACAGACAAGCCCTGCACCGGCGACCGGCCGGTGTCACGGGTGCTGTCCGAGGGACGTGTGCATGGAGCTGCCACAAGTTCAATATGAGGTCCTGCGGCGCCTGGGCGACGCCGCTGGCCAGGTCGCCATTACGGACCTGGCGCGGGCCATGGAGCTGGATCAGTCGCCCGTGACCGCGGCGTGCGGCGAACTGCGGCACGCGGGGTACGTCGTTGTCGAGGAGACGACGTTTGAGGAGCTGCGGCTCGGTCCGGATGCCGAGGTGTTTGCCCGCCAGCCGCTGCCGGAACGCGTCGTCGCGGGCGTGCTGGCGGCGCAGGGAGGATCGTGCAAGCTGACGGAAATCCCCAATCACTGCGGGCTGAACGCCGGCCAGGTCGGTGGGTGCCTGCGCTGGCTGAATCAGCGGCAGTGGGCGAAGAAGGACGGCGATCGGCTCGTGCTGATCGGCGCCGGGCCCACCAGTACGCCGGAGCCGGACGAGCGGCTGATCAAGGCACTGGCTGGCGGGCGCGTGGCGACGCGGGCGGAGCTGGAGGCGGAGGGGCTGCCGGTCACAGAGGCCCTGAAGCTGCTTACGCCGCGCAAAGGATTCGTGGTGCTGAAGGAGCGGACCGCGCGGCACGTGGCGATCACGGACAACGGGCGGAAGCTGCTGGCGGCGGGTGTGAAGGGGCGGAAGAAGGTGACGCAGCTTACGCCGGAGTTGCTCGCGGAGGGTGGCTGGCGCGAAGTCGACATTCAGCCGTACGATGTGACGCTGGCGGCGAAGAAGCTCTACCCGGGCAAGGAGCACCCGTTCCAGCGGACGCTGGATCGCGTGCGGCGGGTGTTCCTCGAGATGGGATTCGAGGAGATCGTCAGCCCGTGGGTGGAGTCGAGCTTCTGGGATTTCGACGCCCTGTTCCAGCCGCAGGACCATCCCGCGCGGGACATGCAGGACACTTTTTACGTGGCCCGGCCGGACCGCTGCCGGCTGCCGGACGATGCGCTCGTCGAGCGGATTAAGGCGACGCACGAGAACGGCGGCGACACCGGCTCGACCGGGTGGCAGTACACCTGGAGCCGTGACTTAGCGCAAAGGCCGGTACTGCGGACACATACGACTGCGGCGACCATGCGGGCCCTGGCTCGGCACACGCAGGGCAGGCCGGGCAAGTACTTCGTGATCGGGCCGGTGTTCCGGCGTGAGACGGCGGACTACAAGCACCTGCCGGTGTTCCACCAGGTGGATGGGATCATCGTCGATCCGCAGGCGAGCCTGGCGACGCTGATCGGGACGCTGACGGCGTTCTACGCGAAGATGGGCTTCCCGAAGGTGAAGGTGAACCCGAGCTTCTTCCCGTACACGGAGCCGTCGGCGGAGGTGCTGCTGTACCTGGAGAGCCGGAAGGACTGGGTGGAGATGGGCGGCTCGGGCGTGTTCCGGCCGGAGGTGACGCTGCCGGTGGGCATCAGGGACCGCGTGCTGGCGTGGGGTTTGGGCCTGGAGCGGCTGGCGATGATGGTCCACGGCGTGGATTCGATCGGCGAGCTGTTCTACGCGACGATGCCATGGCTGCGGGAGGAGCCGCTGTGCAAGGCGTGATGTCCGCCGGACGGACCACCAAGACACTAGGGCACCAAGGGGATCGGCCGCGAACCGTGTGCCACTGCTCTTGAGCAATGGCATCCGCGCGAAACACTGCTCAAGAGCAGTGGCACACTTGCCTCTTAGGCTGGCTCGGTCGCGGTGCGCCGCTGTACACTGGGCCATTTGGATGTATTCACGGCACGCTAAGGAGCTGCCATGCCGATCATTGATATGCCGGTGGAAACGCTGCTGGCGCGGATTGCGACGGGTGCGGATGGGACGCGACTGAGCGTCAACGACCTCGTGGAGATGCTGCCGAAGCTGGGCTGCGAGATCGAAGAGGTCGCGGACATGCAGGAGTTCGTGTGCGAGGTCTGCGGCAAGATCTACGACCGCACTGAGGCGCAGGGGCCGCCGCTGCTGTGCGCGAATTGCGGCGCCGACTTCCGCACCTTCCCCGACGAGCTGAAGGACCTCGGCACCAGCCAGGTCATCCGCCTGAACATGCTCGCCGTCCGGCCGGACATCTTCGATCCGGGCGGCATGGCCCGCTACATCCGCGGCTACCTCGGCGTGCAGACCGGCCTGGTCGAGTATCCGCTCAACGCGGCGCGGCTGCGCGTGCAGGTCGATCCGCAGCTCTCCAATCCGGACAGCTTTCGCCCGTATGTCGCTTACGCCGTCATTCGCAACGTCCGTCTTACGAACACGACCATCAAGCTCGTCATGAACCTCCAGGAGGACCTGCACTGGGCGCTGGGCCGCGACCGCAAGCTCGCGTCGATCGGCGTGTTTGACTTGGACACGCTCAAGGGCGACGTCTTTCACTACGACGCGGTCGATCCCGATGGCCTGCGTTTTGTGCCGCTGGGATTCCCGCCGGACGACCCGGCCAGTGCGCTGACGCCGCGCGAAATCCTGGAGCGGCACAAGACCGGCGTGGCGTACGCACACCTGCTGAGGCCGCTGAAGAAATACCCGCTGCTGCGCGACGGCGTGGGGACGGTCATGGCGCTGCCGCCGATCATCAACAGCGAGTGCACGCGCGTGACGATGGACACCAAGGGCTTCTTCATCGACGTCACCGGCACGTCGCAACGGACCGTGGACCGCGCGCTGAACATCCTCGTGACGAGCTTCAAGGAGATCATGCCGGAGATCGAGATCGAGTGTGTGATTGCGGAGAGGCACGGAGGCACGGAGGCACGGAGGCACGAAGGGGATGTGCGGATTACGCCGGACCTGCGGCCGACCGAGCTGACGCTCGATGTGAAGCTGGCCGCGGAGACGATCGGGGCGGACTTGAACGCGGCGCAGCTCGCGGAATTGCTCGAATCGATGGGCCATGGCGTCGAGGAGGGTCCGCACGGCGACACGCTGCGCGTGTTCGTGCCGGCGTATCGCAACGATGTCATGCACGCGGTGGACCTGATGGAAGACGCGGCCATCGCGCATGGCTATGGCAACCTGACGCCGCGGCTGGTGCCGACATTCACGGTGGGGGCGCCACGCGCGATCGAGGAGCAGTCGGTGACGGCCCGCCGTGTGCTGACCGGCCTCGGCTTCCACCAGGTGATGACGCTCGTGCTGACGAGTGTGCCGGCGGCGTTCGAGAAATGGCGTGTGCCGCCGGATGCGCGGGCCGTGCAGATCGACAACCCGATCAGCACGGAGCAGACGATGTGCCGCGTGTCGCTGCTGCCGGGGCTGCTGGAGACGCTGGCGATCAACAAGCAATACGATCTGCCACAGTATCTCTTCGAGGTCGGTGATTGTTGTTTTGTCGATGCGGCGGCGGAGACGGGGGCGCGCGAGGAGCGTTACGTCGCGGCGGCGATGATCGGGACGCACGTCGGGTACGCGGACATCCGCGCGGTTGCGGATGCGTTTGTGCACGAGATGGGCGCGGCGTACACGGTGAAGGCCACGGAGCATCGCAGCTACATTCCCGGGCGCGTGGCGGCGTTGCACGCGGCCGACGGGGCACCGCTCGGCGTGATGGGCGAAATTCACCCCGAGGTGCTCGAAGCCTACGGGCTGAAGCACCCGGTAACGGTGCTGGAGCTGAGCCTGGCGAGGCTTGTGGGACTGTAGGAAGTTGTCGCATTTGTCTTGGGGGGCATGGTGAGCTGCGGCCGGTCCGTGGTACAACGACGGGTGGCACGACCCGGCGCAGCCAGGCCGTGGGGCAAGGTGCAATTGAAGCTCACATTCACTGGGAGAATGCCTGTGACCACAATTCAGGAGCGTGTGAATCGCCGTAGCATGGCGCTGGGATTGGTTTCCGGGTTGCTGCTCGCGTTGGCCACGACAATGGCCGCCGCGCAGGACAAGACTCCGATCAAGAGCCAGGACGACCTACCGCGGCACACGTACAAGCTGGCCGGGACGGCGACGGAGCTCTTGCAGTCGGATGAGCAGTTCGCGGCGCTGGCCAAGGCGGTGCGGGCGGACCTCGAGGCCGACCTCGCGAAGTACCAGATCGAGGACGCCTCGACGCTGCAGCGCCTGTACAACGTGCTGGTCAGCCTGGATGTGCTCGAGGGCCATTTCGCCGCTGCGCTGAGAGGCATGGCCCGCATTCGCGAGCTCGAAACCAAGGAAGCCAAGAAGCTGATGTCCGGCCTGGTTGGCGGGTCCTATGTCGCGGCGCGGGAGCAGGCTGGCCAGGACGATGCCAAGTTCCGGGCAGTGTTTCGCGAGAGCTTGCTGGCCAAGCTCCGCCCGCTGCCGTGGGACATCGTCGCCGACGACATCAAGCAGCGCAAAGGGCAGACGGAGATCATCACGGAGCCCCTACTGATGGGGATGGTGAGCAGCGCGATTGATCCGGCGGTCGCGAAAACCGCAGGCGAGATCAGCGCGGACATCGCGCAGCAACTCGTCAGCATGCGTTTTGCGCTGAAGGTGATGATCCCGCTGAAGGAGGAGCTGGTCGCGGCGTTCGCGGCCGTCGTGGCCGAGCACGATGTCGCGAAGAAGGATATCTGGGCCGAGCGGGCCGTCACGCTCAGCGCCGACCAGAAGGCGACGCCGGTCGTCATCGGGATCTGGGACTCCGGTGTGGACACGAAGTTGTTCGAGAAGCAGCTCGTGACGAATGCCGGCGAGCAGGTGAACGGCAAAGATGACGATCAGAACGGCTTCGTGGATGACGTGCACGGCATCGCGTTCGACGTCGACGGCCAGCCGACGCCGGAACTATTGCATCCCGTGGACGCGCTGAAGAGCAAGGTGGATGCAGTCGCCGGTCACATGAAAGGCTTCATGGATGTGCAGGCGGCGATCGACAGCCCCGAGGCCAGCGCCGTGAAGAAGCTGCTGGGCGGGCTGCAGGGCGATGCCGTCCGTGACTTCATCGAGGACCTGAGCCTGTACGGCAACTACGCGCACGGCACGCACGTGGCGGGGATCGCGCTCGAGGGCAATCCGCTGGCGCGGTTGCTCGTGGCGCGGCTGACGTTCGATTATCACATGCTGCCGAAGTGCCCGACGCTCGAGTTGATGCGCGCCGACGCGGCGATGTATCAGAAGACCGTGGACTACTTCAAGCAGCACGGCGTGCGCGTGGTCAACATGAGCTGGGGCGAGGAGCGCAGGACGATCGAGCAGGCGCTGGAGAAGAACGGCGTTGGGGCGACGGTCGAAGAGCGCGCGCAGCTGACGCGCGAGATGTTCAAGATGATGCGCGACGGGCTGTTCCATGCGCTGCAGAGCGCGCCAGACATCCTGTTCGTCTGCGCCGCCGGCAACTCCGACAACGACGTGGAGTTTGATGATGTGATACCGTCTTCGTTCGACTTGCCGAATGTGCTGGTCGTCGGCGCGGTGGACCAGGCCGGCGAGCCGACCGGGTTCACGAGCTTCGGCCAGACCGTGCAGGTGTATGCGAACGGGTTCGAGGTGGACAGCGTTGTTCCCGGCGGCAAGCGGATGAAGCTCTCGGGCACGTCGATGGCGTCGCCCAACGTGGCGAACCTGGCGGCGAAGCTGTTGGCGCTCGATCCGACGTTGAAGCCGGCGCAGGTGATCGAACGGATCAAGCGGGGCGCGGACAAGGTCGACGGGCAGCGGCCGATGCTGCTGATCAATCCGAAACGGACGCTGGCGGGTCTGGCGGAGAAGTAGGTACTGCCGGCCCGGGCAGTGTGTCGGTTGGTCCCAGCGACTCCAATCGAATGCGCGTATGGAATTCGTACTCCGGAGCCGGCCCGGTGCATGCATAGCTGAGCACCGGTGCGGGGACAATCTGCCCGAATGCCGGCGAATACCAGCCCTGCCAGTTCGGCTCCTGCTGTCCGGTGACCACCTGCCATTCGCCGACGGGCCCATGCTGATCGATCACGCAGACGCGGCCGTCCGTGGCGCAGAGACGCGCCTCGGTGGGCGAGACAATCTCGACCGACAGATCGGGATGCACGTGGAAGAGCTGCGTGTAACGGTGCGCGGCGCCATCCGCGGCCAGGATGTGATCATCGATCTCCACGCGCGCGGGCGGCACGAACGCCAGCGTGCGCGTGTGGGTGGCCTGGGGCCAGCGGTGTTGGACACGGACCACATCGCGGTCCGCGGTGCGTTCGACGTCCAGCAACTCGATGTCGGCGGGCGTGAAGTCCGCATTGTCGACGAGCACCACGTTGTGGGCCCGCGCACTGACCACAAACTGCCGTGCGGCGGATGTGTATGCGTAGCTGTAGATGCCCGGGTCGATCAGCCAGTCCTGTCCGAGCCCGTGCAGCACGAACGACAGGGTGTCGTCGTGGTGCCGCCAGGCGCGGATGGTGTTGCAGCGGAAGAGCAGGTAGGTGTCGGGCACACGCAGCGCGGCGTCCACCGGGGCCGCGGCGAAGATGGCGTAGCCGACAGCAAAGCTGACCAACAGCACGCTGGTGTCCGCCCGCGGGTTCGGTAGCGTGGCCGGCGCGGCCGGAACCAATTCGCCGAACCAATCGCCATACAAGTCACGGTAATCCGGCACTGCCACCGGACTCGTGTCGCCGATGGCGGGCAGGTGGCCATTGGGCTGAATCAGGTACGGCCACGCGGCTGCAGCGCGGCGGGCGGTTTCCTCCAGACCCGGGACGGGCGCCAGCCGGTTCTGCTGCACGAAACTGCGGAACGGCCCGAGTCGCTTCAGCATATACCAGTGGTAGCCGGGCGACTGCTCGAGGTGAAAGCCCACGCGATCGAAGTTGTCGCGCAGGAACGCTGTCATGCGCTCGTAGGCGCATGTGCGCCACGTCTCGGCCGCAGCGAATTCGGGCAGGACCACCGCGGCGCTCAACAGCGCCATGTTCTGGTCCCAGCCGTGGTTGAGCAGCGGTTGGTAGGTTACCCCGGTTGCGATGGCCTGGGCGTGTGCGTAGATGAGCGTCAACAGCTCGCGGGCGAAGTCGGCTTCACAGGCGTCGCTCGTGCGGTACAGCTCCCAGAGCCAGCAGAAGATGCGAAGCCGGTATGCCATCGCATGGTCGTGCCAGGCTGCTTCGGACGCGCCCGGCGGCAGGCCGTTGTGCGCGTGCCAGTCGCGAATGACGTCCTGCACCAGCTCCAGGGCCGCGTGATCACCGTCGGCGTGCCAGACCGTAATCGCAGGCACGAGCCACTGCAGCGAATGGCGGAAGAAATCCCATGTGTTGCTGTCGAGCGGGTTGACGTCCCACCGCGGGGGCATGCCGAGCTGCAACGGCGGAAAACGCGCGGCTGCCTGAAACTCGCCGGCCTGCAACTGCGCGACGGCGGCGCGCAGGGCGGGGGTGGCAACGGGTGCCAGCGGGTAGTCGAGGAGCTCCGCGGGCAGTGGTTTCTGACGCCAGTACCCGAGCATGTATGCCGGGTCGGCGAGCAGGCGCGCGACGACCTTAGGGGCGTCCGCGATGTCGGCGGGTTGAAGCGCCCGCACCGGGATGGGCGACGGCGCGACGCCGCGCTGTCGCCCGGCCGGGCGCAGGTGCCACGCGATCGTGACCGCGAGTGCTACGATCGCCGCGACAACCAGGATTCGTCGGCCAGTACGCACCGCCCGCATGGACATACTCCGCGCCGCTTGCGTTCCGCGCCGGCAATCTAGCCGGGCCGAGTGGGATGGTCTATCACCGCCGGCGGGCTGACCCGGGAAATCCGCGTCTACGGGTCTACAATCTGGGAAACTGTCGCAGCGGCGGCGGGACACGATCTGCGGCGGCGGGTTGCGAAGCACCTGCCGTGCGGGCGGGCCGCGTCCGCCGCGCGTTCAGAGATGGGATCTGTGTTCAATCAAGAGGAGTCATGCATGAAGGTACAGGTTGGTCAGCCCGCGCCCGATTTCACCGCCCAGGCCGTTGTGAACGGTCAGTTCGAGCCGATCAGTCTCTCGTCGTACCGCGGCAAGAACGTCGTCCTGTTCTTCTGGCCGCTCGATTTCACGTTCGTCTGCCCGACCGAGATCGTCGCGTTCCAGGAGGCCCTGCCGAAGTTCACGGAACGCAACACGGTCGTCCTCGGCGTGTCCGTGGACAGCCAGTACACACATCTCGCGTGGCAGAACACGCCGCGGGCCGCCGGCGGACTCGGCCGAGTCGATTTCCCGATGATTTCGGACCTTACGCACGAGATCAGCGAGAACTACGGCGTGCTGCTAGAGAATGCGGGCGTGGCGCTGCGCGGCCTGTTCCTGATCGATAAGGCCGGTAATGTCCGGCACATGCTCATCAACGACCTGCCGCTGGGACGCAGCGTGGACGAGGCCCTGCGCATGGTCGATGCGCTGACGCACTTCGAGAAGCACGGCGAAGTATGCCCGGCCAACTGGAAGCCCGGCGCGAAGTCGATGAAGCCCGACCCGCAAGGTGCGAAGGCCTACTTCAACGAGTGGGGCAAGTAGCCGTCGGCCCGTCGTCGTAAACCCCTCCCCCTGCCCCGGGGGAGGGCGGGGCGGCGACAAAGTCCGAGGCCGCTTACGGCCACCACGCCTCAGCCAGGAACGACACCAGGTGCGCCCGGTACTCGTCGGTCCGGAGGAACTGCCCGGCGGCGTGCCCCAGGCCCGAGAAATACACCAGCTCGGTTTCGGCAATCGCACGCTCCAGCAGCACCGCGACCTGCCGCGGCGGCGTCACTACGTCGTCGCCATGCATGTAGACGAGCAACGGCTGCAGCATTCCCGCGATCGTATTCTCGGTGAGCAGCCAAGGCTCCAGCACCGCCACGACCTGCCGCGATTGCCCCTGGATCAGAAAGTCGAAACGATCAATCGCTTCCCCGAGCGCGATCGGCGAATCCAGGACCACGGCGTTCACGGTGTCGGGATTGTCGATGGCAACCGCCACAGCCGGGATCGATCCCAACGAGATGCCGAACAGGCTGACGCGGTCGGTGGGGGTTTCGGCGAGCGTCCAGTCGAGTACCGTCTGCAGGTCCGGGCGGAGTGTGCGCAAGTCCGGCGTGCCGGTACTGCCGCCAAAGCCTTCGTAGTCGAACATGACGCACGACCAATTCGCCTCGACGAGCAGCTTGGCGGTGAACAGGTAACATGCCATAGGGCCGCTGTTGCCCGGGCAGACGATCACCATGCCGCGCGCGGACTCGGCCGGCAGGTACCAGATGCGGAGCTCCGCCCCGTCCGGCGCGGTCACGTAGTGCTCCTCGTACGGAATGTCGATCTGGTCCGGGGTATCCACCAGCGGGAGGTCCGTCAGGCCGTAATCCGCCCGGAGCTCCTCGCAGGTCGTTTCCGGCATCAGGACGGCGTAGGATAACGCCCGGATGATCTCTTCCGCCGGCGGCAGGGGGGTTACGACCGGGTTGCAGCCGCCGGTCAGGATAACGATACTCAGGAACGCCGCAGGCAGAAGCTTCCGTGCCGAATTGCGCATCCAGCTCTCCAGTTGTGCATAAGACCGCTGCCAGTCAGAGTTAGTTTAGCCGCTCGCGAACCGACCTGGGAGTCCCATGGAGGGTCAGCCCCGGCCGATGAATATTGCTGCCTGACCCGCGAATACGACCCAGGATGCCAAGTGCCAAGGCTCAGAGGCCTGCAAACGCGGGCGCATATTGATAACGGAGTATTGAAATGAGTTCCGGACCGGTGGTCGTGGTGAACAAGGGCGGCTTTTTCAGCGCGCTCGCGAAGGGGCTGTTTGGCACGGTGATGGTCGTGGTCGTGTGCGCGACCGCGCTGGGCGTGTATGGCCTGCATATCGCCGGCAGCCTGATCGGCGTGCCGACGGAGGCGGTGGCCCGGCTGCCGGAACTGATCGCCGGCCTGCCGGAGTGGCGCACGATGCCGCCGGTCGTGGCGGACACGTTGAACCTGCGGCGCGATTTTGCCTACGGCAAGTCGCTCACGGTGGCGACGACGATGCGCCTGGTGCGGGAAGGCAGCGATGAGCAAGCGGGCGTGGCGGAAATCGAAGTGACGAACCACGGGGACGACGTGGTCTCGCTGCTGTCGCTGCGCGTGCTGATCGAGGACGAGGGGGCTGCGCACATCGATCGAACGGTCGTCGCCGCGACGCCCCTGGCGGTCGGCGACTGGTGCGGGCCGTTGCAGCCCGGCGCGACACGGCGCCTGCCCCAGTCGGTGTTCCACATCGTGGGGGAGCCGCGTGTGACGGTCGAGGTGTCGGATGTGTGGGTGTGGAAGGGGCCGGCGGACGAGCCGGCCGCGTTGCCTCCGTTGCCAGCGGCCGAATTGCCTGAGCCGCCGCCTGGACCGGGGCATGTGACAGCCCAGTAGGGCGGTCGGGGTTCGCACGCCGGGAAAGCCGCTCCGCTTCTGGGAGGGCCCCGGGGGAAGATTGCGCATCAGTTGCTGCTGAGGCGGGCGCGGATGAACGCGGCCCGCTCGACGCTGCGCTGCTCGCCGTTGAGGCGTTCGCCGTGCAGCTTCTGCAGGTGCGCGGGCTGGATCTGCAGGAACAGCTCGTTCAACGTCTGAAGATCGACGGAGCTGAGGCGCCGGGTGTGCAGACCCATGCGCACGTGCGAGAGGCACTGCATGGCTTCGCTGGAGCTCATCAGCCGCGCGCTCTTGAGCAGACCCATCGCACGCCAGACCTTGTCGTCGAGGGCGGCGAGGCGGTTTTTCAGCAGCGCTTCGCGGGCGGCGTGCTCGTACTCGACGATCTTGGGGATGACCACGCTGCTGAAGTCGTCGATGATCTCGGCCTCGCTGCGGCCCAGCGTGATCTGGTTGGAGATCTGGAAGAAGTCGCCGAGCGCCTCGGTGCCTTCGCCGTGCACGCCGCGGACGGCCAGCTTCATGTCACGGGCGGCCTGCCCGACCTTTTCCAGCTCGTTGGTGAGCCGCAAGGCCGGCAGGTGCAGCATGACCGAGACGCGGATGCCGGTGCCGACGTTGGTGGGGCAGGCGGTGAGGTAGCCGTACTGCGGGTGAAACTCGAAATCCAGCGATTCCTCGAGGGCGTCGTCGATGGCGTTGATCTGCTCCCACGACTCGGCGACCTGCAGGCCGCTGCGCATGACCTGGATGCGGAGGTGGTCCTCCTCGTTGACCATGATCGCGGCGGTCTCGTTCTTCTGAAAGGCGACCGCCCGCGCCCCGGTGCCGTCGGCATGCTGCCGGCTGATCAGATGCCGCTCGACCAGCAGCAGCCGGTCGAGCTCGTCGAGGCTGTCGACGTCGAGGTGGATCAGGTCCTTGAGCAGGCGGGCGCGGCGCGTGGCCGTGGTCACCGTCGCCGTGATCTCGCGTTTCATGTCGTTGCTGGCGCGGGGCAGGAACAGAAAGCCGCGCAGGTTGCGCGCCAGCCGGATGCGGGTCGAGATCACGATCTCGTGCATGGGCCCGGAGCCGCAGAGCCACTCGCCGGCATGACGGACGACTTCGTCGAGGGGCGCGCTCATGACTCTTCCAGTTCGCGAATACGATCGCGGAGCCGGGCGGCGCGCTCGTAGTCCTCGGCGGTGACGGCCTCGTCGAGCTGCCGCTTCAGCCGGCGGATGTCCTGTTGCGGCTTGTGGACGGTGCCCAGCGACTTGGGCGTTTTGCCGACGTGCTGCGAGGCGCCGTCGTGGGTGCGTTCGAGCAGGCGGCCGATCTGCTCCTTGAACGTCTCGTAGTCGTGCGCGCAGCCCAGCAGGCCCTGGTTGCGGAATTCGATGTAGCTGATGCCGCAGTGCTCGCAGACGAGGTTGCTGAGATCGGCGGCGCCGGCCTTGCTGCCCGCGATGAAGTTCTCGAGGATTTCGTTCAGGTCGACCGTGGCCTTACCGGTCTGCAGCAGCCCTTCCTCGCTGGCGCAGCGGTCGCAGAGGTGGCGTTCGACCTTCGCCCCCGAACGCTCGATGTTCGTCAGGTGAAACGTCGCCTTGGCTTTCTTGCAGCGCTCACAGAGTCCCATCAGACTGCTCCGCGCAACGAAATCCAGCAGGTTGGATCGTAGAAGCGGCGGGCTTGGCCGTCAAGCAACGGCCGGCGTGACGCGACGTGCGCGCGATTATGGGGCGGTGTGGACTTCGATCGACACGGGGGCACTCGCCACGCGCGCCAGGTGAAACAGGAGGTTGTCGGCGGCATCGCGCCCCACGTCCTTCACCTGTCGCCCACGCGCGTAGACCCAGCACCGCTGGCCGGCTGTGTCGCGCACGCGGAACACGGGATCGAAGCGCAGTTGTCTGCCCGGTACGAAATCGAAGCGCAGGACGCCGTCCGCCGGCGCGAGCTCGTAGGTGCCTTCGGACTCGTTGAAGCCGTCCCCGTCGAGATCGCCCGGCGTGCCGGTGACGAGCGCGCCGGTCGTCGTCTGGATCGTGGCCGGGGCGCGGTAGTCGGCGGCGAAGCTGGTGGCCTCGGGGGCGCCGTCGATGTCGGGCGGCCAGATACGCAGGAGGTGCGCGGTGGTCACGACCGGCCGGGCTGCTGTGTGGCCGGTGACGATGGCGAGGCGGCGGTCGTCGGCACTGCCGAAGCTGCGCGTGCGCCCAAGTCCGACCGCCGCTGGCCAGACCCAGAGCAGGTCAGCCGGTCCACTGCCGGGGCGGGCCAGCAACGCGTACTGGGGAGGCTCTGCGTGGGCCTCCGCGGCCGGGGGCGCGATGTACTTGAAGCCGCGGCGGCCATCGAGACCGAGTGCGTAGCCCACCGCTGGGCTGGGCCAGCCCGCGTCCAGAGCCTCCGAGCGCACGCTCACGAACATCGCCCCGGACGGATAGATCGTGTACTGCCAGGCGTGGCCGGGGCCGGCGGGCTCGGTCTCGGCGGCGTCCGGCGTGTCCGGCGGTGCCGGAGTGAAGAGCCAGCGACCGGCAATGACGACGCGAAACGGCGTTGCTTCGACCACGCGCTGTGAAGCGGCGACAATCGGACCCCATTCAGCGAAGTGCCGTGGGTCGTCGTAGGCGATGGCGACCGCGGACGCCGTCCAGTTCGGCGGCAGGGGGACCGGCCAGGGGCCCAGACCATCCGGGTCGACGAGGTTCTGCTCATCGCCGGCGTGCCAGGTGACGAGCTGGCCATCCGCGAACGCCAGTTCGAAGCGTCCGCGCGTGCCGACGACGATACGCCGGCCGCGGGTCAGGACATACATCTGGCCCTCGACCGCCTGCTCGCCGAGCACGTGCGCGGTGTTGTCCGCGACGATGAGGTCGTCCAGGTAGATTTCCAACGGGGCACTGAGTTGGGGTGCCCGCCAGGATAGTGCGCGAACATTGGCGAGATCGATCCACTCGCCCACCGTACCGAGATCGATGCGTTGGAGATTCCAGCCGGGCCGCGCGTGGATCGTGCGCGACCAGTGCAGCGGGTCGCGTTCGCCGCTTTCGATCGTGAATTCGAGGACCGCGCCATCCGGCGGGCCGTGGAGGCTGAAGAGCAGGAGCGCGTAGTTGCGCCAGTCACGCACGAACGCGGGGCCGGCGGCGCGCCGGAGGTCACAGATGAGGCGGTCGCCGGCGTCGGCGAAGCGGGCCTTGAGGCCCTGGGAACCGGTCTCAACGCGGCTGCGGACGAGCGACGGCGCGGGTTGCGGGCGCTCGCCTGCGGTGCCGTCGGGTCCGACGCAGTGGAACAAGGTCTCCTGACCGGGGGTCTCGAAGTCGACGATGCTGATGAAGCGGCCGGAGGCGAGGTCCGCGTACGTGGCGCGCATGCGCTGCAGGGCTGGCGATACCTGTGTGCTGGGCGAATGATCGAGAGCCGCTTTCGGTTGCAGTGCCGCACAGCCGGCGACCAGCATTGTCGCAAGCAGAGTCGCCGGCGCGACGTGGCGCCGGGGCGACCGCCTACTTGCGGAGCATGTGGATTGCGGTACCGAGCACACTCTCAGCGGCCTCCATCACGGTTTCCGACGTGGACGGATGCGGATGGATCGTGAGCGCGAGGTCTTCCGCTGCGGCGCCCATCTCGATTGCGAGCACGGCCTCGGCGATCAGATCGCCAGCATGCTCGCCCACGACTCCGACGCCCAGCACCCGCCCGCTCTGCGCGTCGGCGATGACCTTGGTCAGGCCCTCGGGGCGCCCCATGGCGATGGCGCGGCCGGAAGCGCCCCACGTGAACTTGCCGACCTTCACTTCGACGCCGCGCTCCTTTGCCTCCGTCTCGGTCAGGCCGCACCACGCGACCTCGGGGCTCGTGTAAACGACGGCGGGAATAGCGCGGGCGTCAAACACGCTCGGGTGCCCGGCGATGGCTTCCGCCGCCACGATGCCTTCGCGGCTGGCCTTGTGCGCCAGCATGGGGTTGCCGGCCACGTCGCCGATCGCGTAGATGCGCTTGTCACCGGTGCGGCGGGCCTCATCGACCTCGATGAACCCGCGGTCGTTTACGACCACTTTCGTGTTCTCGAGGCCGAGATTGTCCGAGTTGGGCTGGCGGCCGACGGAGACGAGCACGCGGTCGAACGTGAGCGTCTGGTCCTGGCCGCCGTGACTGAACGACACCTCGATCTGGTCGCCGTTCTTGCGGGCGCTCTTCAACGACGCACCGGTGTAGATCGCCTGGAACTGCTTCTTGAGCCGCGCGACGAGCGGGCGGGCGAGGTCATCGTCGCAGCCGGTCAGGATGCGGTCGAGCATCTCGATGACCGTGACCTGGCTGCCGAGGTTCGCGTAGACCTGGCCGAGCTCGATGCCGATGTAGCCACCGCCGATCACGAGCAGCTTTGGTGGGATGCTCTGGATGTCGAGGGCGCCGCTGGAGTCGATGGCGCAGTCGGCGGGGAGGATCTTCTCGGGCAGGGACTTGGGCCGGGAGCCGCTGGCGATGATCGCGTGCTTGAACTTCAGGCGCGTCATGCCCTCGCCGTCGACGCGCGCGGTCCGGGAGTCCTCGAACCGGGCCCGGCCCTGAAGCACCCGCACGTTGCGCTTTTTCGCGAGCGTGTTGATGCCGCCGCAGAGCTTCTCGACCACGGACTGCTTCCAGCCCCGCAGGCGCGGTACGTCGATCTTCGGTGGCGCGAATTCGACGCCGAAGTTCTTCGCTTCCGCGGCACTGTCAATCAGGTGCGCGACGTGCAGCAGCGCTTTCGAGGGGATGCAGCCTTCGCGCAGGCACACGCCGCCCAGCAGGGGACTCGTATCGACCAGCGTCGTCTGCAGGCCGAGGTCCGCGGCCCGGAAGGCCGCGACGTAGCCGCCGGGGCCGGCGCCGATGATGAGCAGGTCGGTTTCTTCCGCGAGTTCGCCAACTACCATGGTCTTGCCTCTGAACGTCGGGATGGAGCGGCCGGCACCCCGCCGGCCGGAGATTACGCCCGGACCGCGCGGCTACGCCAGGCTGAGCAGGCGGAGCGGGTTTTCCAGGGAACGAATCACGTCGCTGGTGAAGCGGGCCGCATCGGCGCCGTCGACGACCCGGTGATCGAACGAGAGCGACAGCGGCAGGATCAGCCGCGGCACGATCTGGTTGTCGCGCACGACGGGCTGCAAGCGGCCCGCGCCCAGGCCGAGAATGCCGACTTCGGGCGTGTTCACCATCGGGGTGACGAAGGTGCCGCCGAGTGCGCCCACGTTGGTGACGCTGAACGTCGCGCCTCGCAGGTCGGCCACCTCGAACTTCAGCGTCTTCGCCCGGGCGCCCAGGTCCGCGAGGTCGGCCGCAATCTGCGGCAGTGACTTGCGGTCGGCGTCGCGTAGCACCGGCACGACCAGCCCGCGCGGGCTGTCCACCGCGATGCCCAGGTGGATGTAGTCCTTGTAGATGATCTCCTCGCGCGCCGCGTCGTAGCTGCAATTCAGCATCGGGAACTCGCGCAGCGCCGCGGCGACCGCCTTCACGACGATGGCGGTGATCGTGAGCTTCGGCTGGCCCTCCTTCAGCCCGGCGTTGTACTGCTTACGGTTGCGCTCCAGCTCGGTGATGTCTGCGTTGTCGCAATGGGTGACACGCGGGACCGTCTGCCACGCCCGCGCCATCTGCCGCGCGATGGTCTTGCGAATCTGCGGGACTGGCTCGCGCCGGATGGGGCCGTACTGGCTGAAGTCGGGCAGGTCGCCCGCGGCTACGGCCGTCGACGGTGCCCCGGTCGGGGCTGCGGGCGCGCCGCCCACGCGTTCGCCGGCGGCATGTCGTTCGACGTCTTCGCGGAGGACGCGACCGCTGGGGCCGGTGCCGACGACTGCGTTGATGTCCACGTTCAGCTCGCGCGCCCGCTTGCGGACCGCTGGCGCGGCGGCAACGGGGCCGGCCGGGACCCGCGCGGCGGAAGCGGCGGCCGCCACGGCAACCGGCGCGGGCTCGGGTGTTGGAGCCGGTTTGCTGGCGGTGGCAGCTTTGGGGGCAGGCTTGGCGACCTCGGCGGCCTTTTCCCGCCCGTCGCCACCTTTGCCGGCGGAGTCGTCGATCGTGATCAGTACCTCGCCGACCTTGACGACCTGGCCAGCCTCAACGTGGACGCGGGCGACAGTGCCGGCTTTCGGTGCCGGGATCTCGACCGCCGCCTTGTCAGTCTCGACCTCGAGCATGGGCTGGTACTCGGCGAGCGTGTCGCCCTCCTTGACCAGCACATTGACCACCTGTCCTTCGTGGACACCCTCGCCGAGGTCGGGGAGCTTGAACTCGAACATGCTGCGTCCCTTGCGTTCGACACTCATGAGTGGCCCGGGGCCGATCCGCCACGTCCAGCCCTGCAAAATAGCACGCTCCGGATTGTAAGCAGGCAAGTGGGCGAGGTCGAGTCGGCGCGCCGACGACCTCAGTCAGCACACCGGCTGCCAGTCGATGATCTTCAGCTCGACCTTGCGCTGGTTGTTCCACTCGTTGATGATCGGCTCGAAGGCCAGGCGCAACCGGCGCTGCTCGGCCAGCTCGGCGACCTGCGGGCCGGCCCCGAACGCGATTGCCTTGCGGTAGGTCGGGCCTTGCCGGACGGTGAGCTGCACGTGCGCGCCGTTCTGCCCGACGACGCGCGGCTGATCCACCAGCTCAACTTCCGTCGTCGCCAGCCGCGGGCGCTGATTGCCGGTGCCGAACGGGGCCATGCTCTGAATGGTCTGCACCACGTCCGTGGTCAAGTCCGCCAGCGCGACCGCGTCGTCCAGTTGCAGGCGCGGCTGCAGATCACGCGGCGTCAGGCGCTTCGCGGCCTCCGCCTGGAACGCTGCGGTGAACGCGTCGAGTTGCTCCGCCCGCAGGCGCACACCGGCGGCCATCGCGTGCCCGCCGTGGCTGAGCAGGTGGTCCGCACAGCATTGCAGGACCTCGTGGAGGGGGAAGTGGCGGACGCTGCGCCCCGAGCCCTGGCCCAGGCCATCCTCCAGCGCGATCAGCATGGTTGGCCGGTGGAAGCGCTCGACCAGGCGCGACGCCACGATGCCGATGACGCCAGCGTGCCAAGCCGGGCTGGCGAGGACGATGCCGCGACAGCTTTCGCGGTTGAGGCCGCGCTCGACGACGAGCGCCTCGGCTTCCTTGACGATCTGCCGCTCGACCTCCTGGCGACGCCGGTTCTCGGCATCCAGTGTGGCGGCGATCTCCTGGGCGCGGGCCGCGTCCGCGCGGGTGAACAGCTCAACCGCCAGGCGGGCGTGGCCCATCCGGCCGATGGCATTGAGGCGCGGTGCGAGGAGGAACCCGACATCGTAGTCGTCGTAGCTCTTCTTGCCGGTGAGGTTGGCGACGGCGATGAGCGCCCGCAGGCCGGGGTTGGCGCTGTGCCCGAGATGGCGCAGGCCGAAGCTGGCGATGATGCGGTTTTCGCCGGTGAGCGGCACCACGTCGGCAATGAGCCCGAGCGCGGCGAAGGCGGTCGCATCGAGCAGGTAGTCGCGGAAGGCGGACGACACCCGCGCGGCGCCGGACATGCGCTGCGCGAGCGCCCAGCCGATCTTCAGGGCCACGCCAGCGCCGGACAGATCGGGATTCGGGCTGTCGCCGCACGCGGTCGGATGCACCACGCAGTCGGCCGCGGGCAGTTCCGGGTGGCGCTCGTGATGGTCCGTGATGATGAGTTCAAGCCCGAGTTCACGGGCGCGCCGGGCCTCTGCCACCGCGGTGATGCCGCAGTCGACGGTGATCAGGAGCTGGGCGCCGTCGGCGGCGATGCGCGCGAGGGCGTCGGCATTCAGGCCGTAGCCCTCGTCCAGCCGGCTGGGGATGTAGAAGCTCACATCCGCGCCGGCCAGCTTCAGCCCGTGCCAGAGAATCGCCGTCGCCGTGATGCCATCCACGTCATAGTCGCCGTAGATCACGATGCGGCGCCGGGCGCGCACGGCGGCGGTCAGCCGCTCGGCGGCCGCGACGGCGCCGGGCAGCGCCTCTGGCGGCCGCAGCGCTTTGAAATCCGGCGCGAGGAAAGGGCGGACGTCGCTCACCTTTTCGACGCCGCGCAGCAGCAGCAACTGGGCGACGAGCGGTGCGACGCCGGCGGCGGCCGCCAGCCGGTCGCGCTCCGGATGTGGCGGAGCGACCAGCCATTCACGGGCTGTGCGTTCGCGGGCGATCGTGCTTCCTCCATGCGTGCGCGGCCCCGACCGCCGGAGCTCAGTTGGCGGCCAGGTACCGTTTCAACAGCACGCCGTAGCGCTTGGCGATTTCCGGCGTGATCTTCTCGCGATCGGTCCAGACGGCCAGGTCGAGGCCGGTATGGATGGAGCCGGGTTCGAGCGGCTTGATCGCGTAGGCCTCGATCGCGGCCCGCATGAGGGTCATGGCGTTGAGCGTCGCGGCCTTGAGGTGGCCGATGATTTCCTGGAGCACGGCGTTGCGGCTCTTGTCGGGCGCGTGCGGCCGCCAGCAATCGTAGTCCGTGACGAGCGCGACGAGGGCGTAGGACAGCTCGGCCTCGCGGGCGAGCTTGGCTTCGGGCATCGCCGTCATGCCGACGATGTCGCCGCCCCACGCGCGGTGCATTTGCGACTCGGCGACGCTGCTGAAGGCCGGGCCTTCCATGCAGACGTAGGTGCCGCGGCCGTGCACCGTCGTTTCGACCTGGCTGGCGACGGAGAGCAGCAGGGCGCGCAGGTCCGGGCAGAACGGTTCCGCGAACTCGACATGCACGGCGAGACCCTCGTCGAAGAACGTGGGCGTGCGGCGGCTGGTCTTGTCGATGACCTGGTCCGGAATGACCAGCTCACGCGGATTGAGGTGCTCGCGGAGCGAACCGACCGCGCCGCTGGCGAGCACGTGGGTGACGCCCAGCGACTTCAGGGCGTAGATGTTGGCGCGGTAGGGGACCTGGGCGGGGCTGCACACGTGGCCGTCGCCGTGTCGGGCCAGCAGGGCCACTTCGGCGCCGTGCCACTTCACCACCTGGATGGCGTTGCTGGGGCGTCCGTACGGTGTGTCGATCTCGTAGACCTTTGCGCCGCTGACGCCGAAAAGCGTTTCGCCGAGCCCTGTGCCGCCGATGATGCCAATCATGCCGTGCTCTCCGTGGCACGACCCAGGCAGCAGTGCGGCGGGCCGTGCCGGGGGCCATTATAAAGCGGCGCGCAGGTTGGACGCGAGCCGACAAGACCCGACAGGTGCCGGCTTTCGGCTGGCGGGCTTCTTGCGACATAATGGGCACCGACACAGGACTCAGTGAGGTGACGAGCCGTGGCAGATGCGTTGGTGCTGACAGGCGTGACGAAACGATACGGGCGGTTCACGGCCGTGGACGACTTCAGTCTGCGTCTGCCCACGGGCGAAGTGCTGGGGTTCCTGGGGCCGAATGGCGCGGGCAAGACGACGACGCTGCGGATGGTGATGAGCATCATCTATCCGGACAGCGGGCAGATCGAGGTGTTGGGCCATTCGCGGGCGTCGGAGGTGAAGGACCGAATCGGCTATCTGCCGGAGGAGCGCGGGCTGTACCGCAAGATGACCGTGGAGGAGACGCTGAATTACTTCGGGCGGCTCAAGGGGCTGCGCGGGCACACGCTCCACGAACGGATCAACGAGAGCCTGGAGCGCATCGGTCTGCAGGACTGGCGCCGCAAGCGTGTCGAGGCCCTGTCAAAAGGCATGTCGCAGAAGCTCCAGTTCACCAGCGCGATTCTCCACCGGCCGGAGCTGGTTATCCTGGACGAACCGTTCTCGGGGCTCGACCCGCTGAATGTGGACCTCCTGGAGCGCATGCTCGCCGAACTGCGGCGGGCGGGGGCCACGGTCGTCTTCTCGACGCACCAGATGAACCAGGCCGAGCGGCTGTGCGATCGGATCGTGCTCATCAACCGCGGGCGCAAAGTCGTGGACGGCTTGCTCACGGAAATACGCGAGCGCTTCGCGACCCGGGTGTTGGAGGTTGACGGCCGCGGGGCGCTGGATGACCTGGCGCGGTGTCCAGGCGTCGCCGCGGCGCAGATCACGGCCGGACATGCGCGGCTGGAGCTGGCCGACGATACCGACCCGAACGCGGTGCTCGCGCGGGCCATGCAACTGGCCCGCATTTCGCGATTCGAGATCCAGCGGCCGGACCTGCAGGAGATCTTCGTGAAGCTGGTGGGGAGCGACGGACAGATGCCGGTGCCCGCCGGGCGCCAGGAGGCGGTCCATGGATAAGGTCTTTTCCGTTGCCCGCCGGGAGTTTCTGGCCACGGTGCGCACCAAGGCGTTCGTGCTGAGCGTGGTGCTGATGCCCGGGATCATCGTCGGGGCGATTTACGGCAGCGAGTGGGCGGAACGGGTCGGGCGCGAGGAGACGCGCGCCGTGCGGCGCATCGCGATCGATGATCAGACCGGAGTGGTCCTGCCGGAGTTCCTGCAGCAGGTCGCGGCGTACAATGCCGAGCGGCCGAACCAGCCGCTGGAGATCGAGCCGGTATCCGGGGCGGCCGCGGAGACGGAGGCCCTGGCGGCGCGGGTGCAGCGCGGCGAGCTGTACGGATACATGCTCATTCGGCCGGATGCCATCGCGCTGGACGGGCAAGGCTGCACGGTGGCGCGGAAGGACAATCAGCTCGAGACCGGGCGACGCCTGGAGCAGATGATCAACGAGGCGGTGTACGCGGTGCGCTGCCGCGACGCGGGCCTGGACCCGGCCCAGATCGCGCGCCTGCGGCAGGGCGTGCCGATCGTCTGGTCGGATGCTCAGACGGGCAAGGCGGTGGGCGTGAACCCGGTGTTCCAGTTCCTGACGCCGTTCGCGTTCATGTTCCTGCTGTTCATGGGCACCTTCGGCATCAGCCAGGGGTTGCTGACGACGCTGATCGAGGAGAAGGGCTCGCGCGTGATCGAGGTGCTGTTGTCGGCCGTGAGCCCGCTGCAACTGCTGGCGGGTAAGATCCTCGGTACCGTGGCGGTGGGCTTTCTGCTGATGGCGGTCTGGGGCGGGGTGGGGTTCGCGAGTGCGCAGAAGTACAACGTGGGTGAGCTGGTCACCGCCTACCGCCTGCTGGTCGCGCTGGCGTACTTCGTCCCGGGCTTCCTGCTGATCTCGTCGCTCCTGGCGGCGATCGGCTCGGCGTGCAACGAGCTGAAGGACGCGCAGAGCATGGTGTTCCCGCTCTCGCTGATCACGATCGTGCCGATGGTCATGTGGTATTACCTGGCGGAGCACCCCCAGTCCATCATCAGCGTCGTGGCGAGCTACATCCCGCCGATCACGCCGTTCGTGATGATCCTGCGGGTGTGCGCCGATCCGCACACGCCGGCGTGGCAGGTCGTGAGCACGCTGGGCCTGCTGTGGCTGAGCGTGCTGGTAACCATGTGGGCCGCCGCGAAGGTTTTTCGCGTGGGCGTGCTGATGTACGGGAAGCCGCCGTCGGTGCGGGAGCTGGCCCGCTGGGTCCGGTACTCGTGAGCGCCTAGTCCGCCGGCAGGCGGCGGATGGAGTTGATCAGCACGTCTTCGACGGGCACGTCGGAGAAGCCGCTGCGGGACTCGGTTTCGACCGCGGCGATGGCATCGACCACATCCAGGCCGGCAATGACCTCGCCGAAGACCGCGTAGCCGTCCTCGGATACGCCGCCGGGGTCCAGATCGCTCTGGCCATCGCCGCCCGCGATATTGTCCTTGTGGTTGATGAAGAACTGGGACGTCGCCGTGTCGGGGGCGCTGAGGCGTGCCATGGCGATGGTGCCGCGGACGTTGGACAGGCCGTTGTCGGCCTCGTTGACGATGGCCGCGCGGGTGGCCTTCTGCACCAGGCCGGGCTCGAAGCCGCCGCCCTGGATGACGAAGCCCTCGATGACGCGGTGGAAGATCGTGCCGTCGTAGAACTTGTCGTCCACGTACTGCAGGAAGTTGTCGACGGTGATCGGGGCCTTTTCCGGATTCAACTCCAGGTCGATGTTACCCAAGCTGGTGGCGATGCGCACCTTGCGATCACTGAGGCTCGGGTCGCGCACCGTGACCTGCGCGCGGTCGGTGACCTGGTGGCCGTTGGCGTCAGTGACGGCGAGCTCGAAGAGCAGGATGTTGGTGCTGTCCGGGTCATATGCGGGGGCGGTGAACGTGGCCTGGGCGGTGTCGGCGGCGTTGAGGGTGACGGACGTGCCCGAGACCTGGCGCCAGGCATAGCGCAGGTTGATGCCGGTGCTGGCGGAGCCGTCCAGGGTGATCAGGGTTCCAGGTACGGTCTTCTGATCGTTGCCGGCGTCGGCGACGGGGCGCGCCGGGGGCGACGTGTCGGTCCCGTAGTTCGGGTCGGCGGCGACGGCGATGGCGACTTCGGCGCGGCCGACGGCGCCGGCCTCGTCGGTGGCGGTCACGATGAAGCGCAGCGTCTGGCGCGCGGGCAGCGACGGAGCCGTGAAGCTCGCGCTGGCCTGGTCGGGGTTGGCGATGCGCACGCCCGCGCCCGCCGACTGCAGCCAGGCATACTGCACAGCGCCCTGCGCGCTACTGTTCAGGGTGGCCTGCAGACTGACCGTCTCTCCGATGGTGGCGGCGGAGGGTGCGGTGGCGGTGACGGCCAGTGTGCCGCGCTCCGGCAGTTCGGTATCGTTCGGGTCTTCGATTGGGGGACAACCCAGCGGTCCCAGGGGGGCCAGCGCAAGCATGGCCGCGGCCAAGGTCACGAATTTCAGCACGGCGAAGTCCTCCTTAGGCGCCGGTACAGACTGTGCCATCCATGGCAACTCACGCATCCCATTATACGGGGTAACCAGGCGGCCCGCAGCGCCCCCGCGACGACTAATGCCCGGCGTCGCGGTACTCCTCGAGCCAGGCCATCTGGATGGCCTCCAGCTTACCCTCGCTGCTGGCGCGCGGATCGTCCGCGAAGTCCGGTAAGGCGCACACCCAGGCATGCAGATCGGTGAAACGGACGCTCAACGGATCGACATCGGGGTGCTGCTCGCGCAGTCGCAGCCCCAGTTCCTCCACGTCTGCCCAGGTCAGCTTGGACGGCATTGATCCACCTCCACGTCGTGCGCCCCGTGGCCGCGGCCCGCGGCTTGCCGGGCCGCGCGGGGCTCCTATAATCGGGCATTGTTCGGGCGCATCCCCGCGCCGTTTCGCGCGCCGCCCAGCGCAAGGAGCACACGCTTGCCGCACTATATCACCCACGCGTGTATTGGCCGAAAGGACGGAAGTTGCGTCGATGTTTGTCCCGTCGACTGCATCCACCCCCGCAAGGACGAGCCGGAATTCGCCGCCGCCGAGATGCTGTTCATTGACCCGGAGACGTGCATTGACTGCGGCCTGTGCGTCGACGAATGTCCGGTGAATGCGATCTTCAACGAGGACGATCTGCCCGAGGAGATGGAGCACTTCATCGCGCGCAACGCGGAGTACTTCCAGAAGAAGCCGGGCTAGAGACCGCGGCGGTCGCGGCGCCGGCAGATTCGCCGGCATACTCTTCGCCGCGGCGGGGGCGCTACGGGGTTTCCGCCGGCGCCGATTCCTCGGTCTCCGGCGCGGGCGCGGGCTCGGCTTCCTCTTCCGCGACCGGCAGCTCGCGCAGCGCAAAGTCCTGATTCACGGCCTTCTGCAGCAGCGGCACCCAGTTCTGCCACTCGACCTTCATGTTGGCCATCTTGAGCTTCTTCAACTGCTCGGCCACGGTCGGCGCCTTCTCCGGCTTGAGCAGGGCGGCCAGCAGCTCTTCGCCGCCAACGATCAGCCGCTCCAGCGCATTGCGCGTCTCGATCAGCTCGCGGCTGGAGGTCTTGTCGCGCACTTCGCTCAGCTTCGTCGCCGGCGAGGCGTATTCCTCGATCGCGTACTTCATCATCGTGGCCGCGACCACCGTGAGGCGCTGCCGCTCCGCGTCGTCCATGTTGCGCAACAGCGCCTGCGCGATGCGCAGGCCCGTGTCATCCGCCCCCAAGGCCGTTACCGTCCCCGCCGCGTACTGGCGGCTGCGGGCCTCCAGCAGATCCAGCACGGCCGCCACGTTGGCCTTCGGCTCGGGTGCCGACGGCAGCTCGGCGAAGTTCAGGGCGGCGTAGATCGTCTTCAGCGTGTCGCGCGATTTCTCCTTCTTGCCCGCCTCGCGCAGCGCTCCGAGCACCTTCTGCACGGTGTCCGCGCCGGCGGCGGCCAGCTTCGGCCGCAGGGTGCGCAGCCCGATCGCGCCGGCAGCCCGGACGCCGACCCGGTCGTCCTGGAGCGCATCGAGCAGCAGTGCCTGCGCTTCGATGACATTGAAGGCGTCGATTACAGCCAGCAGCCGGGTCGCGGCCACGGTGTCGGCCTTCTTGTACGCGGAACTCACCGCTTCCAGGCAGGCGGCGGCGTAGTTGCGAAGGAAGGCGTCGCTGCCCGCGAAAGCGGAGCGCAGTTCATCGGTCGCCGCCCGGGCGGCGCTGGCGTCGGTGCCGGCGATCTTCGTGACGCGCTCAGTCACAAAGGTGCGGATCTGGGCGCGGTCCTCGTCGTTCAGGTCGGACTTGGCTCCTAGGACGGCGATGCTGTCCGCCGGCTGTGCCTGGGCACCCAGGGGGCTGGCGAGGGCCGCCAGCATGAGCAGCGAGACGATGATTCGGGGAGTGGTCATCGAGTGCATCTCCGCAACGCGGTCGCGGGCCCGCCGGGGCCGGCTGCGCGGCATTTTAGCGGCGCACGTGCGCGCCGCCATCGGCCGCCGGCTGGATTTTCATTGACCCGGCCGTAGCCGGTGCTAGCCTAACATCCAGTGGCGACACGGCGGTTGGTGGCGGGAGGCCGGGCTTGACACAGCAGCACACGCGTCCGGACACGGTGGTTGAGCAGCGGACGGACTGTCTGCCGCCGTACCAGGTGATCCTGCACAACGACGACGTGAACTCGTTCGAGCACGTGATTCGCACGATCCTGCTGCTCACGCCGCTCAAGGAGCCGGAAGCCGTGGCGCGCACGATCGAGGCCCACGAGACCGGCAGCAGCATCCTGCTGGTGACGCACCGGGAGCGGGCCGAGCTGTACGTCGAGCAGTTTGCGTCGCGCAATCTCACGGTCACGTGCGAGCCCGACGCGTAGGGAGTTCACCACAGAAACACCAAGACACCAAGCGGGCGTAAGCGAGGGCCCTCAACCAGCCCTCAGTATCTTCGTGTTTTGGCGGTGTGTTGCGTCTATTCGACCGTCACCGACTTGGCCAGGTTACGCGGCTTGTCCACGTCGCAGCCGCGCAGCACCGCGGCGTGATAGGCCAGCAGTTGCAGCGGGACCACCGTGACGAACGGTTGCAGCATCTCGGGAACATCGGGGACGTACAGTACTTCCTCCGCCAGCCGCGTGATCGGCTGATCGCCCTGCGTGGCGATGGCGATGACACGTCCGCCGCGACTGCGCACCTCCTCGATGTTGCTGACGACCTTGTCGTACAGGTGGTCGCGGACGGCGATGACGACGACGGGCATGTCCGCGTTGATCAAGGCGATCGGCCCGTGCTTCATCTCGGCGGCGGGCAGGCCCTCGGCGTGGATGTAGCTGATTTCCTTCAGCTTGAGAGCGCCTTCGAGCGCGATTGGGTACTGTAACCCGCGGCCCAGGTAGAGCCAGTTGTTCGTCTCGACGAAGCGGGCAGTGATCTGCCGCGTCTGCGTGGTCAGTTCCAGCGTCTGCTCGATCGCGGTCGGAATCTCGGCCAGGGCGCGCAGATAGCGCAGGCAGTCGGCCTGGCTCATGTGCCGCCGCCGGCCGAGGAACGCCGCCAGCATCGAGAGCACGGTCAACTGGCCGACAAACGCCTTGGTGGACGCGACGCCGATCTCAGGGCCGACGTGCAGGTAGACGCCGGCGTCGGTCTCGCGTGCGATCGTCGAGCCGACCGCGTTGACGATGCCCAGCGCCATGGCACCGCGGTCTTTCGCCTCGCGCAGCGCGGCCAGCGTGTCGGCGGTCTCGCCGCTTTGTGACACGGCGATCAACACCGTGCCGTCCGAGATGAGCGGGTTGCGGTAGCGGAACTCGCTGGCGTATTCGACCTCGCACGGGATGCGCGCCATCTCCTCGATGAGGTATTTGCCGACCAGGCAGGCGTGCCAGGCCGTGCCGCAGGCAGCCAGGATGATCCGTTTGCAGCGCACGAGTTCGCGGGAGACGTTGGCCAGTCCGCCCAGCACGACCCGCCCCTCCTCGAGATCCAGCCGGCCGCGCATGGTGGTGCGCAGGGCTTCCGGCTGCTCGAAGATTTCCTTGCTCATGAAGTGCTGGTGGCCGCCGAGCTCGAGCTGTTCGAGCGTAAACTCGACCTCTTCCACTTCTTTCGTGACCGGTACCGCCTGCAAATTGGTCGTGCGGAATCCGGAACGCGTGATCTCGACCACCTCGTTATCGGACAGGTAGATCACCTGTGGCGTATGTTGAATAATGGCCGCCGCGTCGGAGGCCACCACGTACTCGCCCTGGCCGACGCCGATGATCAGCGGGCTGCCCCGGCGGGCCGCGACGATGGTGTCGGGCTCGTCGGTGTGCAGCACGGCGATGCCGAACGTGCCGCGGACTTCGCGCAGGGCCCGGCGGACGGCCTCGGCCAAGTTCCCGTCGTAGAAGTACCCGACGAGCTTGGCGAGGACCTCGGTGTCGGTCTGGCTGTTCAGGCGGATGTCGTGGCTTTCGAGGAACGTGCGCAGCACGCGGTAGTTTTCGATGATGCCGTTATGAACCAGCGCCAGCCGACCGCTGGCGTCGCAGTGTGGATGTGCGTTGATCTCCGTCGGGGCGCCGTGCGTGGCCCAGCGCGTGTGTGCCATACCGATGGTGGTGCCGTCGAGCTCGCCGCTGATCTTCTGCTCGAGGGCGGAGATCCGGCCGACGGATCGGCGGATCAGGAGCTTGCCGTTGCGAATGACGGCGATCCCGGCCGAGTCGTATCCCCGGTATTCCAACCGTTTGAGGCCCTCAGTAAGGATGGGCGTCGCTTCACGTTGTCCCAGATACGCAACGATTCCGCACATGCACGCTCTCCCGGGGGCCCGGCGCCCCGCCACGGCGCATAATATCCGCCCGTCAGCGGAGGCGGCAGGCGCATTTCCGGTCTATTTGCGGCCGGCACGCCAGCGCGCGGGGGCGGGCTGCCGATGTAAACATCGGCGCGATCGACGCCGAAGAGAAGGTAGTTCCGCGTTGCCGACGGCAACGCGCACACTGACTTACCGGCTGGCGCTGCGTTCGACTCGGACGGCGAACGCATTCCGCCGGCCAACCCCGAGGGTCGCATGCGATCCGTGCCCGATTCGTTGCTGCCGAAGAAGCTGGTTTCGCAGCTCCTGGAAGAGGATGCCGGGCTGCGTGACATCGTGGATGAATTCGTGCAGGGCCTTACGACGCGTCTGGCGGAAATCGAGGCCGCGCACGCAGAGATGGATTGGGAACTGCTCACTACGCTCGCGCACCGCCTCAAAGGCGCGTCGGGTTCGTATGGGTATCCGGACATCAGTCGCCTCTGTGCCGAAATGGAAGCGGCCTTCCGCGCCCATCAGGCGCAAGACTTCCAGGCCCGGCTTCGCCATCTCGCCGCGTTGACCAAGGCGGCCCGCGCCGGCTTGCAGGATGCCTGACGCGTGGCAGGTCGAGTGGATTTCCGCCGCATCGATCCTTATCATCGAAGTGTGACGTGGAACTGGGCGACAACTCCGCTGGTGCTTTGTGCGCTGTTGGCGTGCCCGACGCTCTGTTGGGATGGTGTGCAGGCCGCGCCGTGTGACCTTGAGGCGCCACACGACGACGAAGCGCCGCGGCCGTGTGCGGAGCACTCGTGTTTTTGTGACGGATCGGCGGTCCTGACTGCGCCGGCCCTCACGCCGGGTCTCACGACCGCGGCGTTCGCGGTCGTGACGCCGGCGGCGTCCGCTGATTACGAGCCCGCTCCGCGCGGCGCCGGGGCGCAGTGGGGCGCGCCCCACACCGGTCCGCCGGCGCCGGGCGCGCTGCTACCACTTCTGATCTGATTTCCCTGACCCACTTCAAGACGTGAGGGCGCCAGGCCCTCGGGTTTTGACTCGCGCCGGCCTGCGGGCTGCGCGGCATGGCTTCGCGACAGGGTCAGTGAGGATCCACCCTTTGGGACGCACAAGTATCGGGTTCGTGTCCGCGCTGGCGGTGACGCTCTGTGCCGGGTGCGCGGTGGTCGAGCCGCGGCCGGATTACGACCGCACCGCGAAGCACGTGACCGCCGCCACCGGGTACGTTTGGGGGCCGTGGCCGGACGACGAAGCTGTGGCGCGGCAGCGCGTCGGGGAATTGCTGCAAGACGGCCTGACGGCGGACGAGGCGGCGGAGGTCTGCCTCTGGAACAACCGCGCGTTGCAGGCCGCATTGTTCACGGTCGGCGCGGCGCGGGCCGACGTCGTGCAGGCCGGTCTGCTGTCCAACCCCACGCTGTCCATCGGCCTGCGCTTCCCTGACGCCGGTGGACTGGCGAATTTCGAGGCCGCGCTGGTCCAGAATCTCGCGGACTTGTGGCAGATTCCGGCGCGGCGGCGCGTGGCCGAGCGGGCCCTCGAACGCGGCATCCTCGATGTGGCGCACCAGGTCAGCACGGCCGTCCGGGACGCGAAGGGCGCCTACTGGCGGGCGCGTCAGGCCGACCGTCAGCGCGAGCTCGCGGCGGAGAGCGTGCAGGTCGCGCGCCAGGTTCTCGATCTCGCGCTCGCGCGCCAGCAGGCTGGCGCCGGCGGCGAAGTGGATGTGAACCTCGCGCGGGCCGAAGTGCAGGACGCGGAACTCGCGCTGCAACGTGCGGAATTGGCGGCCGTCGAAGCCCGGATCGAGCTGCTGACGCGGCTGTCGCTGACCATTGCGCCCGAAGCACTTGCGCTGACCGATTCGTTGCCCGAAACGGCGGTACAGACGCTCGACGACGACGCGCTCGTGGTCATGGCGGCCGATCACCGGCTGGATCTGCGGGCTGCGGCGCAGGTGGCCGAGGCGGCGGCGGCCCGCATCGTCGAAGAGCAACTCAAACTGCTGCCCACGCTGGAGGTGGGTGTCGGCCTCGAGCGCGCCGAGCGCCGGGCGCCGTCCGGGCGGAACATCCTGGCCGACAGCCTGCGCGCATCACTGGCAGAGGGTAAACCGCAGGTGGACATTGCGCCGAAAGAGCCGTCCGGCGGGCAGGACACGGTCATCGGGCCGACGCTCGGGCTGGAGCTGCCGATTTTCAACCAGAACCAGGGCGGCATCGCGCGGGCGCGGTTCGAGTATGAGCAGAGCCGGCGCCTGCTGGACGACCTGGCGGTTCAGGCTACCCAGGATGTGCGGCGCGCCGCGGCGCGGGCGCGCTCGGCGTGGGGCACCGCCGGCTATTACCGCGACGAGGTTCTGCCGTTGCGCACCGCGAGCCTCGAGTTGGCGCGGACCGCATACCAGGCCGGCCGCGCGCCGCTGCTCAGCGTGCTGGAGGTCGAGCGGGCGCTGCTGGCCGCGCGGCAGGGTTACGCCGAGTCGCTTGCTGCGGCGGCGACGGCGATCGTCGAATTGGAGCAGGCGGTAGGTTGGCCCGCGCGCGAGATCAGCGCGGGGCTGGGCGATGCCGCGGAGACAGAACGGATCGGTGTTTTGCCATGAACAGCATACGTAGTGGGCAGATTGTGCTGGGGCTGATTCTAGGCGTCGCGCTCGGCGCGGGTGGCATGTGGCGGTTCACGCGCAGCGCTGCGCACTCGCATTTAACAGATAGTTCCGCCGCGCACGTCGAAGACGAGTGCGAGCAGGAGCATGCGGATGAGCACGGTCATGATCACGAAGACGAGCACGCCGACGGTCCGCTGCTGCTTTCGGATCAGGCCGTGCGGGACAACGGCATCGAGGTCGTCGCGGCGGCGGGCGGCGAAATCGAGCTGACGCTGACGCTGCCGGGCGAGATCGTGCTGAACGCCGATCGCGTGGCGCACATCGTGCCGCGCGTCGCGGGCATCGTTCGCCGGGTGGACAAGAACCTCGGTGACGAAGTGGCAGCTGGTGAGGTCATGGCCGTGCTGGAGAGCCGCGAACTCGCCGAGGTGAAGGCCGCGTACCTGGCGGCGCAGCAGCGCCTGGCACTGGCAGAAGCCAACCAGAAGAGCGCGGCAGAGTTGCACGCCAAGAAGATCATGCCGGACCTGGAGTTCCTCACGATCGAAAAGGCGCGGGCCGAGGCCGAAATCGAATTCCAGGCGGCCGCCAACAAGCTGCACGCCTTGGGTGTCACCGAGCTGCGGCTTCAAGACACGGCCACGCAGGCGACGAGCCTCGTGCTCTACGAGCTGCAGGCGCCGTTCGCCGGCACCGTGGTAGACAAGCATTGTGCGCTGGGCGAAGTGCTCGACAGCACGACGGATGCGTTCGTCCTGGCCGACCTCTCGACGGTGTGGGCCACGATTTCCGTCTACCCGCAGGACGTGCCGCGCGTCCGCGTGGGCCAGCCGGTGCGGTTTCGGGCCGCCGGCGACGACGCGACGGCCACCGGAACGATCAGCTATCTGTCGCCCGTGGCGAACGAGACCAGTCGGACGGTGTCCGCCCGCGTGGACTTGCCCAACGCGGACCGGCGCTGGCGGCCAGGCATGTTCGTGACCGCGACGATCTCGCTGGATCGCGTGCCGGTGCCGGTGCTGGTGCCGCGCGCCGCGCTCCAGAGGGTGAAGGGCGCGCCGGTGGTGTTTGTCGCGGAGGGCGCCGGTTTTGAGCCGCGCGCCGTGTCCATGGGGCGTGAGAACGGCACGTGCGTCGAGATCGTGGACGGACTGCGGCCCGGCGAGCGGTACGCAGCGCAGGGCGCAGTCATGCTGAAGGCCGAGCTCGGCAAGCGTGAAGCCGTGCACGAGCATTAGGGCGGCGGCGCGGTTTGGAACGGGTGTGTGAATCATGATCAGTCAGCTACTGCAGTTCGCCATTCAGCAGCGCTACCTCATGGTGGCGCTGGCCATCGGCGTCGCCGCGCTTGGCATCTGGAACTTCACCCGCCTGCCGATTGACGCCGTGCCGGACGTCACCAACAAGCAGGTGCAGATCAACACCGGCGTCACCGGTCTGGCGCCCGTCGAGATCGAGCAGCAGATTACCGCGCCGATCGAGTGGGCCATGCAGGGCATCCCCGGCGTCGAGGAGATTCGCTCGGTCTCGTTCTACGGCGTGTCACAGGTGAGCGTGATCTTCGACGACGACGTGGACATCTACCGCGCGCGTCAGCTCGTCAGCGAGCGGCTGTCCGAGGCGAAGGAGAGCCTGCCGGCCGGCGTCGGTACGCCGCTGCTCGGGCCGATCTGGACTGGGCTGGGCGAGATCTACTTCTGGAGCGTGGATGCTGTCGGCCCGAAGCCGGATGGCACGGAATATACGCCGACGGACTTGCGCACGATCCAGGACTGGATCGTCAAGCCGCAACTGCGCTCCGTGCCAGGCCTCACCGAGGTGAACAGCATCGGCGGCTACGAGAAGCAATACCACGTCACGCCGGATCCGCTGCGCCTGATGGCCTACGGGCTCAGCTTTCGCGACGTGCTCACGGCGCTGGCCGCGAACAACGCCAACGTCGGCGGGGGGTACATTGAGCATGCCGGCGAGCAGTACACGATCCGCGCGACCGGCCTCATCCAGACCATGGACGACATCCGCAATATCAAGCTCGGCACGCAGGATGGCACGCCGATCTACGTCAGGGACGTGGCGGAGGTGGCCCTGGGCCAGGAACTCCGCACCGGCAGCGGCACGGCCAATGGGCACGAGGCGGTCGTCGGCACCGCGATTCTGCTCTACGGCGAAAACAGCCGGACGGTGGCACACCGCGTCGCGCAAAAGATTGCCGACGTAAACAAGGCGCTTCCGGAGAATGTGCAAATCACGACGCTCTATGACCGGAGCTACCTGGTCGACGCGACGCTGCACACGGTGCGCGACAACCTGACCTGGGGGGCGGTGCTGGTCATCGCCGTGCTGTTCCTGCTGCTCGGCAGCGTGCGGGCGGCGCTCGTCGTGGCGCTCACGATCCCGCTCTCGCTCCTGTTCGCGATCACGGGCATGGCCCAGAACCACATCAGCGCCAACCTCATGAGCCTGGGAGCGATCGACTTCGGGATCATCATTGATGGGACCGTGGTCATGGTGGAAAACGTCATCCGCCGGCTCGGGCTGCGCCAGCGTGAGCTCGGCCGGCGACTGACGCGCCCGGAGCGCCTGCAGCTCGTGCACGAGGCGGCCAGCGAGGTACGCCGGCCGACGCTGTTTGCCGAGCTGATCATCATGATCGTGTACTTACCGATCGTGACGCTTACCGGGATCGAAGGAAAGATGTTTCGCCCGATGGCGCTGGTGGTGTTGCTCGCGCTGACCGGGGCCGTGCTGCTGACGTTCACCGTCGTGCCGGCGCTCATCGCGCTGGTGCTGGGTGGCCGGGTCGCCGAGCGCGACATGTTCCTCGTCCGCTGGGCGAAGGCGATCTATCGTCCGGTCGTCGAGTGGGCGGTGCGGCTGCGGTGGCTGGTGGGCGGTGGGGCGGCGCTGGTCGTCGCGGGGGCGCTGCTGCTCGCGACGCGGATGGGCAGCGAGTTCGTCCCGCAGCTCAGTGAAGGCGCGCTCGCGCTCCAGCCGACGCGCATGCCGAGCATCGCGCTGACCACCAGCCTCGAGATGCAGGAGCGCGTCGAGCAGACGCTGCTGCGGGAATTCCCGGACGAAATTGCCGCCATCTTCGCCCGCACCGGCACATCCGAAGTGGTCACCGACGTGTGCGGCCCGGAGGTGTCGGATACCTACATGCTGCTCAAGCCGCGCGACCAGTGGAAACGTGCGCGGACGCAGGAAGAGCTCGCCGAGGCGATGGAACGCGTCGTCCGCGACCTGCCCGGGCAGAACTATGAATTCAGCCAGCCAATCGAGCTGCGCATGAACGAGCTGATCGCCGGCGTGCGCAGCGACCTGGCGGTCAAGATTTATGGCGACGATCTGGGCACGCTCCTGGAGTGCGCCGCCCGCGTGGCCGGCGAACTGCGCGCGATCGCCGGTGCGGCGGACGTGAAAGTCGAGCAGATCGCGGGTATGCCGATGATCACCATCGATATCGATCGGGCGGCGGTGGCGCGCTACGGTCTGAACGTAGCCGATGTTCAGGACGTGGTGGAGATTGCGCTCGGCGGCGTCGAGGCCGGACAGGTGATGGAGGGCGACCGGCGGTTCCCGCTCGTGGTGCGGATGCCGGAAGACCTGCGCCGCGACATCCGCGCGATCGGCGATCTGCCCGTGCCGCTGCCAGCTCGCGCAGCCGGCGACCACGCCCTGGCCAGCGCGGACGGCGGGGGCGTGCGCGCCGGTCTTTCCGCCGGGTATGTGCCGCTTGCCAGCCTGGCGCGCATCGAGACCGGTGAAGGGGCGCGGGCGATTCGGCGGGAGGACGGCAAGCGGCGGGCAGTGGTGCAGTGCAACGTCCGCGGCCGCGACCTGGGCGGGTTCGTCGCCGAGGCGCAGCAGCGCATCGAGCAGCGGATTGGGCGGCTGCCGGAGGGGTACTGGCTCGGTTGGGGCGGGCAGTATGAAAACCTGGTCGCCGCCCGCCAGCGGCTCGTGATCGTGGTCCCGCTTGCGCTCGGGCTGATCTTCGTGCTGCTGTTCGCGACGTTCAACTCGGTGCGCCAGGCGCTGCTGGTCTTCACGGGGGTGCCGCTGGCGCTGACCGGCGGCGTGCTGGCCCTGTGGCTGCGCGACATACCGTTCTCGATCTCCGCCGGCATCGGGTTCATCGCGCTGTCCGGTGTCGCGGTGCTCAATGGCCTGGTGATGGTGAGCTTCATCAACCAGTTGCGGCGGGAAGGTGCGGGCCTGCACGAGGCGATCGTGCGGGGCAGCCTGACGCGGCTGCGGCCCGTGCTGATGACGGCGCTGGTCGCGTCGCTGGGTTTTGTACCGATGGCGATTGCGACGGGTACGGGTGCGGAGGTGCAACGGCCCCTCGCGACCGTGGTCATCGGCGGCATCATCAGTAGCACGCTGCTGACGCTCGTTGTGCTGCCGGCGCTGTGCGGCTGGCTGCTGGACCGCCGCACCGGCGCGGCGGCAGCGCCGCAGACTGGATAGGGCAGACGTGATAACCGTCCGGCGCAGAACAGGAGGGCGAGGCTCCGGCTGAGGCTCGGCTCGGCCGGAAGTTCGCCCTCCCTGGATCACGCAGGCGTTTCGAAACGGCTCTAGCCACCGCCGGCCAACAGTTGCACGAACGGGTTGATGTCGCGGAAGTCAACGACACCGTCGCCGTTGATGTCGGCGGTCAGTGGGTCGCAGTCGGGGTAAGCGGCGGCGTATGCGGCCGGGTTGGTCAGGGCCAGGATGAACACGTTGATGTCGCGGAAGCTGACCTCACCGTCGCAGTTCACGTCGCCGGTGATGAACCGCACGCGTGGCGCGACCTCCGCCGCGGCGCCCTGTCCTGGCGAGGTCGTACCGAAGATTACGCCGCCGGTTTGGACGGAATAGGCCGGATCGAAGTAGATCTCGAGTCGATCGCCAGCGTAGTTGATCTGAGCCCCGTATTGGGGCGCGTGCGGCGCAAGGCGCTGGAAGAGGGCCTGGCAGATGATGGGCCCGTCAGTTTGGAGGTTCAGCTCCGTGGCCGAGACCTGCGCCGTCAGTTCGCCCACGTCGGTGATGATGCCGGCGGTGAAGATGGCGGGCTGCTGGGCGTAGTCGAGCGGGTCGAAGAACCCGTTGTAGGCCACGACGCCCAGGTCGATCGCCTTGCAGAGCACATAGTCGGGGCTTTCGCCGGTGGCCCCGGGGTTGAACCGCACGCGAATCGGGCGGATCGTTTCGAGGTGCACCTGGAGGCCGGCCGGCACGAGCGGTGTAATAGCGCCGATGCGCGGATCGGTCACGCTCTCGAGCGCCGCCATGACGAGGTCGCGTTTGACCTCGGCCGGAATCCCCGGCGGGACGATGATCGGCGGTACGGGGATGGTGCCCCACGTGCCGTCGGGATTCAGAATGTGGATGTCGGCCGTCACGACGGCCGGAAACACGTTGGTCGGTGGGCCGAAGCGCATGTAAGCATCATGCCCAGCGGCGGCACAGAGCGGTGGGAACTGCAGGCTGAGGATGGTGGCCCACACAATGGGCAGCCTGTGAATGAAACGCGACATGGGATGCTCCTTAACAGGGCGCGTACGGGATGCGCGTCGTCTGAACGGCACGGTGCTGTTCTCTAGACGGCCCGGCGCTGAATGCAAACGCCGGTCTCAACGGCCCGCGGCCCGAACGCGGATTTCAGTTAGGCAATAGACGGCTGGCCGGCGGATTTGACGCTGCGTTTCCTGCGCGGCGGCAAACGCGCGTGGGGGACTTCACGGGCGGGACGCAGGTGTCACAGATGGCAGGGCTGGAGATCTGCCCTCGCGCGGCTCAGCGGGAGCTCAGCCCCCTGGACGGGGATCTTCACCCTCCAGGACGGGGGTATCGCCCTCCCGGACGGGAGCGTCGTCCTCACTGGTCAGCGGTTGGCAAGACTGAAGGTGCGTTCGATGAAATTGGTGTCGACGTTGCCCTTGACAAAGTCCGCCTGCTCCATGATCGCCGCGTGCAGGGGGATCGTCGTCTTGATCGGCCGCACGACGAACTCGCCCAGCGCACGGCGCATCGCGTTGATCGCGTCGGCGCGCGTTGGCCGATGCACCAGCAGCTTTGCGATGAGCGAGTCATAGTACGGGCTGACCGTGTAGCCGGCGTAGACGTGCGTGTCGAGGCGCACGCCGGGGCCGCCCGGGGGGATGAACTCCTGCACCGGGCCGGGGCACGGCCGGAAGTCATCGTCCGGGTTCTCGGCGTTGATGCGGCACTCGATCGCGTAGCCGCTGTGCTGGATCTGCTCCTGCCGGAGCTTGAGCGGCTCGCCGGCGGCGACGCGGATCTGCCACTGCACGATGTCCTCGCCGGTGACGAGTTCGGTGACCGGGTGTTCGACTTGGACGCGGGCGTTCACTTCCATGAAGTAGAAATTCTCGTCCTGGTCGAGGAGGAACTCGCAGGTGCCGGCGGAGTAGTAGCCGGCGGCCTTCGCGAGGCGGACCGCGGCGTTGCAGAGCTTCTCGCGCGTGCGGGCGCTGATGTGCGGCGAGGGTGATTCCTCGACCAGCTTCTGATGGCGGCGCTGCAGCGAGCAGTCGCGCTCCCAGAGGTGGACGACGTTGCCGCGCCGGTCGCCGAGGAGCTGGACCTCGACATGGCGCGGTCGCTCGATCAGCTTCTCGATATACAGCGTGCCGTCGCGAAACGCCGCCTCGGCCTCAGCGCGCGCGTGGCGGAAGCCGGAGCGCAGTGAGGCTTCGTTATGGGCGGCGCGCATGCCGCGCCCGCCCCCGCCGGCCGCGGCCTTGATCATGACGGGATAGCCGATCTTGGTGGCGAGCGCGACGGCGTCGTCATCGGTGTCGATGGTGCCGTGGCTGCCGGGGACGAGCGGGACCTTCGCCTCGCGGGCGAGCTTGCGGGCGGCCACCTTGTCGCCGAGCTTCTGCATGGCTTCGGCGCTGGGGCCGATGAATTCGATCTTGCAGTCGCGGCACATCTGCGCGAACTTCGAGTTCTCGGCGAGGAAGCCGTAGCCGGGGTGGACGGCCTGCACGTCGGCCAGCTCGGCGGCCGAGATGATCGCGGCGGCGTTGAGATACGACTGGCCGGGCGACTCCGGCCCGATGCAGATGGCGTCGTGAGCGAGCTTGAGGTACGCCGCGTCGCGATCGGCGCGCGAGTACACCGCGATGGCCTCGATGCCCATGTCACGGCAGGCGCGGATGACGCGGAGCGCGATCTCGCCTCGGTTGGCGACCAGGATTCGGGTGAACATCCGCACCCCGCTTCGGGTTAGGCCGGTGCGACGGCGAACAGCGGTTGATCGAACTCGATGGCCTGCGCGTTCTTGGCCAGGATCTTGGTGATGCGGCCGGAGACTTCGGCCTTCAGCTCGTTGAAGACCTTCATCGCCTCGATCAGGCACACGACCGTGTTGGGCTCGACGAGCGTGCCGATGTTGACGAAGGGAGGCGATTCCGGATCGGCCGCGAGGTAGAACGTGCCGACCATCGGCGAGCGGATCAGGATCTCGTTGTCGGCGGCGACCGGTGCCGGGGCGGCCAGCGCGGCCGGACCGGGATTGGCCGCCACGGTGTGAACCACCGGCGGCGCAACGGCCACGGGAGGCTGACCGCGGCGCAGCAGGATGTGCGACTCGCCTTCGCGCAGTTCCATGCGGCTCAGGTCGTTCTCGACCATGAGCTCGATCAGGCTCTTGATGTGCTTGATGTCCATGGGCAATCTCGCGGCGCTGCCGCCGTTGGTTTCTTCGCCGGTTTTCTTGGTCTGGCTCATGTGAACTCGACCGGCAGGGACGAGAGCACTTCGTAACCGGACTCGGTGACCAGCACGTCGTCCTCGAGCCGGACACCACCGACGCCGGGGAGATAAATACCCGGCTCGATGGTGATCACCATGCCGGGCTTGAGTACATCGACGGAGGTCTTCGCCACGCGGGGGGATTCGTGGGCGACGACGCCCAAGCCGTGCCCGAGCCCGTGATTGAACAGCTTGCCGTAGCCGGCCTTCTCAATAATCGCGCGGGCCACGTGGTCCACGTCGCGGGCCTTGATGCCGGGGCGCACGGCCTCGATGGCGCGGTCGTGCGCTGTGCGCACGACATCGAACACCGCCCGCATTTGGGGCGGGATGCTACCGAGCCATACCACACGGGTCAAGTCGCTGCCGTACCAGTTGACGCGCGCGCCCCAGTCGATGAGGAGCACTTCGTTCTCGACGAGCTGGCGATCGCCAGGCTCGTAGTGCGGCAGCGAGGAGCTGGGCCCGACGGCGACGATGGACGGGAAGGTTTCGCCCTGGGCGCCGAGCTTCTGCATCTCGTACACGAGCTGGGTCGCGATCTCGCGCTCCGTCTGACCGGGTTGCAGCCAGCGGCGGACCTTTTCGAAGGCGGCCTCGGCCACATGGATCGCGGCCCGCAGGCGCATGACCTCGCTGCTGTCCTTGCAGGCACGGTACGGCGTCACGAGGCCCTCGGCGGGGACCAGCTTGATGCCCGTCGCGAGCTTCTTCAAGGCGTTGAACTCGCTGACGGTCATGTGGCCGGGATTGAAGCCGAGTCGCTTGACCTTGCAGTGGCGGACTTCCTTGATGGTCTCGTCGGGGGAGCGCTTCTTGCGGAGGACTTTGCGGGCGTAGGGGGCCTCGATGCTGGCAGCTTCGTCGAAACGTCCATCGGTAAGGAGCACAACAGCGCGTTGGGTGAACAGGACGGCGCCGTCCTCGCCGGTGAAGCCGGTCGCCCAGTATTGATCCATGCGTTCCTGGATGAGATAGCCGTCGAGCTTGCGGCGGGTGAGTTCCGCGCGTAAGTTGTTGAGACGTAAAGAATAAGGTTCCGGGGGCAGGTTGTGGGTCTTGGTCATGGCTGCACGGGCTCCGTGGTTGGATGCTGCACTTAGGCCTTGCCCATTGTCCGCGCTAGCCGAGCACTTTACCGCGGGACGCGGCGGATTGCCAGATGTCCGCGAGCGCGCGGCCTGGAATCGGTTTGACCAGGTGTTAGGCGCCAGGTAAACTACAGGGCTCGCGTCAGGAACCTCCCGGCGCGCTTGGCGTGTGTGCAACGTGTGCATGGAAATGAGGGTGTCATGGCCCGGAAATGCTATTTCACCGGGAAGAAGACGATCTTTGGTCGGTCGATCGCGCGGCGTGGCAAGGCGAAGTACCTGGGCGGCGTCGGGCGGAAGACCACCGGCATCAGCGCGCGGCAGTTCAAGCCGAATATCCAGCGGGTGCGGGCGCTGGTGGACGGCCGGGTGACGCGTATTCGCGTGAGCGCGAAGGCCATCCGGATGGGCCTGGTTGTGAAGCCCGTGAAGCGCGACTGGGTGCCACCGACACCGTCGGCCCCGGAGGCGTAGCGCGGAGGGACGGTGATGGCCGGCGGGATTGATGCGGCCCAGGTGCGGCACATCGCGAAGTTGGCGCGGCTGAACCTCAGTACCGAAGAAGTGCGCGTGTTCGCCGGCCAATTGGGTGAAATTCTCGCCTATTTCAAGCAGATCGAGGGTGTGAACACGGACGGGGTGGAGCCGTTGGTGCACGCCCTGCCGGTGACGGACGTGCTCGCGGATGATGTGCCCGGGGCGACGTACGCGGATGGTGAGGCGCTGCGGAACGCCCCAGAGCGGGAGGACGCCTTTTTCAAAGTGCCGGCGGTGCTGGAGCCGGGTTCGGGGGCGTAGGCGCGACGGTGTGCGTGGCGATCACGCCAGCGGAACGGGCGCGCGACGCGGGCGGGAGTGCGTGAGCGCGGGTGGAAATGTGTGACCGCGGGCGGGGATCTGCGAGTGGGGGCGGGAACTTGTGAGCGCGGGTAGTACGGTGCGAGCGCAGGTGGGGATGCGCGATTGCGAGTAGGGATGCATGAGTGCGGCGGGAGTCCGTGAGTGCGGGCAGGTAGGGGGGCGGATCGTTACTGGAGGTGGCCGCGTGTGGCGGCGTGCGCTGTGCGGTGCCGCGTGCGCCGCGTGGTGCGGCCTACGCCGTGCATGCGATTCGTGCCTCCCCGGTGCGGTGTTCACTGCGCGGTTTGCCGTGTGTGGTGTGGTACGGCGTACACCATGTCTGGCGCGCTTTTCGCGTGCACATGGCGGCATGGGCCACGGCATTTCCGTGATATGCAGGTGGCGAAGCTTGACAGCGGCCAGATGGGCGGTAGGCTTACATTGCGATTGCGGGGTAGAGCAGTTGGTAGCTCGTCGGGCTCATAACCCGGAGGTCGCAGGTTCGAGTCCTGCCCCCGCTAGTTGAA